>NZ_CP095732.1:1282857-1603214 GCF_020447305.1 Abyssibius alkaniclasticus | reverse complement strand
CCTTCTGCCCTTAGCCGGGTTGATGACTGGTCCACCATCGGACCCCCCAACAATATCCAAGCCGGCGGCGCGCGCAAGGCCAGCGCACCGGCCTGCGCCGAAGGCATTCGGTAGCGCGCAAAGCGTTGCGCCATAGGCGAAAGCCCGGCGCGCAGTTTTTGGCCGGGGCGCGCCAGCACCGCAATCGGCACGCGCTGCGCTATTTCCTCCCATTGGTCCCACAGATGAAACTGCACAAGGTTGTCTGCCCCCATCAGCCACACAAAGCGCACAGCGGGGTAAAGCGCCACCAGATGCGCCAGCGTTTGGGCCGTATAGCGTGTGCCAAGCCGCGCCTCGATATCGGTGATTTTCACGCGCGGGTGCTGCATGATCGCGCGGCTCGCCGCCAAGCGCCGCGCCATTGGTTGTGGCCCCTTGGGTTTAAGCGGATTGCCGGGCGAAACCAGCCACCAGACCTGCGAAAGCCCCAGCCGGCGCAGCGCCTGTCTGGTAATATGCACATGCCCGCTATGGGGCGGGTCAAAAGACCCGCCCAGCAGGCCAATCGTCATGCCCGCGCGCGCAGTGGGAAAACCGAATTTCATGCATCTTGCCTAATGGAAGCGCACCGGAAGCGTTAGCTGAAAATGCGTGTGTTTGGTCATTTTTCCCAATTATTGCGCAATTTGCCGCGCAATCCGGCTGTTTGGTGGCTCCTGCCGCCTATTTGTCGACTCTGCCCTATGCAGCCGCGCAAATCCATGCAAAGCTGCTTTGACCATGAAGCAGAAGCAACGCAAAAACGGCCCGCCCTTTTCCAAGCATTCCGGCATCAAAAGCCCGGCTTTTGTGGGCATTTCACCCCGGCAGGCCCGTGCATTTCTGCTATTTCCCCTCCCGGCAATAGGGCGTAGAAGATGCGCCTGACAGAGACCGATGGCATTTGCATTCGCCCGCTCTGCAAGCTTGGAGAGCTGGAAAAATGACCCCATTCGCAATTGCTGGCGTTCAGATGTATGTGAACGCGCTTCAACCCAATGTCGACGGTATGATGCAACGGCTCGACGTGCTGATGGCGCGTTTCCCGTGGACACAGATGGTGCTGTTCAGCGAGTTGGCGCCCTTCGGCCCGCTGGAACGCTTCAAGCTCGCACCGGAAAATGATACCATCAACCGGTTCTGCGAAGCGGCGCGCCGCCACAAGATATGGCTTATCCCCGGCTCGATGTTCCTGACATCGCCCGAAGATGGCCGGGTTTACAACACCTCGCTGGTGATCGACCCCGATGGCAATATCATCCGCCGCTACGCCAAGATGTTCCCCTTCCTGCCTTACGAGGCGGGTATCGCCGCGGGAACCGATTTTTGTGTGTTCGACGTGCCGGATGTAGGCCGTTTCGGCCTGTCGATCTGCTATGACATGTGGTTCCCCGAAACCACGCGCCAGCTCACCAGCCAAGGCGTTGAAGTGCTGCTGCACCCCGTGCTGACCGGCACGACCGACCGCGACGCCGAACTGGCCATTGCCCGCGCCACCGCCGCGCAATTCCAGTGCTATGTGATCGATGTCAACGGTTTGGGCGCGGGCGGGGTTGGCAAATCCTGCATCGTCGACCCGACATCGCTGGTGCTGCACCAATCGGCCGGGCAGGAAGATATGTTTCCGATCGAGGTGGATCTGTCGATGGTCCGCCGCCAGCGCGAAACCGGCCTGAAAGGGCTTGGTCAGGTGCTGAAAAGCTTCCGCGACCGTTCGACCGATTTTTCGGTCTATGATCGCAGCAGTGGCACCGATGCCTATCTGCAATCGCTTGGCCCGCTCGAAGTGCCAACGCAAGGCAGCCGCGCGGGTCTGCATGTTGATGTGCCCGCCACAGCCGAGGCCGAGGCGCTGAACCGTCGCCCCGTGCAGGGGTTTGGAATATCGCCCTATATGGGCAAGGCAACGACCGGCTAGCACCGGGCATCTGGCGCCCTCGCGGCAGATAATCCTGGTGTTCAGCCCAATAAAAATGGGAGAACGGCTATGGTATCTGTAAGCGATTATTACTCGGCCACGCAGCTTCGCGCCGACAGGTGGAGCAGCCTGCGCGAAGCCTCGAGCGCGCTGACGCGTGAAACGCAAGCGCGCAAGATCACCGGCATCAAGGCCCGCATTGCCGAGCTTTTTGACTCGCTCAGTGTGGTCGAGGCCTATTGGGCCTTTCCCGGCATGGCCGCCTTCAACCATATGCGCCGCCAGTTCGAACATGGCAATTTTGAAGAATTGGCCTTCGCCGTGGCCCGTGTCAAACGCGCGCTGACCACGGGCGCCTATCGTCGGCGCGAAATACCGCTGGAACGCGACTCTGTGGACGAGGAAGAGCATAACGACGAGGCGATGCTTTCGCCCGAAGCCCGCGCCATGAGCCGCCCCTATTTCGAGATTCTGATCGTTGACAGTGTGAACGAGCAGCAGGAACGCTGGCTCAAGAACAATGTCGCGCGAATGCGCCGCCCCGAAGACCCGTTCACCTATGAGGCGGTCGTGGTGCCAAGCCTTGAAGATGCGCTGATCGCGGTTTTGTTCAACCACAATATCCAGGCCATTGTCGTGCGCCCCGGCCTGACGCTGAAATCCAGGAACGCCAATGAAATTCTGAACAAATATCTGAGCGGGATGCGCGATACCGACGGGATTGACGATGTCATCCCCGAAAATTATGGCCCCGAACTGTGCCGCCTTGTGGCCCGCGTGCGCCCCGAGCTTGATGCCTATCTGGTCACCGAACGCTCGGTTGAGGACATTGCCGGCATGGATCTGGGCATTTGCCGGCGGGTTTTCTACAATCAGGAAGACTTCATGGAGCTGCACCTGAACATCCTTCGCGGTGTAGCGGCGCGCAACAAAACCCCGTTCTTCACCGCGCTTGTTAACTATTCCAAACAGCCCACCGGCGTGTTCCATGCCATGCCCATCAGCCGTGGCAAATCGATCACCCGCAGCCACTGGATTCAGGATATGGGCGCGTTTTATGGCCCGAATATCTTTCTGGCCGAAACCTCGGCCACATCCGGCGGGCTTGACAGTTTGCTGGAACCGCACGGCCCCATCAAAGAGGCGCAAGAGCTTGCCAGCCGGGCCTTTGGCTCCAAGCAAACCTTCTTTGCGACCAACGGCACCTCGACCTGCAACAAGATTGTCGTGCAGGCGCTGGTGCGGCCCGGCGATATTGTGCTGGTCGACCGCGATTGCCACAAATCGCACCATTACGGCATGGTGCTTGCGGGGGCCGAGGTGGTCTACCTCGACAGCTATCCGCTGAATGAATATTCGATGTATGGCGCCGTGCCGCTCAGGGAAATCAAGCACCAGCTACTGGCCCTGAAGGCGGCGGGCAAGCTTGACCGTGTGCGCATGTTGCTGCTGACCAACTGCACATTCGATGGGCTGGTTTATAATGTCGAACGGGTTATGGAAGAATGTCTTGCCATCAAGCCCGACCTGATTTTCTTGTGGGACGAGGCGTGGTTTGCCTTTGCGCGCTTCTCGCCCACCTATCGCCAGCGCACGGCGATGCGCACGGCCAATGATCTGCGCAAACGCCTGCGCACAGAAGACCATGCGCGCGCCTACAAGGCCCAGCAAAAAGAGCTTGAGACAGCAAGCGATGAAGACTGGCTTGACGCGCGCCTTATCGCGCCGCCCGCAGCGCGGGTGCGGGTTTATGCCACGCAATCCACCCACAAAACCCTGACCAGCCTGCGGCAAGGCTCGATGATTCATGTGAATGATCAGGATTTCAAGGGCGAGGTCGAGCAAAGCTTCCACGAGGCTTACATGACCCATACCTCCACCTCGCCAAACTACCAGATCATCGCCAGCCTCGATGTGGGTCGGCGGCAGGTCGAGCTTGAAGGATTTGAATTCGTTCAGCGCCAGATCGAAGCCGCAATGTCGATGCGCCGCGCCATTGCCAGCCATCCGCTGTTGAAGAAATATTTCAAGGTGCTTGCCGCCGGCGACATGATCCCCGAACACCACCGCCAAAGCGGCGTTTCCAGCTATTTCGATGTCGAACAGGGCTGGACCGACATGTTCGAATGCTGGGAGCAGGATGATTTCGTGCTGGACCCGACGCGCGTAACCCTTGCGGTTGGCGGCACCGGCTGGGATGGCGATACGTTCAAGAACGATGTGCTGATGGACAAATACGGCATCCAGATCAACAAGACCTCGCGCAATACCGTGCTGTTCATGACCAATATCGGCACAACGCGCAGCTCGGTCGCCTATCTCATCGAAGTGCTGGTCGAAATTGCCAACGAATTGGATGAGCTGCTCGACGATGCCTCGAAAATGGAACGGCTGTCATTCGACCGTCGGGTGAAAAACCTCACCGAAAACTTTCCGCCCCTGCCGGATTTCAGCCGCTTTCACGATGCGTTCCGCCCCGATGATATAACCCCCGAGGGCGATATCCGCACCGCCTATTACCTGAGTTATGACGAGAAGAATTGCGACTATCTGGAGCTGGACGGCGCGCTTCATGACCTGCTTGAGGCGGGCGAAGAGGTGGTTTCGGCCAGCTTCATCATCCCCTACCCGCCGGGCTTTCCCATTCTTGTGCCCGGTCAGGTGATCAGCCGCGAGATTCTGGCCTTCATGCGCGCGCTCGATGTGAACGAAATTCATGGCTACCGCGCCGATCTGGGCCTGCGCGTATTCACTGCCGAGGCGCTCGCCTCACTGCCCAGACCCGCAAAACCCAAACCCGCAGCCGCACTGAAAAAGGATTAGACAATGGCCAAAGAGCTAAAAAACATCTCCGAAATCCGGCGCTTTTTCCACCGGAATGAAGACCCGATCTACTTCATCTCGGCCACGAATTTCAACCTTCTGGGGCTGGATGAATGGGTGAAGAACTTCAAGTATATCTGCTATATCGACTGTTACGGTGGCAAGCACCCCAACGTGTTCTGCCCCTCCGAGCAGCCCCATGCCGAGTTTCAGTCGATCGAAGACATCAACAACTATCTGCTCCAGCATAAAGAGGTGATTGACTTCATCAAACGCCGGGGCGGCAAGCCGAAATTCGTGTTCCTGATGTTCGATGCGGAAACCGAGCGGCTATCCAAGGAGTTGGGCGCCGATGTCTGGTTCCCCAAGGCCAAGCTGCGCCAAAGCATGGACAACAAGATCGAGACGGTGCGCATTGGCAACAAGGCCGGCGTGCCCTCGGTGCCGAACGTGCTGGCCGAGGTGAAGAATTACGAAGACCTGAAGAAAACCTGCGAAAAGGCAGGAATTGGCCACGACCTTGTGTTGCAATCGGCCTTTGGCGATTCCGGCCACACGACGTTCTTCATCAAATCCGAAGCCGATTTCCGCCGCCATGAAAGCGAGATTGTCGGCGAGGGCGAGATCAAGATCATGAAGCGGATCGATTGCCGTGGCTCCGCCATTGAAGCCTGCGCCACCAAGGAAGGCACAATCGTTGGCCCCTTGATGACCGAGCTTGTCGGCTTCAAGGAGCTTACCCCCTATCGCGGTGGCTGGTGCGGCAACGAGATTCTGTCCACCGCCTTCCCGCCGAAAGTGCGCCAGAAAGCCCGCGACCTGACCTTCAAATTCGGCGAGCAGTTGCGCAAAGAGGGCTATCGCGGCTATTTCGAGCTGGATTTCCTGATCGACAAGAAAACCGGCGATCTGTGGCTGGGCGAGTTGAACCCGCGCATTACCGGCGCAAGCTCGATGACCAACCATGCCGCCTTTGCCCATGCCGATGCACCCCTGTTCCTGTTCCACCTGCTCGAATTTTCCAAACGGAAATTCGAGCTGGATGTCGATGAGTTGAACAGCCGCTGGGCCAACCCCGATATGATCGACAGCTGGTCGCAGATGGTCATCAAACACACCGATGACAGTGTCGATATCTGCACGCAATCGCCCGAAACCGGCATCTACAAAATGCTGGAGGATGGCCGCGTGGTGTTTGACCGCTTCGACTATCACCGCCGCGCGGTTGAAAGCGAGAACGAGGCGTTTTTCCTGCGCATCCTGCGCCCCGGCGATTACCGTTACGAGGGGGCCGATATTGGCATTCTGGTCACACGCGGCCGCTCGATGACCAAAAGCTTCCGGCTGAATGAACGCGCCAAGAAGTGGATTCACGGGATCAAACAATCGGTTGCAGGCCAGCCCCTGCCTGTGGCAAATGCGGGGCCCGCGCTGTCTGATCCGGCGTTCAAGATATTGTAAGGAGACGCCATGCTTTGGCGTGCCATCTCAGAAGATCAGCCCGGCCCGAAATGGGCCGGGCTTTTCGCCGAATACTGGCCCGACTACCATAAATGGTGGCTGAAAGAGGGTGACAGCGCCCGCCCCACCTATCTGGAGGGGCGCCGGGCGCTGAAAGCGCATATGCCCGAGATCGTGCCGCTTTACGACGATCTGTGCGAACTGGCCGGCGGTGGCGACCATGCGGCGCGGTTCCTGAGCTTTTATTGCCCGCCGCCCTATCTTTCGGGCTGCTCGCAAGCCATCTGGACGGGGCGCGAGCCTGTGATGGTGCGCAACTACGACTATCATGCCAGCGCGTTCGATTGCCTGATCACCCATACCGGCTGGCAGGGCCGCAAGGTTATGGGTGTGTCCGACGGGCTGTGGGGCATGGTTGACGGGATGAACGATGCCGGCCTGTCCATTTCGCTTACCTTTGGCGGGCGGCGCGTGGTGGGCGAAGGCTTCGGCGTGCCGCTGATCTTGCGCTATGTGCTGCAAACCTGCGAAACGGTCGAGCAGGCTGGCGCGGCGCTGGCGCGCATTCCCACGCATATGAGTTACAATGTCACCGTGCTGGACCGCAAGCGCAACTATGTCACGGCCATGATGTCACCCGACCGGCCCACGATATTGTCACATACCGCCGTCGCGACCAACCATCAGGAGAATGTGGAATGGATCAGCCATGCGCGGTTTACCGCCACGGTCGAGCGTGAACGCTTCTTGCTGAACCGCATCGCGTTGCACCGCGACCCTGAAGACAAGTTCATCAACGCCTTTTTGCGCCCGCCGCTGTATTCCACCGCCTTTGCCGCCGGTTTTGGCACGCTTTACACCGCCGTTTACCGCCCGCGCCGCCAGAATATGGAAATTCGCTGGCCCGGCACGACATGGGCGCTGGATTTGAAGGATTTTGTCGAGGCCGCGCGCCAGGTGCATATTCCCGGCGCGGCTGAACCGGCTGCGCTGCCCCAGGTTTAACCCCAGGCGCGCATGACAGTAACCCCCAGCCAGGCCGAAAACCCGGTCAGAACGCCCCCCCAGAGCGTATCCACCGCCACCTGGTGCAGTGTCCAGTCGCGCAGTGTCGCATAATTGGTAAACTCATAGGTGCCATAGGCCATCAGCCCCAATAGAAAGCCGCCAAGCAGCGCGGCCATCGGGTCTCCCGCTTTCAGTGCGGGCAGCGAGACAAACCACAAGATCCCGGCAACATAGCCAAGGTAGAACAGCCCGGCGGGCACATAGCGCAGAGGTTCGGCATATAAATGCGCGATATACTGGTCAAATACCGGCTTGACCAGAAAGCGCAGCCCAATCGCATCGGCGAGCAGAAAACTCACAACGGTAATGGCGTAAAGTGCAAGGATGCTCATGAAATCGTCTCCGTGTTCTTGGTGGATTGCGCGCGCATGAAGCGGCGCAGCAGCGGCAATGCGGCCCAGTAAGGCAGGGCGCTGAGCAGTTTGAGGCCGAGTGTCAGCCGCTTGGGAAAATGCACCTCGAAGCGGCGCGTGTTCAGCCCGCGCGCGATTGCGCCGGCGGCCGCTTCGGGGGTGATGATGGCGGGCATCGCAAAGTCATTCTGCCGGGTCAGGCGGGTGTCGACAAAGCCGGGGCAGATCAGCCGCACATCCACCGCGCCCGCCAGTTCCAGCCGCAGCGATTCCGTCAGGTTAATCACCGCTGCCTTGCTGGCCGAATAAATCTGCCCCTTGGGCAGGCCGATATAGCCCGCAACCGAGCCACACAGCGCCAATTGTCCGCCTTGGCGTAGCAGGCTTGGGGCAATCTGGGCGATATGAAAGCTGCCCATCAGGTTGGTGGTGACCAGTTGCGCGGCCTTGTCGGCATCCAGATCGCGCACATGGCCGGGGTCATACATCGCCGCCAGATGCACCACACGGGCCAGCGGGCCAAGGGGTGCAATGGTTCTGGCGGCGGCCTCAACGCTGGCGCGGTCGCTCACATCCAGTGGCACAGCGATATGCTTGCCATCAAGCTCGGCCAGCATGGCGTTCAGCTTGTCTTCGGAACGCGCCGAAAGCACCAGCCGCGCGCCCGCCGCCGCATAGTGGTGGGCCAATGCCGCGCCAATGCCCTCGCTGGCACCAATGATCCAGATGAGTTCACCTTCAGGCATGGGCCAGCTCCACCTGCACAACATCGGTCTGGCCCACGGCAAAGCAGGCGGCGCTTGATTCAAGGTAAAACTGCCAGTTGCGTTTGAACCGCAGATCATGCCCAAGCCTTGTCAGACGCGCGGACTGTTCGGCCAGCCGCGCCGCCCATTGGCGGCATGTGCGGGCATAGTCGCGGCCAAATGCGTGGCTTTCCACCACCTTGAGCCCGGCCTTGCGCGCCTGATCGGCGATCACCGCATCTGAAAGCAGCATCCCGCCGGGAAAGGTGTAATGGCGGATATAATCCGACGTGCGGCGGTAAATGTCGAAATGCGAATCCGGCACGGTAATGGCCTGCAACATGGCCGTGCCACCCTCGGCCAGCCGCGCCTTGAGCGTGGCAAAATAGATGGGCCAATAGCGCCGCCCCACCGCCTCGACCATTTCGATGGACACGATCGAGTCGAACCTGCCCGTGCTTTGCCGGTAATCCTGCAAACGGATATCGGCGCGGCCATCGAGCAGCGCATCGGCATAGCCCTTCTGGCTGGGCGAAATCGTCAGCCCCGTCACATGCTGGCCCGCGCGCGCCGCGCGTTCGGCAAAACCGCCCCAGCCGCAGCCGATTTCCAGTATCCGCTCGCTTTGTGGCAGGCGGTTCAGGATCCGGTCATATTTGCGGGCCTGGGCGCGGCCAAGATCATCATCGCCGGCCGCATAAAGCCCCGAAGAATAGGTCATGCTGTCATCCAGCCAAAGCTGGTAGAACTCGTTGCCAACATCGTAATGCGCACGGATATTGCGGGCCGCGCCACGGCGCGAGTTGGCGCGCATCAGCCCGTTGACCAGGCGGAATTTCAGGCTGTTCCAGAACCCCGCATAGGCATAGCCGCGAAAATGATCTAGGTTCAGCAGCCCGACCCGCACCAGTGCTTCCACCGAAGGCGTGTCCCACATTCCGGCGACATAGGTTTCACCCAGCCCGATACTGCCGCGCCCGGCTATGGCGGTAATCGCGGCCCAATCGTGAATTTCAAGCGCGGCTTCCGGCGCGCCCTGGCCAAAGTCATGCACCGCGCCATCGGGTGTGCGCAGGCGCAGGCTGCCCTGGCGGATGGTGGCACAGGTTTCCAGAAACCCGCGTTTGATGCTGGAGTCAAAAAGGCCCATCAAGAAATCTCCGATTTGGGTGGGGTTGGGCGCGTGCGATACCGCGCCCCTTTCAGCCGAAGGCGCAGGGCCTGCCAGTAGATCAGCGTAATCGTGCGCAAGGCGCCAAAGGGGCGGCGGAAACTTGCCCAAAGCAGACCCAGGCTTGTGGCGGGGGCGCGCGGCCCGCTCAACGTGGCGACAACGCCATTTTCCCCATGCGTAAACACAATGGAAATGGCGATTTGCGAAGGTGTTATCTCAAAGCCAAAGGCATAATGCCCCGCCACATCCTGAAAGGGCGAGACATGCAGCGCCTTTTGGGTGCCGAGTCTGGTCTGCGGTGTGATCGGCGCAAAACCCTCGGCATGGCAAAAATAAGAGTGACGGTCGCCAAACGGGGTGGAAACCTCGGCGATCACGGCGATCAGCGCATCATTCTCGCTGACCAGCCAAAAGCTGACCGGGTTGAACACATAGCCCAGAAAGCGCGGCTGTGTGAGCAGGCCAAGGGCAAGTTTGCGCCCGCCCAGCCCCTGTTCGGCCAAAAAGCGCCGCAGCCAGACCGCGCCCTGCCCGGCGCCAATCGCGCCGCCGTGGTCACGGTCATGCACGGCCATCAGGTTGAAGCGGTTGCGTGAAAACAGGCGCGGCTTGGGTTGGTCGGCCTCGGGGTCGATCAGCACATAATCGACCCCGTAGCGAAACCCGTGATGCAGCTCGCCGCGCCGCTTGTGCATGGTCGTGCCGGCAATATGTTCAACACCGTGGCTCATACGGCGGCCATGTCCATCTGGCGCTGGATACGCGCGGCACTGGCAAATCCGTCTTCATGAAAGCCGTGGCGCAGCCATGCGCCCGCAAACCATGTATTGTTCTGCCCCTGCATTGCCGCCAGTTGCTTTTGGGCGGCGAGCGCACCCATATCAAACACCGGATGGCGAAAGGTGGTCTGGTCATAAATCAGTTCATCGCGCACCGGGCGCGCCGGATTGAGCGAGACGAAAAGCGGGTCGGTCTGCGGGATGTTTTGCAGCCGGTTCATCCAGTAGGTCACGCCTATTGCAGTATTGGCGCCGTTGCTGTCGGCCTTATACACCCAGCTTGACCAGACATTACGGCGCTTTGGCATTTGCGCCGTGTCGCGGTGCAGCACCATTTCGTTGTTCTGGAACTTCACGGCGCCCAGCGCGGCCTGCTCTGCCCCTGTCGGGCTGGCCAGCAGGCGCAAGGCCTGATCGGCATGGCAGGCGAAAATCACCTGATCGAACGGCTCAAACGCCGCGCCTTTGGCAGTGATCACGCTTTTGCCGCCGGCGCGCTGCACATGCTCCACCGGGGTTGCCGGAAGAATTTCAACACCCGATGCCGCAAGATGCGCGCCAAGGCGCTTTACATATTCAACGCTGCCGCCCTCCACCGTCCACCACTGGTGCTGGTCGGCAGCGCCAAGCAGCGCGTGGTTGCGGAAGAACCGCAGAATGGCGCGGGCGGGAAATTTGCGGATTTCGCTGGGCGGGGTTGACCAGATGGCACCGCAAAACGGCATCAGATAGTAATTCTGGAACCACGGGCCAAGCTGCATGTCATCCATCAATTCGCCCAGCGTCGTGCTGTCATCACGCGCCAGCGCCTCGGCTTGGGCGTTGAAGCGCATGATGTCGCGCAGCATCCGTGCAAAACCGGGGCGCAGCATGTTGCGTTTTTGCGCGACCAGCGCGCGTATATTGCGCAAGGCATATTCGAGTCGGCCGTCATCGACCGAAATGCCAAAGCTCATATCGCTTTTGACCACCGGCACATCGAGCGCCTGAAACATGCGGGTAAGATGCGGGTAATTGGCATAGTTGAAGACAATGAAGCCGGTATCGACCGGCTGATCGCCCTTCAGACCCGCCACAATCGTGCGCGCATGGCCGCCAAGGCGCGGGGCCGCCTCGAACAGGCTTACCGCATGATGCGGCGCCAGAAGATAGGCTGCGGCCATTCCCGAAATACCGCCGCCGATAATGGCAACGCGTTGGGGGCGGATGGGAAAGGCATTGAATGACATCGTTAATCCACTTGCTGCATTTACAAGGGTTACGCAGCAGCAACTGGTTTGGATCAAAAATGATCCAGATGGCGGATATGCGCGTAACAGCTATATGTTTGCACAGAGCGCCCAAATAAACGATACATTCAGCTACGGCGTTCCGGCGCTGCAGACCATGCGTATGCGAAGGGGCAAGGTTAAGGTGCCACCACCCAAACAGGCCGAAATCTCACCCCAGACTGCATGGATGCTGGCCGTGCGCGATGCGCGTGACCGTGGCGCATTTGCGCAGCTTTACGACCATTTCGCGCCCCGCCTGAAGGGGTTTTTCATGCGCGGTGGCGTGCCCGCCGCCCAGGCCGAAGACATTGTGCAAGAAGTGATGCTGACCGCCTGGCACAAGGCCGCGCAGTTCGATGCGCAGCGCGCCCAGGTGTCGGCATGGATCTACCAGATCGCCCGCAACCGGCATGTGGACCTGCTGCGCCGCGAAAGCCGCCCTTTGCCCGATGATCTGGACAATGACCCGGCACAAGAGCCAGATGCCAGCCAGATTCTGGCGGTCGAGCAGGAAGGCGAACAGCTTGCCCGCGCCCTGGCCGCGCTCAGCCCCGAGCAGCGCGAGATTGTCGAAAAAGCCTATCTGGGCGAGATGACCCATCAGGCCCTGAGCCACCAAACCGGCCTGCCGCTTGGCACGATCAAGTCGCGCATCCGCCTCGGGCTTGAAAAGCTGCGCCACGAATTGAAGGGATTGCGCTGATATGAGTGCCATTTCCCACCACGCCCCCGACGCCCTGCTCGCCGCCTATGCCAGCGGCAACCTTGGCCACCCCTATGCGCTGGCGGTTGCCGCGCATATTTCGCTGTGTCTGGACTGCCGCGCGGCTTACGAGGCGCATCAGGCCGCGGGCGGTGCCGTGCTTGAAGGCGGTGGGCCAGCGGCGATGAGTGCAGGCAGGCGCGAAGCCTTGCTCGCCATGCTCGACGCCCCGCGCAAGCCCGAGCCCGCCTTCCGCCCCTCGGGCATTTTCCCCGGCCCGATCATGCAGGCGCTGAACGGCCAGCCGCCGCGCTGGCGCTCGCTGGGCATGGGCAACCGGCAGTGCATTCTTTCGGCCAACCGCCAGGGCTCGTCGCGGCTGCTTTATATCGCCCCCGGCCAGGCCGTGCCCGAACACAGCCATAACGGGCTGGAACTGACGCTGGTGCTGCAAGGCAGCTTCAGCGATTCCACCGGCCGCTTTGGTGTGGGCGATCTGGAGGTGGCCAATGACGACCTTGACCATCAGCCGATTGCCGATGAGGGCGCGCCCTGCATCTGCCTTGCCGCCACCGATGCGCCCTTGCGGTTTTCATCGCTCATCCCGCGCCTGTTGCAGCCGATCTTCCGCATCTAGCCATGCACAAGCTCAGCGAAACCCGCGTGAATGACAAAATGCAAAGCGACTATCGCTATCTGCGCGTCGCCCCGATGGGTGCCGGTTTTGACGCGGGCTTCACCCCCCGTTACACGCCGCAGCAAATGCTGGAAATGGGCGTGTTCGAGGGGCGCTACATGAATGATTGCCGCGCCGAATTTCCGCCCGAATGGTTCGAACGCGCCAGACTCAGCGAAAAACCCGATGCCACGCTCAACTATTTCGGCGTCAAGAGCCGCCAGCCCTTGCAGGTTTGGCGGCAAAAGGGCTGGATTTACGGCCCCGACCCGCGCGGCTGGTTCCAATGGTATTGCCGCTATTATGCCGGCCGGCGCATCGCCGATATCGACAAGATCCAGATCGCCCGCTGGCGCGGCTTTGCCCGCCATGCAGGCCAGATCCGCGCCAATTGCTTTCCCGGCGACATTTTCTGCCGCCCCCGCCAGCGACAGGCGCTTTTGCAATGGGCCCATGATGCGTTGATCTAGGGCCGGGGACACAGCGCCATTTGCCGCCTAGCGGAATGTGGTTGGCATCAGCATTTTGGGCAGCCAAAGCGCCAGTTCCGGGAACAGGATGATCAAAAACAGGATAAGCAGCATGGGGATCAGGATGATCACCACATCGCGCATCACCTGCACGACATTCATGCCGCCTATTGACGCCGATATCAGCAAACAAAGCCCGTAGGGTGGCGTGACCAGCCCGAAGGCCAGCGAAACGATACCGATGATTGCAAAGACCACCGGATGAATATCAGCCGCCGTCGCCACCGGCAAAAGCACCGTGCCAAGGATGATGATTGTCGGGATCGCGTCGATGAACAGACCGAAGAACAGAAACAGCGCCGCGATCACGATGGCCGTGCCGAAGGTGCCAAACTCCATTGATGTCATGAAATCGACGATCAGCCGCGGGACGTTGAAAAAGGCCAGCATCCAGCCAAAGGCCGAGGCGGTGCCAATCGCAAAAAGCGAGATCGAGGCGAAGCGCCCGGTATCGTAAAAGACATGCCCAAGATCGCGCAGCGACACCGTGCGATAGACAAACATGCCCAGGATCAGCGCATAGAAGGCCGCGATGATGGCGCTTTCGGTTGGCGTGACGATACCGCCGACGATACCGCCAATCACCAGAACCGGCGTAAGCAGCGCAAGAATCGAACCGCGCAGGGCGTGCCAGAATTCGGCAAAGCTCGGGCGGCCGGCGGTTGGATAGTCATAGACCTTTGCATAGCCATAGACCGTGGCCATCAGGCTCAGCCCGATCAGCAGGCCGGGAATGGCCCCCGCAAGAAACAGCGCCCCCACCGAGACCTGCATCACCCCGCCCCAGACAACCATAAGAATGCTGGGCGGAATGATGACCCCCATGACCGACGAGCAGGCGGTAATGGCAATGGCAAACCGCCGGTCATAGCCTTCGCGTATCATGGCCGGGATCAGGATTTTGCCGCAGCCGGCGGCATCGGCGGTGGACGAGCCGGAAATGCCTGCAAACAGCATGGAAACCGCCACATTCACATGGCCAAGCCCGCCGGGCATCCAGCCGGTCAGAACACGCGCAAGCTCGATCAGCCTGTCGGTGATCTTGCCGGAATTCATCAGATTGGCCGCCAGCAGAAAGAAGGGCACGGCCAGCAGGATGAAAGAGTTGTAGGATTGGAACATCCGGTCCAGCACGATGAAGGGTGTCAGGCGGATATCGAGCAGAACAACCGGAATTGTCGCAATGCCAAGTGCAAAGGCCACCGGCACGCGGATCAGCACCAGAAACAAAAACCCGCCAACCAGAATGGCGCAGGCAAGACCTGTTGAAACGATCATGAATTCGCCTTTCGGGCTGCGCGGTAAGTGCCGAATGCCTCGGCCAGGCGGTAGAACGCAAAGATCGCCCAGACCGCGCCGGCCAAGGGCACCGAAATGAAGGTGTAAATCTTGTTGGCCTGAAGCATGACCGATTTTTGAAGCGCACCGAACTGCGCGTATTCAATGCCATACCAGGCAAAGAGCAACGCAAAGACGCCAATCAGCAGCAAGACCAGACCCTGTTGCAAAAAGACCAGCAGCGGGCGCTGCGCATCCGGAATGACGCGCACATCAAAATGTGTGCCCTCCCAGACCGCGACCATCGAGCCGATCATGACCACCCAGACAAAGATGAATGTCGCCAGTTCCTCTGTCCATAAATAGACCGGGATCACGCCGGTATAGCGGGCGATAACCTGCATACTTACGGGAATGGCCAGGGATGCGACGAGAATGCCAAGCACAATCCGCAAGCTCTGACAGAAAGCTTCAAGTATACGGCCCATGAGCCCCCCATTGAATTGCTTGTAGCTCTGCGCGTCGTCGCACAGCCCGAACGTCAGGCCCGGGCTGTGCGCTGCGTCATGGTTCGTGCTTATTTTGCGCGAATCGCTTCCAGCAGCGCGGTTGCACCAAGATCGGCGGCAAACGCATCCTGCACCGGAGTGACCATGTCAAGCAAGGCATCACGGTTCTCAAACTCGAACAAGGTGATCTGGCCGGCATCGACCATTTCTTGCAGTTTGATGCCATCTTCGCTGGATTCAAGCGCACGCCCGTACGCACCGGCTTCGGCACCGGCTTCCAGAATTGCGGCCTGAAGGTCTTCGGGCAGGCTGCGGAAGGTTTTTCCGCTCATCACGATCGGGCGCACGGTAATGGTGTGCTGGGTCAGGGTCACATAGGGTGCAACCTCGTAGAACTTCAGGTTCTGGATGCTGGCAGCCTCGTTTTCAAAGCCGGAGATCACCCCGGTCTGAATGGCGTTATACACCTCGTTATAGGCAATCGCAGACGGGGCCGCGTTCAGCGCCGAGAAGATTTGCGCCTGAATCGGCGCACCCATAACGCGCATACGGAAGCCCGCAAGCTCGTCGATATTCCGGATCGGCTGGCTCGACAGGATGTTGCGCACACCGCCGCCCGTATAGCCGATGATCATGATATCGGCTTTTTCAAGCAATTCAGCCTCGAGCGGTGCCAGAACGTCGCTCGACAGCACGGCTTCCCAATGGGCCAGATCGCGGAACAGGAAGGGCATGTCCATCAGCGGAATTGCCGGGGCGAAGGTGGCCATGTTCGAGGGCGCCATGATCGTATAATCAATGGCAACGCCCTGCTGCAGGAAGGTTACATAATCGGCCTCGACACCCAATTCGCCGTTCAGGCGCAAATCGAAGGTGACATCGCCGTCATATTTTTCTTCAACAAGCTCTGCAAAGCGCACCATTGTGCGTGTGAACGCGTGGGCTTCGTCGAACATGCTTGCGCCGCGAAGGGTAACTTCCTGCGCGCCGGCACCAGATGCGGCAAGCGCACCGAAAAGCGCGGCACCCGTGAAAAGGGCTCGTGTGGACTGTTGTATTGTCATTCGTTCCTCCCTGGAACGAGTTGATATGCATGAGCGTGCCCATGCTGCGAAAGTTGACGCTTTGCACCCAATGCTCCATCCCAAAGGCGGAGGCGCAAATCGCCTAGCAGAATCACTCTGATCTGAATTTCTTAACACGTTGTATTCTAGTATACTAGAATTTTATTCAACACGATCCGACCAACGCGCCGGGGTCATGCGCCCGATCTGCTGCAACCCCGATCTGCTGCAACTATGCCAGCGCGGCAATCACCCCCCGAAGCTCGGCCAGGCCGCGCAATCGCCCGATGAGCGGATAGCCGGGATGCGTTTTGCGGCCAGAGTCATCGAGCAGGTCATGCCCATGATCGGGCCGGAAGGGCAGCGAGATGCCGCGCGCCGATTCCGCTGCGAGCAGCGCGCGCAGAATGGCGACCATATCGCTGTCGCCCCCCAAATGCGTGCCCTCTTCAAACGAACCGTCAGGGTCTTTGACCACATTGCGCAAATGGGCAAAGTGGATGCGCGCGCCGAATTTTTGCACCATTTCCGGCAAATCATTCAACGGGTTGGCCCCCAGCGAGCCGGTGCAGAAGGTCAGCCCGTTTTCCGGTGCGTCCACGGCATCCAGCACCCAGCCGATATCATCGGCACTGGAAACGATGCGCGGCAGCCCGAGAATATCGCGCGGCGGATCATCGGGATGAACACAAAAACTGAGCCCGAGTTCCTGCGCGGTGGGAATGATTTCTTGCAGGAAACGCTTGTAATTGGCGCGCAGATCGTCACGGCTCAGGCCCTGATAGGCGTCAAGCGCGCGGCGCAGTGTTTCAAGGCTGTAGCGGTCATAGGCACCGGGCAGCCCTGACATGATCGACTTGAGCAGCTCTGCCTGATCATCGGAACTTGCCTGGGCAAACCACGCCCGAGCGGCGGCAAGAACCGCGTCGCTGTAATCGGCCTCGGCCCCCCTGCGCCCGACCATGTAAAGCTCGAACGCCGCCATTTTGGGTGCCGAGAAGCGCAGACAGGTGCCGCCACGCGGCAGGGGCGATGCCAGATCGGTGCGCGTCCAGTCGAGCAGCGGCATGAAATTGTAGCAGATCGTTCTGATGCCGTTCTCCGCCAGATTCGCCATAGACTGCCGGTAATTGGCAAAGAGCGGCTCCAATGGCGCATCGCCGCGTTTGATGGCCTCGTGTATGGGCAGGCTTTCGACCACATCCCAGTCAAACCCGGCGGATTCGATCAGATGGCGGCGCGCGGCAATGTCGGCGCTTTGCCAGACCTCGCCATAGGGCACCTCGTGCAGGGCGTTGACAATTCCGGCGGCCCCGGTCTGTGCCACCTCATCTAGCCCAAGCGCATCCAGCGGGCCAAACCAGCGCCATGTTTCCTTCATTTGCGGGCCTCCTTCCATGTTTCAAAACGCACAAGCGTGTCGGGGTCGGTTGGCGGATAAAGCCCGATGATCGCCACCCCGCGCAGCACCTCGCCAAGCACGAATTCCTCGAACAGTTCCATTGGCCCCGCCTCGGCGGCGAGCGCATCGGCCAGATGGCGCGGCACGATCATCACGCCATCGGCGTCGCCCACGACAATGTCGCCCGGATAAACGGCAACGCCGCCACAGGAGACCGGCACATCCATATCCACCGCATGATGTTTGGTCAGGTTGGTCGGGGCCGAGGCTTTGGCCGCGAAAACCGGCATGGCAAGCGCGCCCGCCCCGGCCGCATCGCGAATGCCGCCATCGCTGACAACACCGGCACCGCCGCGAATTTGCAGCCGTGTCAGCAAAATCGAGCCGGCCGAGGCGGCGCTGGCATCCTGCCGGCAATCCATCACCAGAACATGGCCTTTCGGGCAGGTTTCTATGGCAACACGCTGCGGATGGTCGGGTTCGCGAAACGCCTCGATCGGGTCTGTATCCTCGCGCGCTGCGATATAGCGCAGCGTAAAGGCCGGGCCCACCATGCGGGGCTGGTTCTGCCCCAATGGCACAACCCCCTGAACATAGCAGTTCTTATAGCCCTTTTTGTAAAGCAGGGTGGCGATTGTCGCCGTGCTGACCTGTTGCAACTGCGCAAGCGTTTCGGGCGCTACGGGGGTTTCAGATGCCGGTTTCGGGTTCGCCATTGTCCAGGTCCTTTATCGTTGCAGCGCGTCCAGATCCAGCGGCACGAGCGCGCCACGCTGGCCGATCACCTGGCGTGCCACGCCCGATGCCAATTCAATTGCGGGTTCGATGCGGCCAAACTGCGCCAGCCCCGCAAACAGCCCGGCATTGAAACTGTCGCCCGCGCTGGTGGAATCGACCAACTGGCCGACAGGGTCTGGCTGCACCTCTCCCGACTGGCCGCAATGCGCATAGCACACCGCGCCCGGCCCGTTCTTCACAACAACCGAAGCCGCCCCGACCGCCTGGTATCGGGCAATGGTTGCCGACGGGCCGATATCGCCAAACTGCGCCGATTCCTCGTCAAACGAAGGCAGCACGATGTCGCTTGCAGCCGCAGCGCGCATGATCGTTTCGCGCATCTCATCGGCATCGCGCCACAGGCGCGGGCGCATGTTCGGGTCGAACGCAATGGTTTTGCCTGCTTTGCGCGCCCTGGCAATGGCATCAAGAAAGCCGGCGCGGGTATCAGGCTCCAGAATCGCCATTGTGATCCCGGAAAAGAAAACGATATCGGCATCGGCAATGGCGGCGGCAACCAGCTGCGGGTCTTCGGCCAGTTGCCGCGCAGCCGACTGGCCGCGCCAATAGGCGAAACTGCGTTCGCCATTGGCAAGCGATATCAGGTAAAGCCCCACCGTGCGCGTTTCGCTTTTGCGGATATGCGAAACATCAAGCCCATGCGCCGCCATCTGCGCAAGCATATCCGCCGAAATCTGGTCGGCCCCGACACGGCTGAGATAACGCGCGTGCCAGTCCGGGCGCAGCAATTTGGTATAGTAGATCGTGTTGAACGTATCCCCTGCAAAGGCCTGCTTCAACTGCCCGGGGGTCGCCGCCGGGGCAAGCTCGACCATGCATTCGCCAATCGACACAATGCGCAGCCTGCCTGCTGGCAGACCTGTCATCAAGGCTTTCTGCTTCACCATATTCAAACCCGCTTCCATTCGCTAGACTGGCACCCTATTCTGCCCGACAGGACCCATTGGAGCAGACAAAAGCACAGACCTATGGCAGATTTCCCGATTGTGGCGACAGCCGAAAACGTATCGCGCCAGGTTTTGGCCGACCACGCCCAGCTTATGGTGGTGGCATTCAACTTTACCGCAAAAGATGCCGAAGGCGCGTTGCATAGCCATCCTCATATTCAATCGACCTATGTCGAAAGTGGCAGGTTCCGCTTTTCCATAGATGGTGTCATCAGCGAAGTCGGGCCGGGCGACAGTTTTGTCATTCCGCCGAACGCCGTTCATGGCAGCATATGCCTCGAACCCGGCCGGTTGATAGACTGTTTCACCCCCCGCCGGGACGATTTCCTGTAACGCGTCACGAAAAGCCTGCCCCATCGCCTTGCGTGCGATTTGCGGCCAGGGCGCGCGCGTATCTGCATTTCGCACCGCCCGGGCCGCGCCGTTTTCAGCTGAAAACCATACCGCCGTTGATATCGACATTCGCACCGGTGATGAAGGCAGAGTCATCGCAGGCCAAGAACAGCACCAGATTGGCAACATCCTCCGGCACGCCCTGGCGTTTGACCGGGGCCGATGCCTCAAAGCCGCGCCGCGCGGCATCGGCGGTGTGGATATTGTGAAAATCGGTATCGATCATGCCGGGGCATAGCGCATTCACCCGCACATTCGGCCCAAGCTCTTTGGCAAGGCCGCGGGTCATTGTCATGACGGCGCCTTTGGAGGTGGCATAGGCCACCGAACCCGGGCCGCCACCATCGCGCCCTGCCTGGCTGGCAAGGTTCACAATCGCGCCGTGCTTGAGGTGCGGAATGCAGGCCTTGACCATAAGAAAGGTGCTGGTCAGGTTCAGGTCCATCACGGCATTCCAATGCTCCAGCGACATTTCGGAAATGGTTTTACGGGCAATCAACCCGCCCGTGTTGTTCACAAGCACATCAATCCCGCCAAATTCGGCCACGGTTTTGCCGACCAGCGCATCCACCCCCGCCTGGGTATTCAAATCGCCCTGCAAGGCAAAGGCCTTGCCACCCGCGGCCTGAATTTCCGCAACCGCGCTATCGGCACCCTCGCTGCTGGAAAAATAGTTGATCGCAACCGCGGCACCCTCCTTGGCCAGCTTCAAGGCGCAGGCACGGCCAATATCGCGGCCGCCACCCGTGATGATTGCTGTCTTGTTGGTGAGTTTCATTCTGTGTCCTCTCGATTATACAATGCGTCCGGCTGCCGGCATCAGACCTGTCCGGCACCCAGCGCCGCGGCTTTCATGCCTGGCGGACGGTTGCGAATGGGGTAAATGCGATTCGCCTATCTCCGTGCGGGATACTAGTGTATGACAGACTGGTATACTAGTATTGATTTTGGTAAGGTTTCGCATATCAATGCGGGCACAGCCCAGGAACACCATGAATTTCCAGCACAAACACATTGCGCCAGATGCGCCGCGCAGACATGCAGGCAAAGTTGCAAAATGCCAGTTGCATCGCGCTGTTGCCTTGCCGCAACCGCATGGCAATATTGAAAGAGACCGCAACATGGGCCAGTATCACGCGCATCATGCGAAGCCCGGAATGAAATTCTGCTGCGCCAACGCAACGGCCCGCAGGATGAAGTGCGCCAGGGCCCCTGATTCTGGCCCCGAACGGAGGATATAACAATGCCAACACTTGCCCAGGCCCGCGACCGCCGGACCAGTGTCGACCTTGTCTTCGACCATTTGCACAAATCCATCGTCACGCTGGAACTGCTGCCGGGCGACAAAATATCCGAAGCGGATATCGCCGCGCAGTTCGGCGTTTCCCGCCAGCCCGTGCGCGATGCGTTCAGCAGGCTTGAAAACCTGAACCTGCTCATGATCCGCCCGCAAAAGGCGACCGAGGTGAAGCGGTTCTCATCGCACGAGATCACCAAGTCGCGCTTTGTGCGCGCCAGCGTTGAATCCGAAGTGCTGCGCCGGGCGGCCAAACATGCCACCGCACTTGACGGCGCGCTGCTGGAGGCAAGCCTTGCCCACCAGGCGCTGGTTGTCGAGGCCGGAAACTACGAGGAATTCGGCAAGCTCGATTATGTGTTTCATGAAAACCTGTGCAAGATTGCCAAGGTCGACTTCGCCTTCGAAGTCATCGCCTTTGAAAAGGCCCATGTCGACAGGCTTTGTATGCTCGGCCTCGCCAAGGAAGACCGGATGCCGCAGTTATTGGCCGACCATCGTGCCATTGCCGCCGCGGTTGGCGCGGGCAAGGCCGAGGAAGCCGTCGCGGCGGGAATGCTCCATCTGTCACGGCTGGATGCGACAATCGAAAGCATACAGGAAAACAATCCGGACTATTTTGATGACTAGCAAGGCCGCATTCTGACCGATCTGAACAGCAGGCTGCCAGCGGTCATGCTACCCTGAAGTCATGCTGGCTGAAACGGGCTCGAACGCAAAAAATGCCCACCAATGCGGCACGCAACGCAACCAGCCGAACCGTCCCGACCCCACAGCAAACAAAAGCCCCGCCAAAATGGTGCCCCCAGAGAGACTCGAACTCCCGACCCACTGATTACAAATCACTCTCAGGCTGTTTCGCCGCATTTCGCCACATCGCGCCTGTCTTGCATAAATGATTGTTATTGCTCGATTATTCTTGACGAGCTTCACGCCGATGACTCATGCTTAACGCTCCAATCCGCTGCACCGTGCTTCCGTATGGCTTCCGGATTTGGAATTGGGTGAGAGGGTGTTCTGGATATGTTCAAGCTAACCAAGAGAAATGTTGAAGCATTGGAAAGCCGCGCAAATGAGTATTTTGTGTGGGATAGCGAGGTTGCCGGATTTGGCGTTCGGGTGTTCCCGTCGGGACGCAAAACATACCTTGTGCAATACCGTGTCGGGCGGCGCACCAAGCGCATTACAATCGCCCAACACGGCGTGTTGACCTCGGATGAAGCCCGCAAGCAGGCGCGCAAGCTCTTGGGCGAGATTGCCCAAGGTGGCGACCCGTCTGGAGACAAGAAAGAACGCAGCACCGCCCCGACCGTGGCCAGCCTGATTGACAGGTTCCTGAATGACTACGCCGCGCATCACGTCAAACCCTCGACCGCGCGCGACTATGCCAGCATTGCCGCGCGCTTGATCAAGCCGCAGATAGGGCTGTTTCATATTGCCGATGTGACCCGCGCCGATATCGTGGCACTGCACCACAGCCTGCGCGATACGCCCTATCAGGCCAACCGGATGCTGAGCCTTGCCTCCAGGATGTTCAACCTTGCCGAGGATTGGGGTTTGCGCGCCGAAGGCTCCAACCCCGTGCGGCGGATCAAGAAATTCCGCGAGGAAGAAAAGAAGCGTTACCTCTCAGAAGCCGAACAAGCCCGTTTGGGCGAGGTCCTGGGCCAAGCGCTGGAGGACGGCACGGAAACCGTTCACGCCGTGTCAGCGATTCTGCTCTTGCTGTTTACGGGCTGTCGCTTGGGCGAGATCAGAACCTTGCGTTGGGATTGGGTCACGGCGCGGCATTTGGAACTGCCCGACAGCAAGACCGGGCGGCGGCGCATAGGCATCCAGCATGGCCCCGACGATATCAGCATATCACGCGCCGATTTTTGCGTGGACCTGCTTGCACCGGGCTTTGTGCTGATACCCGACCAATTTGTCATGCACAGCGCAGCCGGGCGGCGTGACCATGTAACCGATACCGAAAAATCTGTGAACGGCAAGTCGGGCCGCACAACATCTGTTACCATTGGCAGCAGCCGCAACCGGCAGGCGATTGTCTATGACAAGCGGGCCGAGGTCATAGCGCATTCAAAATCCTATTGGTGGGGTATCTGGAACCATACGCTTGCCCAAATCGGGCCTGACAGAACGCTACTTTCGCCCGACCCCGCACAAGCCGATGCAAACCGCGTTATCCGTGTGGAATTTCGGGCAGGCAAAGACCTGCTTAAAGACACATGGGGCATTCGCACTTGGGCGCAATTCTTTGACCGCTTTGGCGATTTGTGCCGCCAATCGGGGCAAGTCATCCGCTATACACAACCCGTGCCGGGCGATAGCAACCGCGCGCGCTGGCCCGATCATCCGCTTTGGGATGCCGCTTGCGAGGCCATGAATGACGACCTGGCCGAAATGCGCAGCGGCGCCGACCCGAACCCGCTCAAGGCCGTGCAGCGCGAAGATCATATCAACATGCTCTTTCGCAATGTCCTTGGCACCAGCATTACGCTGGGCGCGCTTATGGGCGTCGGGTTTGACGATTTGCCCGCAACCCTTGCGGATTTGGCCAAGCGTATGCGCGCCGAACTTGCCAAAAACCCGGACAAGACCGCCAAGCAGTTGCAAGCTGCGAAGGAACGTTATGTCTTTATTGGGGAAACGGATGCCACATTACAGGCCAGATAGCGGGCGGCGGCAGTGGCAAGCCTATTGCCCTTGGCGGCGGCTATCTGGTCTATAGGGGCAAAGCGTATTTGGGGGCGGGCTGATGACCGAGTTGAATTTCAAGGGCAAGGAATTTGTCTATAACCACCACCTTGCCGTGCCCTTCCGCCCGCTTGTGCCCCAGGCCGAAAAGGGCATTGGCCCGGTCGCGTTGGATGGCAACCTGATCGTGCAGGGCG
Organism: Abyssibius alkaniclasticus; assembly: GCF_020447305.1. Classification (NCBI taxonomy): domain Bacteria; kingdom Pseudomonadati; phylum Pseudomonadota; class Alphaproteobacteria; order Rhodobacterales; family Paracoccaceae; genus Abyssibius; species Abyssibius alkaniclasticus. The sequence continues at coordinate 1,579,109 of NZ_CP095732.1, read as the reverse complement.
ACAACCTGCACGCGCTCAAGGCGCTACTGCCCATGTATGCGGGCAAGGTCGACTGCATTTTCATCGACCCGCCCTATAACACCGGCAATGAAGGCTGGGCCTATAACGACAATGTCAACGCCCCGATGATCAGGGAATGGCTGGACGCCAACCCGATCGGGATCGAGGACGGGCTACGCCACGACAAATGGTGCGCGATGATGTGGCCCCGGCTGCGGTTGTTGTATGAGTTGCTGGCGGAAACCGGCAGTTTCTGGATGACGCTGGATGACAATGAAGTGCATCGGGCGAAGTTGATGCTGGATGAAATATTTGGAAGCACGAATTTTGTTGATACCGTTATCTGGCACAAGAACTACGCCCCGAAAGCAACAGTCCAATACTTTTCGTCAGACCACGACTATATTTTAGTCTATGCAAAAAACATTAATGCGTGGAAGCCAAATCTGCTCGCGCGGACTGAAAGCCAAGATGATGCATATAAAAATCTAGACAACGATTCTAGGGGCCGATGGCGGCCAAATAATCTTGCAGCTAGGAATTTCTATAGCAAAGGGACTTATAGAATTACTTGCCCCGGAGGCAGAGTTATTGATGGGCCACCACCGGGGTCTTACTGGCGAGTTTCAGAAGATAAACTTCGTGAATTAGACGGCGATGGCCGAATTTGGTGGGGGCAAGATGGCAACAATGTGCCAGCGCCAAAAATTTTTCTGTCTGAGGTCAGACATGGCCGTGTGGCACAAACAATTTGGCACTGGTCGGAGGTGGGCCACACGCAGGAAGCAAAACGGCAGATTTTGGAATTATTTTCCGAGGCTGGGAGTGAGATTTTTGGAACGCCCAAGCCCAGTAGGCTGATTGATAGAGTGGTTGAACTTGGAGCGCCGCCCAACGGAATTATCCTAGACTCCTTCGCCGGATCCGGCACCACAGCCCATGCCGTTCTTGAGGCCAACAGGCGCGATGGCGGCAGTCGCAAATTCATCCTTGTTGAAATGGAGGATTATGCCGACCGGCTGACCGCCGAGCGGGTGCGGCGGGTGATCAACGGCTATGACTTCACCGGCACCCAGAAAACCGAGCTTTTGCGCGAAAAGCTGAATTGGTCCAAACTGCAAAAAGCCGACAAGCTGACCGGGCAGGTTGAAAAAATCGAAAACTTGCTCGGCCATGAATATGACAAGATCAGCAAAACCATCAAAGATGGCGAGTTGATCGTGACCGGCGAAAAGGCCGTCAAGAACAGGGCCGAAGGCCTGGGCGGCGCGTTTACCTATTGCACGCTTGGCGAACCGGTTGATCTGGACAATATTCTGACCGGTAAAGACCTGCCAAGCTATGAAGCGCTTGGCGCGGTGCTGTTCCACATGGCCACCAGCGCCCCGCTGGACCCGGCGCAAGTGGATGCAGGCAAGCAGTATCTGGGCACGGTCGATGGCCAGCACCTGTGGCTGATCTATCGCCCCGATCTGGACTGGCTTAAATCGCCCGAAGCGGCGCTCACGCTGTCTTTCGCCCGCCAGATTGCCGGGGCTACACCCGATGCGCGGCATCTGGTCTTTGCCCCGGCGCGGCATGTCTCGCAGAAAATGCTCAACGATCTGAACCTGCCGGTCGAATTTGTGCCCCTGCCCTTTGCCCTTTACCGGATAGAACGGGAGTAGCGCGATGCGGCAGCTCGACTATCAACTTCGCGTGCTGGATGTGCTGGACGCCTATCTGGACGTATTGAAACCGGAAAAGGCCAAGGCCGAAAAAGTGGCCGTGCTGGCCGCTCAAAACCCCGAGCTGGGGCTGACCCCGCCCGACTATGCCGAGGCCGCCTGGAAGAGCTTGCGCGCGGCAGGCAGGTTGCCAGCATCGCGCGCCGACATACCGTTTTCGCCCCGCCATGATGGTATTGGCCGTGTCGTGCCCAATGTAACCTTCAAAGTGCCAACCGGCGGCGGCAAAACCTATCTGGCCGTCAACGCGATTTCACGCATCATGGGGCGCTATCTGGGGGCCAATACCGGCTTTGTGCTTTGGGTTGTGCCGAACGAGGCGATTTATGCCCAAACGCTCAAACACCTCAAAGATCGCCAGCACGCTTATCGCCAGGCGCTTGACCGTGCGGCAGCGGGGCGGGTCAGGATCATGGAAAAGGGTGACAGGCTGCACGCCGCCGATGTGGACAGGCATTTATGCGTAATGGTCTTGATGCTGCAATCGGGCAACCGCCAGAACAAGGAAACGCTGCGCATGTTCCGCGACCGTGGCGATGTGCATGGGTTTTTTCCGCCCGAAGGCGACCAGTTGGCGCATCGCGCCGCGCTGGAAGCGACCCCGAATCTTGACGGCTATAACGACCTTTACCCAATGGTGAAGGATAGTTTGGGCAATGCGCTGCGCCTGATCCGCCCCATTGTGGTGATGGATGAAGGGCAAAAGGCAACCTCTGATCTGGCGCATGAAACGCTATACGGGTTCAACCCGATCTTTGTGCTGGAACTGACGGCGACCCCCAAGGATGTTGCCGAAACCCGCCCGCCAAACCCGCGCCCCGCGCGCTATGCCAATTTGTTGGTCGAGGTGACGGGCCGCGAATTGCACGCCGAAGACATGATCAAGATGCCGCTGAACCTTGACCCGCGCCAAGGCACCGACTGGCGGGCAACACTGACAGCGGCGGTAGCGAAGCTGGACGAGCTTCACAGGGCCGCTGACACCTACCGCGCCGATACCGGGCGCTATATCCGCCCGATCATGTTGGTGCAGGTAGAACGCACGGGCAAGGACCAGCGCGACGGTGCGCATATCCATTCCGAAGACGTCAAGGAATGGTTGCTGCAAACCGGCTATGATGAGGCCGAAGTTGCCATAAAAACCGCCGAAACGAATGACCTGAACCAGCCCGAAAACCTTGATCTGCTTGCGCGCACCAACCGGGTCCGGGTGATCATCACGAAATCGGCGCTGCAAGAGGGTTGGGACTGCCCCTTTGCCTATGTGCTGTGTTCACTGGCCGCCAGCAGCAACAAGAGCGCCATGACGCAATTGATTGGGCGCATTTTGCGCCAGCCCGATGCTGTGAAAACCGGCATTGCGGCGCTGGATGAGTGCCATGTGATCACGCATCATGCCGACACGGCGCTTGTTGTCGGCGCGGTCAAGGACGGCTTGGAGAAAGACGGGCTTGCTGATCTGGTCCTGACGGTAGCCGGTGGCGCGGCCAGTGCGATTGCAGGCAACAGCCGCCAGCTTGAGCGCCGCGCAGCGTATCAAAAGCTGGACATATACCTGCCGCGCGTGTTGCGCGCAGACGGTGCAAGCCTGCGCGAGCTGGATTATGAAACCGACCTGCTGGCCGCAATTGATTGGCGCGACTTCGACCCTGCAACACTGGCCGCGCAGATACCCGAAAACCCTGTAGAAACCGCCACGCAGCTCCAGCGCATAAGCCTTACAGACAGCGGCACAGAGGCGATCACGGGGCACAGTGTTGCCGCATCAACCGAAGTGCTGGCATTCGACCCGGCCTATGCGGTGAGGGTCATCTCGGATTTGGTTCCCAACCCTTTTGTTGGTCGCGATATTGTCGCGCGCGTATTGGGCGCGCTGCGCAAGCGTGGCTTTGACGATGCCAAGCTGGGACGCCATGCAAGTTTCATTATTGATGAGTTGCGCAAAGGGCTGGATAGTGAGCGCAGCACACGCGCCGAAGCCATGTTCAAGGCGGAAGTCGAGGCGGGAAAAATCCAGTTTCGGCTGAGGCTCGACGGTCGGAACTGGCAGATGCCACATAGATCAATAACGACCGCGCCCGATGGCGCGCCTCAAGTTGTAAGCAGCCAGGGCGGGGCACTGGAACGCAGCCTGTTCGCGCCCGTCTATCAGGCCGAGTTGAACACTGAAGAGCAAAGCGTGGCCGTCATGCTAGACGCAAGCGCAGCCATCAAATGGTGGCACCGCAACGTTGCCTTGGCGCAAGGCGGCTATGGGCTGCAAGGTTGGAAGCGCGGCAGAATTTATCCCGATTTTCTGTTTGCGGTGGATGGCGCCGGTAGCAAACGCAAGATAGTTGCCCTTGAAACCAAGGGCGATCATCTGCAAAACCCCGACACTGACTATAAGCGCGACGTGCTTGAATTCCTGACCAAAAACTTCAACTGGGAAAACGCCGTTGAAGCCGGGCAGCTCGAATTGGAAAATACCGGCGAAACGGTGGAATGCGCTTTGATCCTGATGTCTGACATCAAAGCGCAACTGCCCAAACACCTTTCGGCCGACGCTACAGGTAGCTAACGGACGCGCCCGCCGCTAACTGATCCCAATAAAGCAAAAACAAATGGCATTCACGTCGTTGCCGGTGATGCAGATTCGCCACAGTAATTTTGACGAACACCGTGCTTCCGGTGTGCTTCCGGAAATAAAAACATAGCCGCCGCAAAAGCTCTGCACCAAGTAACCGCTTGTTATCGTTGAATAAATGGTGCCCCCAGAGAGACTCGAACTCCCGACCCACTGATTACAAATCAGTTGCTCTACCAGCTGAGCTATGGAGGCACGCGGCGGGTGATAGCGGGTTCTGGGCGGGCTTGCAAATGCTTTTGCGCAGCCGCGGCGATGGATTTGCGCTTTTATGCGCGTGGGGGATAAGATGCGCCGCGCGAAAGTCTTAACGTATAGTGCAGATTTAAGCCCTATTTTTGCCACTGTTTACCGTATATTGAGCTAAGCACTTTGAAAAGTTTCGGCTTTCGGCTATCATTGAAGAATCCAGAAGAGGATATAGGGCGAATAGTTTTAATCGACCTATGGTTGTATAGTAATCTCGTCTTTTGGTTGTGTTGTATTGGGTTTGTGTAAATCGTAAGGGTGTATTTTGTCTTGCAGTGCTTTAGGTGGTCATCGGTCATATAGTCGTGCTTTGTGCAGTCTGCCCATATCTGGGGTTCACGCTTTCACAAAACACGTGTCACAGCGCCTTGGCCACAGCCGGTGGTCGCAGCTTCTGGCGCGCGACATTCCCAGCTGCGCCTGTTTCTGGCGCCCCCCTCGCTGCACCTGCAGGCATGTATCCCGACCGGGGGGCTGCGCATGATGAATGCATTGCAACTGGCACCCAGCCGCTATGTCAGTGACCAGTTTGACGCATTGGCCGAAAACCTGCGCGGCATGATGCTGGCGGGCCTGCAACGCGTGCTTTCACCAGATCATGACCCCGCGACGCTGCTGTCGCTTGAGAACGGCGCCGCGCGGCTGTTTGAAGACCTGCTCAGCCATAGCGCCGAGGCCCAAAAGGCGCGGCCGGGCGCTCAGGCTTTCGGCAAGCTGTTTTTGGTCACAACGCCCCCCACGCTCAGCCCCACACAGTCCACGCTGCTGGCGGGCAAAGCGGCCCCCGGCCGGCGCGCGCGGCTGCGTATAAAGCTGCTCAACCTGTTTCGCCCCAGGCGCCGCGTGCCGTTGGAACTTGCGCCCGATGCCGCACATTTCGCCGATCTCTGGCAGTTCCACATTTTTGCGCATTTCGCCATTCAGGCCAGGGTTGCACATGCGCTGCAACGCCACCTGTCCGGCCGCGTGTTGCTATGGCCGCCCGACAAACTTCCGCCCCGGCTTGAAACCGCCACCTTCTGGTGGCTGGCATCGCTTGGTTGCGCGGGGCCGGGCGGGCTGAAGCGCCAAATCGCCACCCTTGCCGATGCGCTGAGCCAGCGCGCCGGCTGGGCCGGGTTCTGGGACCAGTATGTGCTGCGCCTGGCACATGAAAATGGCGCGCAACTGCCGCAATCCGCGCCCGACCTGCCGCTTGTTGCATCTGCCGATGCCGCGCTCGCCACCCCGCCCGATGATGATGCCGCGCAGGCCCGCAAAGGCTGGCGGCTTGAGGCCCCCGCCTATGCACCCGCCCTTCTGGGCCAAGGATTTTAGCGATTTGAACCGAGGTATTTCATGTTCCACCCAGAAGACCTGACACGATTTTACGAAAAACACGCCCCGACTCTGGCGCTGCTCGATGAGGTCTCGAAAATCCTCAACAGCCGCTTTTATCAAATGGAAGATGCGGTTGAGGCGATGATGCTCGCCGCGCTTTCGGGCGAGGCGATGGTGATGATCGGGCCGCCGGGCACGGCCAAATCGCGGCTTGTCCGCTCGTTTTGCCACCTTGTCGGGCTGGTCGACAATGATGCGCTGAATTTCAATGCCTCGCGCGATGACGCGCCGCGCCAGCACCGCGATTATTTCGAATATCTGCTCACGCAATTCACCGAACCGAGCGAGCTTTTCGGCTTTTACGATCTGCGCGACCTGCAAACCACCGGGCTGGTGCGCAAAAGCGAAAACATGATGCAGGAAGCCAAGGTTGTGTTTCTTGACGAGATCTTCAACGCCTCCAGCGCCATCCTCAACTCGCTTCTGACCTTTGTGAACGAGCGCAAGTTCCATGACCACGGCAAGGCCGAGCCCGTGGCGCTGGAACTGCTCTTTGCCGCCACCAACCACCCCCCGCAAGAGGCGGGCCTCACCGCGGTTTACGACCGTTTCCTGCTGCGCTGCCATGTGCAGAACATCGCGCGGCGCGATGTGGACGTTGCCGAAATTTCAGACCTGATCAAGGCCGGCTGGTCGGAGACCCATGCCACATTGCTCGACCGTTCTGCCTTTGAGGGCCATGACCTGATGGCCGGGCTGGCGGCCTTGCGGCTTGATGTCGATGTGCAAACCAAAAACGGCGGGCTGCGCATCAACCTCGAAGACCCTATCTATACCGAGTTGACAGACCTTGTGCGCGAAACCGTGCGCCGCGATCTGTCGCTGATGTCCAACCGCCGCATGATCAAGCTCACCGGGCTGATGTTTTACATGCGCCTGCTGCGGGCCGTGCGTGAAGACAGCAGCGAGGTCGCCATCCAGCCGCGCGATCTGGACGTTGTCACCCGCTTCAGCCTCGACCGTGAAGACCCGTCGCTTTTGGCGCGCTACCAGCAAAGATGGGCCGAGCTTTGAACATGACGGCCCCCATCCGCAACGAGAACACCGCGCTGCGCATTCATTTGCACGCCGCGGATGACGCGGTTTTGCCAAAATCACCGCGCGCTGTGGAAATGCTGAACCTGCTGCATGACCGTCATGTGCCGATCACCCCCGATCTGGCCAGCGCGCTTGTGCTGCTTGAGGGCGAAGGCGCTGCGATTGATCTGCCCATTTGGGGACTTGCGTTTGAACGGGCCTCGGAATCGGTTGGCCTTTTCGGGCGCGCCGGGCGCAGCCGGGTCTGGGCGCAGTTGCTGGCCGAGTTTACGCAAATCATTGTCGAGCCGGTCTTGCGCAGCGCGGCCGCCGATCTGGTCGAAGTCCGCCTGCTTTCACCCGGCAACTTCCCGCCCCAGGCCGGGGCATTGGCCGATAGTCGCTGGCCCGATTACCCCAGCTATTGCGCCGCGCTGGAAGGGGTGGTGCGCCTCAAGCTTGGCGCGTGCAGCGCAATGGGAATGCGCTTTTGGCATGGGGCGGCGGTGCAGCTTCATGCCGTTGCCACCAGCCTTGCTCAGCGCCAGCGTTATGCGCGCGCCGATTATGCCGCGCCCCTGCCCCTGCCGTTCGAGCCGGACCATGCGCTTATCCGGTCTGTGTTCGAGATCGAGCCGGAATTCGCGCGAAAATCCGAGCTGAAGCGCAGCTTTCCCAAGCCGAATATCCGCTCCAATCTGGAACGGATGGGGATGCGCCCGAAGGAAGGCGGCATCAGCGGCATTCTGCATTCGCACCGGCTGGAAGACCTGCCCGATACCCTGGTCAGCGAATTGGCCTATCCGAACGAATTGTTTTTGCTGCGCCTGCTGGATGAGGGCTATCTCATCCGCAACCGCCCGCCCCTGCGCAAACCGGCGCGCGATTTGCTGGTGCTGGCATTATGTGAACCCGCCCCGCCCTCGCGCCCGGCCACGGTGCTGAACGCCGCCTGGGCCGATGCCAGCCTGCGCCTGCGCGTATTGCTCAACCAAACCGGCCTGCCCGCCAGTGACCTTGGATTCTGCGACTTTCACACCGCCGGCCCGCGTGCCGGGGCGGTGTCCAGTGCGCTGCCGCCCGCGGCGGCCTATCTTTCGGCCTTTGATATTCACGGGGCGCAGCGGCTGGCGCAGCACATGCAATCAACCATGACACCGGCGCTGTTCTCGCTTCTGCCCGGCCAGCTTGACACCACGCCAAAGGAAGAAATGCTTCCGCCGCTTCAGCAGGGCAGTGCCGCCATTCTGAAAGCGGTCAGCGCGGCGCGGCGCGACCGGATTGCCGCTGACTGGCCGCGCCTGAAGGGCAAATTCGGCGGCCTGCCCAATGCCGACCAGTTCCGCCCTGCGGCCATGTCGGATTACACGCGCGCCATGTCGCTGCATTTCGCGCCCGATGCCCGCACCGATGAGGCCGGGTTCGACTGGTCGCGCTTTCGCAGCGAAACCGCGCGCAGCCTTGGCCTGTCGCGCTTGGCGCGCACGCATGTTGCCGCGCTCCACTACCCGAAAGACCTCAAGGAAGGCGCAGTATTCTACGGCTATTCCGGCATGAATGACCGCCCGACCGAATTTCGCCTGCCGCCCGCCGATGTGCATAACGGCATTGGCCAGCTTGTCGGGGCGCTTTCGGCCTGGATCATATTGCGCGTGATGGAGGTGGCCCATGCCGGATAACCGCGACTCCTTCGTCTGGCCCTATCTGGACGATGCCGCCATGCTCGATGTGCTGGATGCCTTCAGCGCCGATGACCACCGCGCGCTGAACGCCGCCGATCTGCGCCTTCAGATCAGCGAAAGCGAGACCAGCCGCTTTGTGCTGCCCTATAACAAAGACATTCCGCTTGCCCCCCTGCGCGAACGGCTCGTGCAACTTGTCACCGAAATTGGCCGCAAAGCCTGTGGCCGTTCAACCGAGCAGGCCCAGTCGATGATTTTCGATACGCTGGTCAGCCCGCAAAACGCGGCCCTTATCCTGACCCTGCGGCTGGCGGCAACCCAGCCGGGCCTTGGCCGTCAATCAGCGCATGATGGCGACCGTCTGGCGCTCATCTCCTCGGCCGATGCCGACAGGGCCGCCAAATGGATAGCCGATATCACCAAACGCGCGCGCGATGCCCGCGTGCTTGTGGCCCGCCATCCGCGCGCCAAATCGCACCTGACCTTCATCCATGCCAAGGATGATCTGACCCTGCATTCCACGCTGCGCGGCCTTTCGGCGCATCTGAAAGACAAGGGCGATGTGCGCCTGTTCCAGCCGACCGAGCTTGGCGAGCTGCGCCTGTGGAGCGATACGCGCCGCCGCCCGCTGGCCGAAGCCATGTCCGACCGGCTTGGCCGCATTCTGGGGGCCGCGCATCAATCCAGCGACAGGCACCTCGCGCATGATGTGGCGATATTTGACGACCGTCACGGCCCCGTGCTGCTTTACATCAACGACCTTGGCCCGGCCCCTGCCGCCGCCGATGTGTTTACCGGCCATAACCCCGCGCAAGATTTGCAGGTGCAGGTCTATGATATCGTCCCGCATCCCGAGGCCGTTGCCGCGCTGCAAGATCGCATTTCACAGCCGGGCTTTCCGGTTGGCTACCGGATGCACCTGCACCCGCTGCGCCGCCTTGGCCCCAACGAGACCGACATCGAGCAGGTGCAGGCCCGCATCGAAGAACTGCAAGACATTGTCGACCAGATTCGCGCGCAAGATGCCCCCACCCTGCGGCTGATGCGTTTTTCCGATGCGCAATTGCCCGCGATGATCGACGGTTTGCGCCGCCTGCCCCCCGGTATGCAGAAAAGCGAGCATCTGCGCTATGCGGCGGGCCATGCGGCGGGCCGTGCCGAGCCTTCGCATTTCGTGCTGTATGACCCCGGCCATATCAGCCTTGATGTGCCCGAGGCCTATTGGCGCGGGCGCGCCGATAGCGGCGGGGGCAACCGCCCGCTCAGCTATTGGCTCGACCCGCATATCCTGCAAGCCGATGCCGAGCGGCGTGGCAATTTCGCTGTGTTCACGCCCTATGGCACCGCGCTCACGCCCTCTCTGGCCGATTTTGGCGGCACACTGTCTGAAACGCTGAAGCTGGTTCTGGGGCGGCTGTTTGTCGATACCGCGCATATTGTCGAAAACGCGGATGCGCAGCCGATGTTCATCTTCTCCAGCCCGACCGAGGCAGGGTTCCGCCTCGATGTCGAGGTGCTGGATGCCAACAGCTTTGCCCCGCTCAAGCTGCAAATCCGGATGCTGAACGACTATCTGAAGGTGCGCGGCCCGAACCTTGTCGATGCGACCGACCTGCAGGATCTGGCCGAAAACCTCTATTCCGGCAGCCTTGCCGAAGGTTTGCAAAGCGAGGCCCGGCACCAGCAGGCCCGCGCCGAAGCGGCATGGGACGAAGCCCTTGGCCGTATCGAGGATGATGCACAGGTGCTTTTGCGCGCCCTGCGCTTTGAGGTTGGCGCCGTGCAGTCGCGCTTTACCGCCGCCGAGACCTATTTGCTGCACGCCGCCACCCGTATGGAGGCGATGGAGAAAATGGTCGGCGTGGCCGAAGACGCGCTGTCTGGCAGCGCCGATATCGCCCGCCTGCTCGATGCCAAGCTGGGCGAGATGTCCGATAGCCGCGATGAATTTGTCGAGCGTGTGCTGGGTGAATTCAGCGCCGCCGAACAGGCACTGGCCGCCGCCACCAGCCGCATGAGCGAATTGCAATCCCAGATCGAGGCGTTTTTGAACCCGAAATGAACAAAGACCGCCCAGATAACCTGCAACAGGCCGCCGAGGCGCTTCAAGCCGCGCTGCAGGCGGGCAAGGCGCCCATGCCCCTGCCGCCCCTTGCCCAAAAACAGGCGAAGCTGCAAAAAGCAAGGGCACGGCTTTCGGCGCAAAGCCCGGCCGCTGTGCAAAAACTGCGCGACGGGTTTGCCCCGCTGGCCGAAGGGTTTGCCGAGGCGAAATATGCGCTGGATAGCCAGATCGTGCTGTTCGAGCGTGAGTTGCGCAGCCAGCGGCTGAAACGCGCGCTGCTGGCCCCGGTGCTGGCAATACTCGTCTCGCTTTGTTTCGTCGGCGTGGCGGTCGGCATGTGGTTTGGCTGGCCCTATCTGCAATCGGGCCTGCGCTGGCTGCTGGCACAGGTGGCCGCATTATGACCGCGCAGACCAGCCCTATGCAGCCCATACGCTCCGCCCTGCGCCTGGCGACCCAGCGCCACCCGGCCCGCAAACGCCGCTATGGGCTGCGTCTGCTGTGCGTCGCGGCGGCAGTCGCGCTGCTCGCCGGGCTGGTCTGGCTGGTTTATAGCCGCATTTTCGCCCCCGACAGCGCCATCCGCCCGCTTTACTGGCTGCATGACACTGTCTATCTGCCGCTTTACGGGCGTTTATGGACCGCGATGTTCCCCTATGCCATGCTCTGGCTCATTCCGCTTTTGCTGCTGATCGCCCTGCTGCTTTGGGAATTTCTGCTGCCGCGCAGCCCCTTGCGCGCCCTGCATCGCTGGCTGGTGCGCACGCTCATCACCCTGCCCTTTGGGCGCAAGATCGTGGCGCTGCTGCCCGGCGGGTTTTCGCGCCGCGTGGTTGATGAATATCTCACGCAAGGCATGGGCGAGCTGATGCTTCTGCGCAATGCCGTCACCGCTGCGTCCAATGCCCAGTTGGGCCTGTTGGCGCGGCTGGTCGCGCTGCGCTGGCACCTCAGCCGCAAGGACGCGCTTGACGAGTTGGAACTCTTTGAAAGCACGGCCCTGTTGCGGATGCGCGCAACGGCGCCCCATGCGCCGCTCAAACCGCTCATGCAGGTGCTGGCCACCCTGCCCCGGCCCGGGGCAATGACCAGCGATTTTGCCCTGCTTCTGGCCGAGGATTCCGAGGCACCGACACTGGCCGCCGCCTATGGCTTCATGGCCAGGCTCAACACCCCGCCCGAGCATCTGGCCGATGTCACCCAAACCCCGCTCGACTTCGCGGCGCTGGCCATTCACGTGGCCCTGCTCAGCGCGCGCAGCAAAAACCCCGTGGGGGGCATGGTCTTTGCCGCCTGGGCGCGCGGCATGTCCGACAGGGTGCGCTCCGATCTCGCCGCGCGCTTGCGCCAGGCACAAAGCCTGATCCGGTTCGAGTTCTGGGCCGCGCTGGGCGATCATCCCGGCACGGTCATTTCCTTTGACGATGCCTATGCGCATATGTCGCCACGCGCGGCCCCCGAAAGGGGCGACTATTTTGCATGGCGGGGCGAGGTGTAGCATGGCCGGATGGGACAAATTGCGCCACGCCGCGCTGAATGAGGCACGCAAAGCCAAGAAACGCGCCCAGCGCGATGCCCGCGCGCGTGAACGCATCGACCTGCCGCTGATCTTCATCACCATCGCGGCCCTTGCGCTGGTGGGCGCGGGTTCGGCCACATTGGCCTTCTGGATGGACCGCACCGGCTTTGCCGACCCCCCCGTGCTGAATGCGGCCCCCGATGACCGGATACTGGAAAATTTCTACACAAATACCGCCCCGATCATTGATGCCACCCTGCGCGAAGACCGCCCCATCGCCCTGATCGGCCGCGCCGATGGGCAGGTGCATGGCTACAATCTGCAAACCGGGTTGTTTGCCGATAGCGCCCTGCCCGGCGCCCCCTATCTCACCTCCGACCTTGCCCTGCTGGCAGCGGGCTGCGGCGGGTTCATGGACGGCGCGGCGGCCGATTGCCCGATCGCCGATCAGGCCTTTGCCGTAACCGAGGCGGGCGGGCTTGCCTGGCAGGAAGATGGCGGCCCGTGGCGGCTGGTCATGGCCGATTCCGTCTGGATCGGCGCCAGTGGCACCCCCGTTGAACAGGCCGAGCTTACCCATCTCGCCGCCAGCGAAAACGGCCGCTGGCTTTTGGCGCTGGCCGGCGCGCAAGGCGGCGCTCTGCTCGACCAGACCAACGGGCTCTGGCATGTGCTGCCCGATGATGACAGGCTGCGCGCCCAGCTTGCCGATGCCAGCACACAGGTGCTTGTGCGCGGCGGCGAATTCTGGCTTGGCGGCCCCGAAGGGCTGGCGCGCATCACGCCCGCGATTGATCCGACCCAGATCGACTGGGCCCAAAGCCCCGGTCTGCGCATCCGCGATCTGGCGCTGGACAGCGATAACCGCCTGCTGGTGCTGGCCGACTCGCCCTGTGACACGGGTGATGCCACCTGCCTGTCGCTGCGCGTCGTTGAAAGCCTGACCAGCCAGCCGCGGCTGATCGGCGAAACCGCGCGCTTTGCAGCCTTAAGCGCCGCAAGCGTGCAACATGCCGCCATTCAGGCCGGCAAAATCGTCACCCTCGGCACGGCGGGCGTGTATGTTTATGACATGGCCCAGCGCGACTGGGCGCAGCTTGATGACACCCCGGTCACCACCGTCATTGCGCCAGAAGGCGGGGCGCTGCTGGTCTATGCGGCGGGCGATTATGTCGCCGCCTTGCGCGATGCGATGCGCACCGACCTCTGGCAGATGTCGACCCCCGTCACCCAGCTTGTCGCGCTTGCAAACGGGCGGCTTCTGGGGCTGGGTGCCAGCGGGCAGGTGCTGGATATCCGCACCAACACGGCCTTGGATGCCGCCAATACAGCCATGCCCGAAGATGCGGTATTCAGCACCGGGGCAAGCCTTGGCACCACGGTGCTGCTGCGCGCCGCCAGCGGGGTTTTACTGCACGATGCTGCACGCCGCCGCTATAGCTGGATAGATGCCAGCGCCCTGCCCGCGGCCTTTACCCCCGATGCCGCACTTTATGCCGCCGATGGCACATTCTGGCTGGCCGATGCCAGCAGCGGCGCAGTGTCGCGCCTTATGGTCGAGGGCGAATTCCCGCGCCAGAGCCTGCGCGCCGTGGCGCTGGAGCCCCTGCCCGCCCCGCTGCGCAGCGTCACCCCCGGCCCCGATGCGCTGAGCATTGTCGACAGCGCCGGGCGCGGCTACGCCCTGCGCGCCACGGCACCCGATCAGGCCAGTCTGACCCCGCTCAGCGGGCCAGCGCGCGGCTTTCCGCTGCGCTTCAATACCGCAACGGCAAGCGGCAGCCAGATCACCTTTGCCACCGATGCCTCGTTTCAAACCTATGACCTTGCCAGCCGAAGCTGGTCGCTTCTTGCCCCGTTCGCAGCCGAGGCGCCTGTCACCGATATTGCCACTATTGGCCCGCGCCTTGTGTATCGCAGCGCCGATGGCAGGGTGGCGGCGGTTGACGCACCGCAAACACCGCTGCTTGGCAATGGCCCGACCGCGGCCTTTGGTCTGGCCGATGTAAGCGATGCGCAGCTGCGCGATGGCCGGCTTTACCTTGCGGGTGCCGGGCAGGTGCAGGCCTATAACCCGTCCGGGCGCAGCTTTGAAGGCACATGGACGGGCGGCAACGGGGCCGTGCGCCTGCTTGGCCTGCGCGCCGGCCTGCCGGCCTGGATCTCTGGCCAAACGCTGTTTTTCGGCGATGCGCCACAATCCGATGCCAGCCTGCTTGGCGCCTGGCAAAGCAGGGATGGTATTGTCGCCCAGGCCCAGGCCCCTGAAGGCGCCTATGCGGTGTTCTGGCCCGATCAGGCAGATACGCCCAGTTGCTATTTCCGCTCGGCTCAAGCGCCATCGGGCCAGATCATCGACGCCACGCTTTTGCCCGGCGGCGATATCGTTGTGGCGGCAAGCGGTGGGGCGGGCATTTATTCGCCGCAATTCCGCCGCTGGCTGACCCTTGCAAACATGCCCACCGATCCTGGCACGCGGCTTTACCAGTTTGGCACGCATCTCGTGGCCACCACCCCGACAACGCTGCAAACACTGCCGCTGCGCGACCTGCCCGCGGCCAGTTCCTGCGCGCTGCCAGACCTTGCGCTGGCCTGGGAAACCTCGGTTACGGCGCAAAGCGTGGCTGTCTCGGGCACCGCGCGCAGCGTGGCTGTGCTGGAGGCCGATGGCCGTGTGCAGGTCTGGGCCGATGGCGTGCTTGGCCAGCTTCTGCCCGCCAGCACCGATGCGCCCGATCCGGCCAGCCTGCGCCGCGTCTACGCAACCGACCAGGGGCTGGCCTTTACCACGCGCAGCGCCATCTGGCACTATGATCTTGCAACCCGGCAATGGCAGCAAACCCGCCTGACCGGCCTGCCCGCCGATGTGATCGAGGCCGATCTTTCCGGCCTGACCCCGCGCGGCGGCGCCCTGACACTCTGGACTGCAAGCGGCCAGTCCTTCGGCGCAGCATGGGAGTTGGGGCAGGAAAGCCTTGCGCCAGAGCCGCTCGCCCCGGTTTCCCTGCCCGCCATCGCCACCCCGCCCGATGCCATTCGCGACATTGCGCAATCCGAAGGGTTCTGGGCCATTGGCAGTGAAACGCGGCTGGAGCTTGCCCGCATCGACGCCCCCGGCTTCACATGGTTTCTGGACCTGCCCAGCGACAATTTTCAGCCCATGCCCTATCGCATCGGCCGCTCGCTTGCGCTGGTCGAGGGCGATGAGTCCGCGCCCGAAAGCCTGTGGATCTTTCCGCAAAGCGCGACCGTGCCGCAAATGCGCGGGGCGCTGCAAGGCCTGGCCTATCGCTATAGCCCGGGCGATGACCGTGCCTTCCTTCTGGCCGCCGACGGGCTGACGCTGACCCGCATCGCCGCCGATGGCACGGTGCTTGCCTGCCCTGTGCGCCTTGGCGCGGCGGCACCGCAGAACTGCGTTCAAACCCTGGCGCCCCCGCTTGGCCTGACCAGCGCCAATGCCCGCATCATTGCACATGGAGAAGGCTATCTGGTGGCCGATGGCGCGCGGCTTTTCGGGCTGAATGATCAATGGCGCGGCGCGCTCGCCATTGCCGGGCCCGCCCCCCAGCCCGATGCCCGCTATCTGGCCGGCGCGGGTGGCACGCTTTTGCTGCATGAAGGCGCGGGCAAGGCGCTTTGGGCCATTACGCCCGCGCTGCAAGCCGTGCTGATCGGCGCTGAAATCGACCAGATCGCCAGCATCGACGGGCGCATTTTTCTGGCCGAAGGCGCGATGATCACCGAGCTTTCGGGCACGCAGCGCCAGCCCCTTGCGGCATTTGCGAATGATACCGTGCTGGCTGCGGGCCTGGCTTTGGGCGACAGGCCAATGCTGGCCTATCTCACCCCAAGCGGCACCCTTTATGATGCGCTGGATGGCAATGTGCAAATCGTCACGCGGCTGGAATTTCCCTCCGATGCCCGTGTCATTCTGCCGGGCCGCTGGGCCGCGGCGAATGACCGGCCCGCGCCGGGCTACTGGGTGCAGAACGCGGCCGGCGACGTCAATTTCATCTACCAGGCTTTCTGTGCGAGCGGCACCGATACCACGCCGGTTGCCTGCCAGAAACAGGCGCTGGCCACGCCCTTCACCCTGCCTGAAGGGGCCATGTTGCGCGGGGTTGCGGGGCCAGCCGAAGCCCCGGTTCTGCTGACCGACCGCCAGCGCATTACCCTGCCACGCCCGGCCTCGGCTGAAACGCCCGGCACCGCAGCCACCCTGCAAAACGACCCGGCACTCGCCACGCTTTGGCCCGCCCCGCCAGCGCGCCGCGAAGCCACCGCCGAAATGCAGGGCGAAATCGTCGCCACGGGCGCGGGCTTCGTGCTTGCACCGCCGCGCATTTCCGGCGCCTCCAGCCGCCTGCAATTGCGCGACGGTGCGGGCAATATCCTGGCGACCGGCCAGAACGGCCTTATCCCCTGGGCGCCGCTTGACCTGACCTGGCTGAAATGGGAGCGCGCGCGCCGCACCATTACCTTCAACCACAATGCCACACCCCTGACATTGCCCATTGCCGAAGCCTTGCAGGGCGGCCAGTTCCTGCCCAGCCTGCCGGGCCGCGCCGCCATGATCAACAGTTCGGGTGCCTTCACATGGCTGAACGCGGCCGGGCTATGGCGCTATGCCAACAGCCTGTCCGGCCCCGCGCCGGTGCTGGCTGAGGGGTTTGAAGCCCCAAGCGGCCTTGCGCATGGGCAGTTCCTTATGGGCCCCGGCCTGGGGGTTGATGCGCAAACCGGCCAGGCGGTTGAAACCGCCGAAACCCGCAGCATTACCCGCGACCGGCTTACCATTTCCGAAAGCCTGCAAAGCGGGCAGATCAGCGCCACGCTCACCCGCCCCGATGGTGAAAGCCTGAATGCGTTTCAGCCCGAAGGCTTTGTGTTTGACAGCCGCTTCGCGCTTGGCTGGCTTGGCGGCCAGCCGGTGCTTGTCACCCCTGTCGGCCTGTCATCACCCGCCCGGTTTGACGGCTTTGTCGCCAGCCCGCTGCCCAATGCCCGGCCTGCGCAGATTGTCGAACATGAGGGCCAGTCCTATGCCCTGACGGCGGGCCGCTGGTTCAGCCGCAGCGCCGAAGCCTGGGCCGAGGTGGCAAACCCGCTTTCCCGGCGCCGGATGCTCTCGGCCGCCGGGCTTCACTGGGATATGGCCGAATCCGGCCCGGTATTCACCCCGATCATCGCCGCCGAAACCTGGCGCGCCCAGCGCTATGGCAATGCCTTCACGGCCGATGATTTCCGTGCGATTGCCGCCACACCCGACCAGCTTGTGCTGACAACCGCCCTTGGCACCCATGCCCTGCCCGATGCCACCGCCCTGTCCAGCCTGCCTGCCCCGCTTGTGGGCCCAGCCCCGCCCGGCAGGCTCGATGCCGCCAAGCTGGCGCGCGACCGTTTCGTTCTGTTCGGCCAAGACGAAAGCGGCGCATTGCTGGAATGGCGCGGCGATGATGGCGGCTGGCAGCCGGTTGCCAATGCCAACCACCCCGATGCCCCGCGCCGCGTGGTTGAAAGCGATGATTTCACCATCACGCTTGCATCGGCCACCGCCCCGCAAGCCCAACGCGCCGTGGCGCTGGTCGATGGCAGCCGCCAGATGCAGGCTTTCAGCTGGCGCGCGGGCGAATACATGCCCTTTGACCGCGCGCAATCCATCTATGCCGAGGGTGACAGCCTGCTCGTCGCCACCGATTTCGCGCTGCGTCGCCTGCGCTTTTCCGGCCCAAGCGTTGTGGATGATGCGTTCTTCATTGCACCGCGCGGCTTTGGGGCCAGCACCCAGCCCAATGGCACCGCCTTCAGCCTGCTTGGCCGCCCGGCAGACGCGCCTGAACAGATCGTGGCGCTTTCCGCCGAAGGGGCCTGCCTTGCCTTCGCGTCCGCCGATGCCGCCCCCCAAAACTGTGACGCGGCCTATTCGCTTGCCAATCGCAGCATCCTGTCCACCCCTTTCTGGCGCTGGACAAGAACCGCCAACGGGCTGAGCGGCGCCTATCGGCTTGATGATGGCGGCAGCCTGCCCATCGACACCGCCACGCTGACAACCTTTGCGCATGACCGGCTGCAAGCCGCCATGTCCTGCAACGGGCAAACCTACGAGCTTTGGGCCGATGGCGCGGTGCTGCTGCGTGGCGACCCCGGGGCGGCTCCGGTGCAGTCTTTGCCGCAAGCGCCTTATATGCAGCTTTATTGCCAATCCGAACCTGCCCGGCTTGATGCGGGCGAAATGCTTGCCGCCGGCGCCTATGCCACCGGCCCCTTCTCGGCGCTGGCGCTTGACAATGCCGCAAGCGCCCCCCTGAGCGCCCCCCTGAGCGCCACGCAAAGCGCCGCCGCCAGCAGCTTTGCACGCGGCACGCTGGCCTATGACAGCGCGCGGCTGCGCATCACCACCGGCCCGGCAGCATCTGCCTTCCAGCATTACTGGGACGACGCGCGCTGGCGGCCCATGCCGCTGCAAAACGGCCTGCCCGCGCTTGACGCCACGCAGGCTTTGGCCGCGCAAGGCACCGCGCTGCTGCGCCTCACCCCGCTTGGCTTTGTGCGCCATGATCAGGCAACGGCCGATCTGGCGCTTGCTCCGGATACGCTGTCCATCCAGACCGGGCCAAGGCCCGATGCGCTGGCGGGTTGCGCGCCCGACCGTATTGAAACCGCCGATGGCAGCCAGCAATCCAGCCCGGCGCTTGAAGGCGCCCCGGTGCAATTCACCTGTGCCGATGGCCGGGCCTGGCGCCTGTCCGGCCCCGAACAAGAGCTTGGGGCCGTTCAGCCGCTTGCCGAAAACCCCTTCCAGACGCGCAGCTTTTTTGCCCCGGACTTTGCGTTGCAGTGGCGCATCACCGATGGCACAAGCCGCATCAGCCTGCTGGATACAGACGTCACGCTGAACGCGGGCCGCTTCTCGCTTGACGCCTATGAGCAGCTTGCCGCCCCCTTTGCCGGCCAGTTGGAACTGCTTGGCCCTTCGGGATGGTGGCGCTACCCTGCCGCAGCGCCCGGCCTCGATGCCGCCACCCGCCCCGAAGATTTTGCCAATGCCGCCAATGCAATATCCTTCGCCCTTCAGCGCGATGACGCGGGCAGCCAACAGCTTTGCGTCACCACCGCCGAAGAGGGCCGCATCATCCGCCCTGGCCAGTTTCCCCGGCTGGTGGATTTCTGCGCCGATGACCAGGGGCGCGATGCGATCTGGGCCTATGCCGCCATACCCGGCCAGCCGCCGCTGGCCAGTGGCACCAGCCTGACCCGCGCCGCGATCAACCGCAGCCTGCTTGCCGGCCGCTTTGCCGATCTCACCGTCACAGCGCCCCCCGTCTATGCCGGGCAAGGGGCCGAACTTGGCGCGCGCTACATCTGGGCCACGCCAAAGGGTTTTGTGCTGGCCGATGAAAACTTCACCCGGCTCGGCATTCTCGACCTGCCCTACCGCGCCATTCCGCTTGCGCATCGCGACCTGTCTGGCGCAAGCCCGCTGAGCGGTGAAAGTGCCGCGCAAATGTCACGCGAGGTGCTGGAAAGCTGCCCGGCCTTGCCCATTGCAATGGCGATCATGTCGCCCGACCAGCCCCCGCGCCGCGCCGAATATGAAAGCGACCGCGTGATCCGGCTGTTGACGGCGCGGCCCGAGGGGGGCAATGCGCTGCTGCGGCTCGATTGCCAGACCGGCGCCATTGTCACCGCCGCCGACCTGCCGCTTGGAAGCCGCCTGCGCTTTGAGGCGGTCGATGCCAGCCTGCCCGGCGCCACAGGCCGGGCCGAAATCACCATTGCAGATGGCACGGTCTGGCTTTCCGGGGGGGGCGACAGCGCGCTCGACCTTGGCACAATCGGCGCGGCGGCCCCGGTCAGTATTCTGGCGCGCGGCGGGCTTGCGGTAACACTCATCGTCACCCCGCAATCGCTGTTCCTGATTGATACCGATGCCGCGATCACCGCACTGACACGCACAGCCGCCACAGCCGCCACCGCCGAAACACCGCCCCCGCCTGCCCCTGCCCCAGCCCCTGCCCCAGCCCCGGAAGTTACGCCCGAAGCTACGCCACTGCCTGAACCGGAAACGCCCGCCGATAATGACAGCGCGGCCAGCCCGACTGTTTCAATCTGGGGCGCGCCGGCCGCTGAAAACCCGCCCGCCCCCGAAGCCGCCCCCGAAGCTGCCCCAGAAGCCGCACTGGACGATGCTTCAGCCCCGCCCCGCGCCGATGGCAATGCCCCGGCCGTGCTGACGCGCGACCAGGTTCTTGCCCTGCAACGCGAACTCAAGGCGCGCATTTTCCCGGCGCTTCAACTGACCGGCACGCTTGACCCAAGCACATCTGCCGCCATGCTGCGCTATCAGCGCAGTATCAGCGCGCCGCCCACCGGCATTCCGACCATCGCGCAGTATGAACTTTTGACAGGCGAGGCCTTGCCATGACCGGCCTGAACCTGCTGCTTGACCTGCCCGCCGCCGGCCCGTTGCGCATTGTGAAGGTCGAAAGCGGCACGCATCTGCGCGGCCGCCTCAACCCGGCCTACCGGTTTGAACAGCTGCATTACCCCGCCACGCTTGGCTACAAACCCCGCCGGGGCCGCCCCACGCCGCCCCCGCTCGACCTCGAATTCCAGTTGCCCGAATTGTGGTGGATCGACAAATCCGGCCAGCGCATCGATATGGCCGCGCTTGACATCGGCGCGCGGCTCGATACGGCGGCAATTGAGATCGCCCAGAAGCTCAATGCCGTTTTGCTCTTGCCGCGCAGCGCGCATCAGGTGCAGCGCCTGCGGCTTGCGCCGATCAGCTATTTTGCCGAAGCCCCCCCGCGCCCCGACGCGAATGCCGAGCCCGAAGATGGCGCGCCCGCGCTCAGCTTCCGGCAGGCCCATAGCAAATGGCTGCTCGATTGTGCGCTTGCCGCCGAGGCCCGCCGCCAGCAGGACACCCCGCTGGCCTCCGATATGCTCAAGGCGCGGCTACAGGGCCTGCTTGGCCAGTTTGACCGCCCCGCCGATATGCAGCTTTCGGCGCATTTCGAGGCCGAGGCAAACCAGCTCGACTTTACGCTTGTCGTGCCCGCCAGCCTTGCGCATAAGGAATTCAGCTTCATCCCCGAAGGCCCGCTCGTGCGGCTGGAGATGGATACGACCATGCTGCTGTCGCGCATTGCGCTGCTGCGTGAAATCGCCGTCTCGCAGCTTATGGCCGTGGCGCGCTGCCTGAACCTGGCCATGCAATATTACGCGCCGCGCATGGTGGGCAAGGTGCAGGTCATCACCGATGACGGGTTGCAGGACGTGCTGTCGCTTACCATTCTGCCACAGGCATGGGGCCTGGATATTCCGGCGCTCAGCAAACAGCCCGCTGAAACACTGCTCAACCCCAGGCTTGAAACACTGCGCTGCGACATCAACGCCGATATATCGCTCGACTAACCCCGCCTAGTCGTTGCGCGCCTGGTTTTGCCCGTGTTCATGCCGTGCAATCAGCACAAGCGGCAGCAGGCTCACCAGAATCACCAGCAATGCGGCCGGCGCGGCCAGCGGCAGGTTTTCAAGGCTGGCCTGGTTGTAGACATGCGTGGCCAGGGTCTCGAAATTGAAGGGCCGCAGAATGAGCGTGGCGGGCAATTCCTTGACCACATCCACAAAAATCAGCAGCGCACCCACCTGAATAGAGCCTTTGATCAGCGGCAAATGCACCGCCCGCAGCACCTGGCCCGAATTGCGCCCAAGCGAGCGGGCCGCCATGTCCATACTGGGTGTAACGCGCCCCAAAGCCCCGTCAACCGCGCCCTGCCCGATGGCGAAAAACCGCACCGTATAGGCGAAAATCAGCGCGGCGACCGAGCCGGTCAGCAACAGCCCGAACCGCCCGCCGAACAGCGCCTCCAGAGCTTCGGCCAGCCAGTTATCCAGCGCGGCCAGCGGAAACAGCACGCCAATGGCCAGAACCGCGCCGGGGGCCGCATATCCAAGCGTGGCCACCGGCAGCAGCAGGCGCGGCAGGCGGTGGCGGCTCAGGCGCACGCCATACACCACCACGGTCGCCGCGCCCAGCACCACGACAGCCGTCAGCCCGCCCAGCAGCAGCGTATGCAGCGCCGCGCGCCACAAATCGGCATTTCCCCAGGCCGAAAAATAGGTTAGGCCCAGTTGCACCAGCACGCCCACGGGCAGCACAAAGCCCAGCAGAATCGGCACCAAACAGGCAATGGCCGCCAGGGCCGAGCGCAGACCGCGCAGCTTTGTCGGCACATGCGGCGCGCGGCGGCTGTTCAGGCTGTGGTAGCGCCGCGCGCGGCGGCTGAATTTTTCCGTGCCCGCCAGCACCAGCACCAGCACCAGAATGACACAGGCGATTTGCGCCGCCCCGGCGGCATTGTAGCTTTGCAGCCAGGTGGTAAAAATTCCGGTGGTCAGCGTTTGCACGGCGAAATAGTTGACCGTGCCGAAATCGGCCAGCGTTTCCATCATCGCAATCGCCATGCCGGCGGCAATGGCCGGGCGGGCCAGCGGCAGGGCCACGCGCCAGAACACCATGCGCGGCCCGCAGCCCAAGGCCCGCGCCACCTCGTTCAAACTGGCCGATTGTTCGCGCAAGGCCGCCCGCGTGAGCAGATAAACGTAAGGATAAAGCGCCAGCGTTAGCACAAAGGCCGCGGACCACAGGCTGCGGATTTCGAAAAACCAGTAATCGCGCGCCGATTGCCAGCCAAACAGGTTGCGCAAGCCGGTTTGCACCGGCCCGGCATATTCCAGAAAATCGACCAGCGCATAGGCGCCGATATAGGCCGGCAGCGCCAATGGCGCCAAAAGCGCCCATTGCAGCCAGCGCTTGCCGGCAAAGTCATACATCACCACCAGCCAGGCGGCCCCGGCCCCCAAAAGCCCGGTGCCAAGCCCGACCAGCGCCATCAGCAGCAGCGAATTCATCAGGTAGCGCGGCAAAACCGTGCTGGTCAGATGCGCCCAGACAGGGTCGCCCGGAGTGGCGGCAATCCAGACCACGGCCACGATCGGTGCCAGCACCAAAGCCGCCACCACCAGCGCCCAGACCGACCAGATATCGGGCCGCGCGCGGCGGCGGCGCTTGGGTTTCGGCAATACCTGAGTTACTTGGTCAACCATACCGCCTGCTTAGGCGCAAGCCGCCGCCAAGTCCAGCCTCCCAGGCGCAAAAAACCGGGTGCAACGCGCGGCATTTGCGCTAATCTGGCGCCCATGCCACGGCCCAATCTCATCCTTGCAGGCACGCAAAAAGCCGGCACCACCTGGCTGCACCGCTGCCTTGGGGCATCAGCGCAGGTATTCGCCAGCAAATCCAAAGAGCTGAACCATTTCAACAAGGGCGATTTTGCCAGTCGCAACGACGCCTATTTCGCGCATTTCCCCCAGCAGGCTGGCGCGCGCTACTACCTTGAATCCACCCCGCATTACTTCCAGATTCTGGCCGGAAAGGTGAATGTCGCACAAAACATCCGCACCACCTTGGGCGATATCAAAATCCTGCTCATGTTCCGCGACCCCGTGGCGCGCTATGAATCCGCCTATATCCACCATATGATGAAGAAGCGGTTCGACTTCACACCCGAAATCTCCCGTTTCTGCAACGAAATCAAAATGCTGGAGCTTGGCCATTACGCCGATATTCTGCGCCACTGGCAGGGCTATTTCAGCGAAATCGGCGTGTTTTTCTATGATGATCTGCAAAACGCGCCCGATGCGCTGATCGCCCGTGTTATGGCGTTTCTGGGCCTGGAAAACGACATCCCCCAGCGCCAGATCGCCTTTACCGCCAATGCCCGCGCCACCAAGGCGCGGCGCTATTTTTCGCCCGATGCCGCCCTGCCGGAACTCACGCCGGAGCTTCGCGCGCGACTGGCCGACTATTACCGCCCGCATATTGCCGACTTTGCCGCGCTGACCGGGCGCGACCTGTCGCATTGGGCTCAGTCGGGCGCATCGTCATAACGGTCTGAAAGAATGCGCTGCGCCTGCCCCTCCGGGTCATCATATTGCGCAGCCTTCAGCGACCAGAAAAACGCCCAAAGCCCCAGAAGGCCAAGGCCAAGCGATACGGGAATCAGAATCAGAAGCACGGTCATTTCCGCCACCCCAGGCGCATTGCGTTCAACGAAACTACGATAGAACTGCTCGACATGGCCAGCGCGGCCATCAGCGGCGTTGCAAGGCCTGCCAGCGCCAGTGGCACCGAGATCAGGTTATATCCTGCCGCAATCCCGAAATTCTGCAAGATCCGCCGTTTGGAGACACAGGCAATTTCATGGGCCAGCGCGATCTGGCGCAAATCATTGCCGATGATGATCATATCGGCGCTTGTGCGGCTGGCATCGGCGGCCGAGGCGGGCGAAATCGAGACATGCGCCGCCGCCAGCGCCGCCGTATCGTTCAGCCCGTCGCCCACCATCAGAACGCGGCGGCCTTTTGCCGCCAGATCGGCCAGATACGCGACCTTTTCGGCAGGCGTGGCCCCGGCCTGCCACCGGCTCAGCCCGACCGCCGCCGCCAGCTGCGCCACGGGGGCGGCCCCGTCGCCCGACAGCAGGTGCAAATCCAGCCCGCGTGCGGCGAGTGTGGCAATCAGCGCCGCCGCCTCGTCGCGCGGCTGGTCCTCGAATGTCACCGCCACAGGCGCGGCATCGCCAATGGCCAGCCAACTTGCGGTGTTGGTTTGGGCTTCGCGCACCCCCAGCCATTGCGCACGGCCAAGCGCCACGCGCCTGCCCTGCCAAACTCCTTCCACCCCGAAACCGGGGCGTTCGGCAATGTCATCCACATCTGCAATCGGCCCATCCAGGGCCGCCGCCATTGCACGCGCCAGCGGGTGCTGGCTGGCATTGGCCAGCGCGCGGGCCACGGCGCGGGCATCGCCCTGCAGGCTTTCGGCATTGGACAGGCGCAAATCGCCCCGCGTCAGCGTGCCGGTCTTGTCAAACACCACGGTGTCGACCTCGGCCAGACGTTCCAGCGCCACCCCGTCTTTCAGCAAAACCCCGGCCCGGAACAGCCGCCCCGAAGCTGCGGCCAACACAGCCGGCACGGCCAGCCCCAGCGCGCAGGGGCAGGTGATGATCAGCACGGCGGCGGCAATATTCACCGCCAGCCGCCAATCGCCCGTGGCCAACCCCCAGACGATGAAGGCGCATAGCGCAAGCAGATGCACCAGCGGCGCATAAATCCGCGCCGCGCGTTCGGCAAGCGATGTATAGCGGTTGCGCGCGGTTTCCGCCGTTTCCACCAGCCGCATGATCTGCTTGAGCAGCGTTTCCTCGCCAACGCCTGTGGCTTCAATCTGCAAAGCACCCGAAAGGTTCAGCGTGCCGGCCCGCGCCTCATCGCCGGGGCCAATGGCCACGGGCAGGGTTTCGCCGGTCAGCAAGGCGGTATCAAGCTCTGAATGCCCCTTTGTCACCCGCCCGTCCACCGGCACGCGCGCACCGGGGGCCACGGTCAGAATATCGCCCTGGCGCACGGCATCAAGCGGCACGGTTTCGCTGGCGCCGCTTGGTGTGATGCGCCGCGCCATCGGCACTTCCAATGCGGCCAGTTCCGCCGCCGCCGAACGTGCGGCCGCGCGGGTCCGGTGGTCGAGATAGCGGCCGATCAGCAGGAAGAACGCCAGCGTCAGTGCCGCGTCAAACCAGGCCGCCTCGCCGCCTTCGATGGTTTCAGACAGTGAAACCGCCAGCGCCAGAACCATAGCCAGCGAGATCGGCACATCCATATTCAGCCGCCCGACCCGCAGCGCGGAAATGGCATGTCTGAAAAAGGGCACGCCGGCAAACATGACCGCCGGCACCGCAATCAGCGCCGATACCCAATGCAGCAGATCGCGCGTGGTATCCGTGGCCCCCGACCAGACCGACACGCTCAGCAGCATCACATTCATGGCCGCAAACCCGGCCACGGCAATGCGCGCCAGCAAATCGCGTCCCTCGGCATCCTGCCGCGTGGCGGCCAGTGTCGCGCTGTCAAGCGGCTGCGCGCCATAGCCGATGGCGGCAAGCCGCTGAATGGCCATATCCTCCATCCCCGGCACATCGACCGCTGTCAGCGTCACGCGCTTCAAGGTCAGGTTCACACGGGCGGCGGCCACACCGTCAAGGCCCATCAGCCCGTCTTCAACCGTGGTCATGCAGGCCGCGCAATGCACTTGCGGCAGGGCAAATTCATAGCGGCGCAGCGGGGCTTCAACCCCTGCGCTGTCGCCCACCGCGCGCGCCCAGTCGGGCAGCGGCAGGCAGGCGGGGCAAACAGCGGGTGCAGCACGCCCCATCAGCGCACCACAAGTGCCAGACGGCTGGAATATTCGGTGCCATCGGCGGCCGTGGCGTTGACAAACAGCCGCCAGGGGCCGCGGGCCAGCAGCACGGGCGCGAACAGCCCGTCGCCATCAAAGGCAAAGGCAAGCTGCTGGTCGCTGGCGGCATTCGTGGGGTGGCCAATGCGCACGGAAATACTGGCCGGCGCGACAAGCGCGCCGCGCGCATCGCGAATGATCAGCCGCACGCCGCCCGGGGCCAGCGCAACCGACACATCCCAGCCCAGCGCACGCTGCGCACGGGCGCGGGTGTTGAACTCCTGACTGGCCACATAGGAATTCGCCACTTCAAGCCCCGGAAATGTGCGCACCGCCGACACCGCCAGAAAGATGTTCACCCCGATGATCACCGCAAAGAATGACAGGGTAATCGCCAGCACCTTGCGGCCGGTCAACGGCTTGCCCTTGCCTGGTTCCAGCTTCATTGCACTCTCCCGTTGAAGGCCGAATCGGCATAGGCCCGATCGCCGCTTTGCACATCTTCCACCCAAAGCCGCAGCGCAGTGCGCGCGGTGCTGGCCGCTGCATCTTGCGGGCGCGCGGTAATATACATCCGCTGGTTATAGGTGCTGTCGGGCGGCACCACCACGCTCAGCCCCTCGCTGCCTTCAATCGACAGGCGCAGCACGTCATCGGTATCAATCGAAATGCGGAAGGTCCGCGCTTCGCCCTGCATGTTTTTCAGCCGCACATCATAGGCATTGCGCACCGCGCCATCAGACAGCACCACCGAAACCGGGTTGCGGATTTGCGCAACCGATACATCGATATCCGACCGGATGAACAGCGCCACCAGCAGCCCCAGCCCGATGGCCCCCCAGATCAATGTGTAAGCCACCGTGCGCGGGCGGAAAATATGCTTCCAGACCTTGCGCGGCGGCGTGCCGGCCCGTTCGGCCGCCTCGTCGGTGGCGGCCAGATAGCCGATCAGCCCGCGCGGCTTGTCGATCCGGTCCATCACCTCGTCGCAGGCATCTATGCACAAGGCGCATGTGATACATTCCATTTGCTGGCCGTTGCGAATATCAATGCCCATCGGGCAGACATTCACGCAGGCCATACAGTCGATGCAATCGCCCTGATCCGCGTTGTCAATCGTGCGCAGCTTGCCCCGCGGCTCGCCCCGCCAGTCGCGGTAGGCAACGGTCAGCGTGTCCTCATCCATCATCGCGGCCTGAATCCGTGGCCAGGGGCAGGCGTAGATGCAAATCTGCTCGCGGAAGAACCCGCCAAAAAAGAAGGTCGTCGCGGTCAGCACCGCCACCGAGATATAGGCCACCAATGCCGCCTGTCCGGCCAGCATATCGGCCAGCAGGGTTGGCGCATCGGCAAAATAGAACACCCAGGCCCCGCCAGTGGCCACGGCGATAAGCAGCCACACCGCCCATTTGAACAGCCTCAGCCGCCATTTGCGCAGGCTCCAGCGGTCATTCCACAGGCGCACGCGGGCGTTGCGGTCGCCCTCGATCCAGCGTTCCACCAGAATGAACAGGTCGGTCCATACGGTTTGCGGGCAGGCATAGCCGCACCACACGCGGCCCAGCGCCGAGGTGAACAGGAACAGGCCCAGCCCGGCCATGATCAGCAGGCCCGCCACAAAATAAAACTCCTGTGGCCAGATCTCGATCCAGAACATGAAAAACCGCCGGTTGGCCAGATCGACCAGCACCGCCTGGTCGGGCAGGTTCGGCCCCCGGTCCCAGCGCAGCCAGGGCGTGATGTAATAGATCGCCAGCGTCACGCCCATGATCCACCATTTCAGGTTGCGAAACCGCCCCTTCACCCGCCTGGGGAAGATCGGTTCGCGCTTGGCATAAAGCTGCGGTTCCGGTGTTTCGATCTGGCTCACGGTTTATCCTGCCTTGTTCATCGCCCGGGCCAGCTTGCCAATGGCGACGATGTAAAAGCTCTGGCCAGGTTCCCCCGGCCAGAGAGTCGGCACGGCCATGCGAGGGCATTGGCCATGCAGGGGAACTACTCGCCGCCGCCTTGCTGATGCACGAACACCGCCACCTGCCGGATCTGCGCTTCGGTCAAACGGCTCTGCCAGCTTGGCATCACCCCGAAACGGGCATTGGTAATTGTCGTGGCAATGGCCTCGGGCGTATTGCCCCAAAGCCAGATCGCATCGGTCAGGTTCGGCGCGCCCTGTTCGCGATCGCCCGTTCCGGCACTGCCATGACAGCTTGCACAATTATCGGCAAACAGCTCGGCCCCCGTGGCCGCCAGCGTGGAATCATTTTCCTGCCCCGAAATATTCAGCACATGCTGGGTCAGCGCGCGAATTTCATCGCGGGTCAGAAACTCGCCAAAGGCGGGCATTTGCGAAAAGCGCGCATCGGGGTCAGCCTCATCGCGAATGCCATTCTTGATCGTGGTGTAGATGGCGTTCAAATCGCCGCCCCACAGCCAGTCATCATCCAGAAGGTTCGGAAAGCCCGGCGCACCGCCCGCCCCGGCCCCGTGGCATTGCGCGCAAACCGTGCGAAACACCGCAGCACCACCGGCGCGGGCAAAATTACCCACCTCGGGGTCATCGGCAATCTGGTCAAGCTCAAGCGATACGAGCCGTGCTTCCAGCGGCGCGTTTTCAGCATCAAAAGCGGCAATATCGGCGGCCAGTTCGGCGCGGCTGGAATAGCCCAGCACCCCCGGCGTTGCCCCGCTGATCAGCGGCCAGGCCGGATAGGCCACCGTATACAGAAGCGCCCAGACAATCGTGGCATAAAAGCTCCACAGCCACCAGCGCGGCAGCGGATTGTTCAGCTCTTCAATCCCGTCCCATTCATGGCCGGTTGTGCCGACATCCGGCTTTTTCTCTGGTTTTCTGGCCATCAATCCTCTCCGATCTCGTCATTGCGCAGCGGAATATTGGCAATGTCATCATGCATATCGCGGCTGCCGGGGCGAAAGGCATAGATGACCACCGCCACAAACACGACGAACATGAACAACAGCCCCCAGCTATCGGCCATCTCTCTTAGAAAATTATACATCGCGGCCCCCTCCTAGCGGCTTGCATCGGGCTCGAAGGTCGAAAAATCGACCATCGTGCCAAGCACTTGCAAATAGGCAATCAGCGCATCCATTTCGGTGATTTCGGGCGCAGCATCAAAGTTGCGCGCCACGGCACCGGGGTAGCGGGATTGCAGCCCGTCAATATCGCCGAACGGGTCGTGCTGGGTTACAAAATCCTGCGCGGCCATCGCGATCATTTCTTCGGTATAGGGCACGCCCACGCGGGCATTGGCCACCACAAGCCGGGTTACATCGGCAGGCTCCAGCACCGCATCATCCAGCCATGTATAGCTTGGCATGATCGAGCCTTCGACCTGCGCGCGCGGGTCGCGCAAATGTGCCGCTTGCCATTCATCGGAATAGCGCCCGCCCACCCGTGCAAGATCTGGCCCCGTGCGCTTGGAGCCCCATTGGAACGGATGGTCATACATCGATTCCGCGGCCAGCGAATAGGGGCCATAGCGTTCCACCTCGTCGCGCAGCGGGCGGATCATCTGGCTGTGGCAGTTATAGCAGCCCTCGCGCAGATAGATGCTGCGCCCGGTCAGTTCCAGCGGGGTATAGGGGCGCACGCCCTCAACCTTTTCAATGGTGTTTTCCAGGTAGAAAAGCGGTGCAATCTCCACAATCCCGCCTATGGCGACCACAACGAAACTCAGCCCGAACAGCAGCGAGGCATTGCGCTCGATGGCCTTGTGTTTATTCAAGAAACCCACGGTTCTGCTCCTATTCTGCCGGCACGGCAACCGGGGCATTCTTTGCCGGTTGCGCTGTTACTGTTTTCCAAAGGTTCACGCACATGATGACGGCGCCGGCCAGGTAGAACGTGCCGCCAATTCCGCGCAGCACCAGCATCGGCCATTTCGCTTGGACCGTGTCGACAAAGCTGTTCACAAGAAAGCCCTGCGCATCGACTTCGCGCCACATCAGGCCTTCCATGATGCCGCTCACCCACATCGAGGCGGCGTAAAGGATGATGCCGAGTGTCGCGAGCCAGAAGTGCCAGTTCACCATGCGCAGCGAATACAGCCCCACGCGGTTCCACAGGCGCGGCACCATGAAATAGAGCGCGCCGAATGTGATCATCCCGTTCCAGCCAAGCGCGCCGGAATGCACATGGCCGATGGTCCAGTCGGTATAATGGCTGAGCGAGTTGACGGCCTTGATGCTCATCATCGGGCCTTCAAATGTCGACATGCCGTAGAACCCGAGCGAGATCACCATGATCCGCAAGACAGGGTCGGTGCGCAGCTTGTCCCAGGCGCCGGAAAGCGTCATCAGCCCGTTGATCATGCCACCCCAGCTTGGCATCCACAGCATGATGGAAAACACCATACCCAGCGTCTGCGCCCAGTCCGGCAGGGCGGTATACAGCAAATGGTGCGGGCCGGCCCAGATATAAAGGAAGATCAGCGCCCAGAAATGGATGATCGACAGTTTGTAGCTGTAGACGGGGCGTTCGGCCTGTTTGGGCACGAAGTAATACATCATCCCCAGAAAGCCCGCCGTCAGCAGAAAGCCAACCGCGTTATGGCCATACCACCACTGGGTCAGCGCATCCTGCACCCCGGCAAACAGCGTTACCGATTTGGAGCCGAGCAGCGAGACCGGCACCGCCAGGTTGTTGACGATATGCAGCATCGCGATCGTGACGATGAAGCCCAGGAAGAACCAGTTGGCCACATAAATATGCGGCTCGCGGCGCTTCACGATCGTGCCCAGAAACACCGCCAGATAGGCGACCCACACAATTGTCAGCCAGATATCCACATACCATTCGGGTTCGGCATATTCCTTGCCCTGGGTTGCGCCCATCAAATAGCCGGTGGCCGCCAGCACGATGAACAGCTGATAGCCCCAGAACACAAACCAGGCGAGGTTGCCGCCCCAAAGCCGCGCCGCCGAGGTGCGCTGCACGATATACAGGCTTGTCGCGATCAGCGCATTGCCGCCAAAGGCGAAGATCACCGCGCTGGTATGCAGCGGGCGCAAACGGCCGAAACTTGTGTAAGACAGCCCAAGGTTCAAATCCGGAAAGGCCAGTTGGAAGGCGATGAACACCCCCACGGCGAACCCGGCGATGCCCCAGAAGGCGGTGGCGATCACCCCGGCGCGAATCACGTCATCCATATAGCCGGTCGGGCGGGGCCGCGCGGGCTCTCCCATCGCGCGAATCACCATCATCGCGGCAAAACCTGCCGCAAGCATGACAATGACGGCATGAACCCGATAGGCCAGATCCAAGCCGAAATTCGCTGCGATTGCCGCAAATAACGCAATGAATCCAAGCACTATCGCCTGAAAAATCCTGAGCATGGCTGTCCCCTTTTTCTGCCCCCCATTCGGGGGTTCAAGGGGTTATTGCATGTGCGAAGCGCGCGCTGCCTTGATCCAGATCAAACGGCGCCTATTCCAACATGCCACCGTCCGAATCATCGCCGGCCTCGTTCAGCAAGGCGGCATAGTCCGGCACGCGAATGCGCCGCGCCTCCTCCAGTTCGATGAGTCCGTCGCGTCTGAGCGCGGTCATCTGGCGCGAAACCGTCTCGATCGTCAGGCCCAGATAATCGGCCATCGCTTCGCGCGTCAGCGGAAGGTTAAATACCAAACCATCTTTTGGTGCGCGCTTGGCCAGGGCCGCATCGCGCCGCGCGACAATCGCCAACAGGCTGGCAATTTTTTCCCGCGCGGTTTTGCGGCCCAGCAGCAGCATCCATTCGCGCGCCGAATCCAGCTCGTCCAGCGTCATGTCCAGCAGGCGGCGCTCAAGGCTCGGGCTATTGGCGATCATCGCGTCGAACTGCTTTTTCTGAAAGGTGCATACCAGCACATCGCTTGCCGCCACCACGTCGAACGGCGCAATCTTGCGCCCCGGGCGGCCAATAAAGTCGCTTGGCAACAGCAGGCCAACCATCTGGCGGCGCCCGTCTGGCAGGCTGCGGCCAAGCGTGGCAACACCGTTTACCACTGAACCAATGCTCGCCATTTCCTCGCCCGCCCAGAACAATGTCTCGCCGGCCTTATAGGTTTTATAGCTCTTGATCGCGTCAAGCTTCACCAATTCGTCGGGCTGGCTATAGGCGCAAACGGCCTGGTGGCGGATGGGGCAGTCACCGCAGCGCAGGTTCATATCAATTTTGGGTTGCGGGCTTGGCATTGGCACTCCATTCCCGTGCAATCTATCACGTGCTTGATCTTGATCAAGGCGGCGTGGCCGCGGCTTGCGCTATTTGGCTGAAATGACACAGTTACACGCGCTCAAATCTGCCGGATTGTTCGAGGTCAACGCCCCGCGCTACACCTCCTATCCCACGGCCACGCAATTTGCATCGAATATCGGCGCGCAGGACTATGCGCGCTGGCTGGCCGGTCTGCCGCCAGCCGATCCCGTGTCGCTCTATATCCACATTCCGTTTTGCGAGCGGCTGTGCTGGTATTGCGCCTGTCGCACGCAGGGGGTGCGCAGCCTTGGCCCGGTGCGCGCCTATGTCGATGTTTTGCTTCAGGAAATTGCGCTGCTGCGCCGCTATCTGCCGGAAGGGTTGCGCGCCAATCGGCTGCATTTTGGTGGCGGCTCTCCCACCATTCTGCCGCCCGATGAAATTGGCCGCCTTGTCGATGCGCTCACCACCCTTGTGCCGCTGAATGACGGCGCCGAATTTTCGGTCGAGATCGATCCAAGCGCCATCGATACCTCGCGCATGGATGCCTTTGTCGCCGCCGGCATGAACCGCGCCTCGATCGGCGTTCAGGATTTTGCCCCGCAGGTGCAACAGGCGATAGGGCGGCTACAAAGCTTTGAAATCACACTGAAAACAATTTCAGCGCTGCGCGAACGCGGTGTCAATTCCATCAATATCGATCTGGTTTATGGCTTGCCCTATCAGGACTGGGCGGCGCTTGGGGCCACGCTCGACCAAACCCTGACCCTTGCGCCCGACAGGCTGGCGCTGTTTGGCTATGCGCATGTGCCCTGGATGGCCAAGCGCCAGAAGATGATTCCCGAAGCCGCCCTGCCCGGCGCGCATGAACGCTATGAGCTTGCGCAGAATGCGACCGCCATGTTGGTTGCCAGCGGGCTGAATGCCATCGGGATCGACCATTTTGCAACGCCCTCCGATGCCCTGTCGCGCGCTCAGGCCAATGGCAGGCTGCGGCGGAACTTTCAGGGCTATACCGATGATTCTGCCGCCAGCCTTGTTGGCATCGGCGCCTCGTCCATCAGCCAGTTGCCCGGCGGCTATGTGCAGAACGCCCCCGTCACCGCGCAATACAATGCCGCCATTGCCGGGGGCAATCTGGCTGCCGCGCGCGGTGTGGCGCTTGGCCTCGATGATCAGGTGCGCGCGCTGGCGATAGAAATGCTCATGTGCGATTTCAAGCTTGAACTTTCACGGCTCGAGGCGCGTTTTGGCGCGTTCATGTTGCCGCTGTTAAAAAATGCCCAAGCCGCCGCGCGCCGCTTTAACACATTCTGCACCTTCGATGGCCAGACCCTCATCATCCTGCCCGAGGGCCGCCCCCTCACCCGGATGATCGCGCAAATGTTCGACGCTTACGCCGTCGACCAGTCCCGCCATTCCAGCGCAATTTAACCCTTTGTTCATAAAAAACGGGCGCTAAACCTTGCCGTTTTGCGCCCGTTTTGCACGTTTTTGCACGAAAATGCGGTTACAATGTAACTTTAAGTGCGGTTACATTGTAACTTAAAGGAACTTGCCCATAGCAATGGCCGTATCGGCCATGCGGTTGGAAAAGCCCCATTCATTGTCATACCAGGTCAGGATTCGCACCAGATTCCCGTCCAGAACCTTGGTCTGGTCCATATGGAAGATAGAGCTGCGCGGGTCGTGGTTGATGTCGATCGACACCAGCGGCTCATCCGTAAACCCAAGAATTCCTTGGAGTTTTCCATTTGCAGCCGTCCGGATCGCGGCGTTGATCTCCTCCGCCGTCGTGTCGCGCATCGCCGTAAAGGTCAAATCCACCACGCTCACATTCGGTGTCGGCACGCGAATCGAAACGCCATCCAGCTTGCCATTCAATTCCGGCAGCACCAGCCCCACGGCCTTGGCCGCCCCTGTCGAGGTCGGGATCATGCTCATCGCCGCCGCGCGCGCGCGATACAGGTCTTTGTGCATCGTGTCCAAAGTCGGCTGATCGCCGGTATAGGAATGGATGGTCGTCATGAATCCGTTTTTGATTCCAACGGCTTGGTGCAAAACCTGGGCCACCGGAGACAGGCAGTTCGTGGTGCAGGATGCGTTGGAAACCACAAGGTCATCCGCCGTCAGGCTCTCATGGTTCACCCCATAAACGATGGTTTTATCGGCCCCCGCACCCGGTGCGGAAATCAGCACGCGTTTGGAGCCGTTCTCAAGGTGCAGGGCGGCCTTGTCGCGGGCCGTAAAAATGCCCGTGCATTCCAGCGCAATATCCACATCACCCCAGGGCAATGCCTTTGGGTCACGCTCGGCTGTCACCTTGATCGGGCCACGGCCAACATCGATTGTATTGCCTACAACCTTGACATCAAAAGGGAATTTTCCGTGAACCGAGTCATAGCGCAGCAAATGCGCATTGGTCTCGACCGGGCCAAGATCGTTGATGGCAACAACTTCAATATCGGTGCGACCGGATTCGATGATCCCACGCAATACATTCCGGCCGATACGGCCGAAACCGTTAATGGCGACTTTCAAGGTCATGGCAATTTTCCTGTTGGCAGTTGGCAAAAACCGGTTAGGCCGGCGCGGCTGCAATGTGCGAAAATTCGGGTGTAACTGCAAGGGGTCAGGTCTTCTTGGGGAATAACCCGACCCCTGCAGTTTCCGCCGGCCACCTCAGGCCCAATTAGAAGCAACCAGCATCGGCGAGCGCCCGATGGGCTGTCTCGTTGCGCATAACCTCCCCTATATGTGCGATTCGGTCAAGCGTTTTCTTTCACTTGTTTTCATTCATGTTTCTTTATGTCGGCTATTATCGCCATATCATGATGTTTTTGTGTTCTTTTTGTTACTTATTGCGGTCACATCATCATTTTCTGTTTACTCGCGCGCAATTGTATGTGTTAATGCAACATAGTGAACATTTTCTAACACGAGCGGCAAATGGCCCAAAACTTTCGCCATGATGAAATTCTGACATTGGCACGCGAACAGGGCAAGGTGACGGTCGAAATGCTGTCGCGCCACTTCGATGTTACAACGCAAACGATTCGCCGCGACCTTTCGGATTTGTGTGAATCTGGCAACCTGACGCGCGTGCATGGCGGTGCGATCCTGCCCTCGGGCGTGGTGAATATGGGCTATGAAGAGCGCAACAACCTGGCCACAAGCCAAAAGGCGGCGCTGGCGCGCATGTGTGCCGAACAAATCCCGAACGGCGCCAGCCTGTTCCTGAATATCGGCACCACGACCGAGGCCGTTGCGCGCGCCCTGCTCAACCATAAAAACCTGCTGGTGATTACCAATAATATCAATGTTGCCAATATCCTGGCGACGACTCCGCATTCCGAAATCATTCTTGCGGGGGGCGTTTTGCGCCGCTCTGACGGTGGTTTGGTGGGCGATGTGGCGGCAGAGATCATCCGCCAGTTCCGGGTGGATTATGCGGTGATTGGCACGGCCGCAATTGCCGAAGATGGCGTGTTGCTTGACTATGACTTTCGCGAAGTGCGGGTAACGCAGGCAATTATCCAGAATTCCCGCAAGCGCTTTCTGGTGGCAGATGCCATCAAATTCAGCCGCCATGCACCGGTAAGAATTGCTGAAATGTCTGATATGACAGCGTTTTTCACCGATCGCAGCCCGCCTGCCAAGATCGAGGCACAGTGCCGCGAACATGGGGTGAAGATCCATATCGCCGGCGGGGAGCCTTTGGTGGTTTAAGGCTAAAGCATAGCTCGCGAACTGCGGCGCCCCGGGCTTGACCCGGGGCCTCGACCTGGCTGCGAGAGGCCCCGGGTCAAGCCCGGGGCGGCGATGTTCAGAACCTGTCGCGCAGTGAAAACCAGGTCATTGCCAGCACCAGAATCGGCCAGCGCATGAGCCGACCGCCGGGAAAGCTGGGCAGAGGGAAGCTTGCCATCAGGTCGAAGCGTTCAGCCTGGCCTGCAATGGCTTCGGCGATCAGCTTGCCCGCCTGCGTGGCCATTGCAACGCCACTGCCCGAATAGCCACCAACCGACAGGATATTGCCGGAAATGCGCTGAAATGCGGGCATCCGGCGGGTGGTTATGGCCAATGTTCCGCCCCAGGCATAGTCGATTCTCGCGCCTGAAAGCTGTGGAAAAACCTTGAGCATCGGCTTGCGCGCCTTGTCGGCAAGGTTGCGCGGAAAGCGGTAGCCATAGCTTTCGCCACCCCCCCAAAGCATTCGCTTATCGGCGGAAAGCCGGTAGTAATTCACCACGAATTTGCTATCGGCCACGGCAATGTTCTGCTTGATGATCTCATCGGCCAGATCGCCCAAAGGCTCGGTTGCCACAATGAAATTGTTGATGGGCATGACGCGGGCCGATATCTGCGGCACGAGCCCGCCGAGATAGCCGTTGCCCGCCACGACCACAAAGCGCGCCCGCACCTGCCCGGCATCGGTATGCACGCTGGCCGGTTCCCCCTGGTCGATACGCATCACGCGGCTGCGTTCGTGAATGCGCACACCGGCTGCAAGCGCCGCGCGGCCCAGGCCAAGCGCGTAGTTGAGCGGGTGCAGATGTGCCGCACCCATGTCGATATTGCCACCGCAATAGGCATCGGTTCCCAAATGGGCGCGGATGCCTTCGGCATCGAGCGGGGTGATTTGGCTGTAGTCATACCGGGTCGCCAGATGTTCGGCCTCGGCATGGGCATGGGCCAGATCAGCCTTGCCGAAGGCGGCGTGCAGCACACCGGGCGTAAGGTCACAGGCTATTTTGTGCTTGTTGATCAGTGACTTGAGCGTGGCTTTCGCCTCTTGCGCTATGTCCCACATGGCGCGGGCGGCATCCTGGCCAAGCTGTTTTTCCAGCACGTCCTGCCCAAGCCGCTGGCCCGAGCCGACCTGCCCGCCATTGCGCCCCGAAGCACCAAAGCCAATGCGCTGGGCCTCCAGCACGACGACATCATAGCCGCGTTCGCGCAGATGCAGCGCCGCCGAAAGCCCGGTATAGCCGGCGCCGATAATGCAGATATCGGCGCGGGTCTCACCCTTCAGCGCGGGCTGTTGCGGCAGAAAATCAGCCGTGGCTGTGTAATATGACTCCGCCGGATATTGGCCCGGCTGGTCATTCGCGTTCAGAAGGTCAAGCATTAAACGTTTAGGAGCAGATGCTCCCGCTCCCAGGGTGAAATGACCTGCAAAAACGCCTCGGCCTCATGGAGTTTGAGCGCGGTATAGATGTCACAGAACTGATCGCCGAGAATGTGGCGCAACTCGGGGGCGGATTTGAACTCGTCCAGCCCGTCGAGCAAGGAGCGCGGAATGGCGCGCGGCAGGTTATAAGCATCGCCCGCCACAGCCTCGCGCGGCTTGAGCTTGTTCTTCATGCCAAGATAGCCGCAAGCCAGCGTGGCGGCCAGCGCAAGATAGGGGTTGCAATCCATGCCGACCACGCGGTTTTCAATGCGCCGCGCGGCGGGCGATGAGATGGGAATGCGAATGCCCGCCGTGCGGTTATCGGCCCCCCATTCAAGGTTGACCGGGGCGGAACCTGTGGTGACAAAACGCCGGTAGCTGTTCACATAAGGCGCGAAAAGCGTAATGGCGCCAGGGATATAGCGCTGCAGGCCGGCAAGATAGGACATGAAGGCATCGGTCGGCTGGTCATCGGGGCCGTTGAAAATGTTCTTGCCATCGGTATCGAGAATCGACTGGTGGATATGCATGGCCGAGCCGGGCTCGTCCTGCATGGGTTTGGCCATGAAAGTGGCATAGCAATCATTACGGAAGGCCGCTTCGCGGATCAGGCGCTTGAAGTAGAAAACCTGGTCGGCCTTCAGCACCGGGTCGCCGTGGATGAGGTTGATTTCGATCTGCCCGGCGCCGCCTTCCTGGATGATCGTATCTATCTCATAGCCCGCGGCTTCGGCAAAATCATAGATATCGTCAATCACTTTACCATATTCATCGACCGCCATCATCGAATAGGCTTGGCGGCTGGCAACGCGGCGGCCGGAACGGCCCATCGGCGGCTCGATCGGCAGGTCGGGGTCGATATTGGCCTTGGTGAGGTAAAATTCGATTTCGGGGGCAACCACCGGGGTCCAGCCTTCATCGGCGTAAAGTCTAAGAACCTTTTTCAGCACATTGCGCGGCACGATTTCGATAGGGTTGCCGGAGGTGTCGACCACATCATGAATGACCTGTAGCGTGATGTCGCCCGCCCAGGGGGCTGCGGTTGCGGTGCTGTAATCGGGCACCAGAACCATGTCATTCTCGGTCCATTGGTTGGCGATATCCATATCGGCATATTCGCCGGAAATGGTTTGATAGAAGATGGAAAGCGGCAGAAACATCCGCTCGGCCCGGCTGAACTTGGCCCAGGGCATCGCCTTGCCGCGCGATACGCCGGCAATGTCGGAAATGATGCACTCCACCTCTTCGATGCGGCGGCCATCAAGCCACTCTTTGAAGGCCTGCGGGAATTTTGAGAACACAGCGTCGTCAGCTTTTGACATAAAAGTCTCTTATAAACGGCCAACTGCGTGCGGTTTTGCCCCGGCCTTGGCGGCCAGAAGGCACAGCCAGTCATGGGCAATATGCGCCGCAGCCAGCGCGGTGATTTCGGCATGGTCATATGGCGGAGACACCTCGACCACATCCATGCCGATCAGGTTGAGCGGGCCAAGCGCGCGGATCAGATCCAGCCCCTGCCAGGAGGACAGGCCGCCGGGCACGGGCGTGCCAGTGCCCGGCGCAAAGGCCGGGTCGAGCCCGTCGATGTCGAATGAAATATAAAGCGGCGTATTGCCAGCGCGTTCCGCAATGACCTTCACCGCCGCATCAATGCCGTTGCGATGCACCCAGGGCGCGGTGAGGATTTCAAAGCCGTGGTCGCTGTCATTATAGGTGCGCAACCCAAGCTGGGTGGATTTGGTGACGTCGATAATGCCTTCGGCCGCCGCACGGCCAAACATGCTGCCATGATCAAGGCGCGTCGGGTCATCGGGCCATGTATCGCAATGCGCATCGACCTGAAGCAAGGCGACGGGGCCATATTTTTCGGCATGGGCCTTGAGCAGCGGATAGGAGGTGTAATGATCGCCGCCAAGGGTAAGCATTTTGGCGCCCGTCGCGATGATTTTGCGGGCGTGGTCCACAATATCGGGCGTGACGGTTTCGGGGTGGTGCGGGTCGACCATGCAATCGCCCCAATCGACCACCGACAGGGTTTCGAACGGGTCAAAGCCGAAGGGGAAGGCTTTCAGCTCGGCCAGTTGCACCGATGCGGCGCGAATGGCGCGCGGGCCAAGCCGACAGCCGGGGCGATAGGTGACGGACGCATCATAGGGCACGCCGGAGACGACAACATCGACGCCCGCAAGCTCGCGCGTCATCCGGCGGCGCAGAAAGGACAGCGCGCCGCCATAGGTCATTTCTGCCCAGCGTTCGTTATTGCTGGTGGCACGGAAGGCCTGGTCGCCGGTCTCGCTCATCTCTTCATTCCTCTGCGCAACTGCCAAAACGCTATGGCAATGCCCAGCCCTACCACCAGAATGATGAGGGATGCCAGCGCATTGATATCGGGCGAGACGCCAAGCTTGACCTTGGAGAAGATCACCATCGGCAGGGTTGAGGAGCCGGGGCCGGAGACGAATGAGGCGATCACCAGATCATCAAGGCTGAGGGTGAAGCTGAGCAGCCAGCCGGAAATGAGCGCAGGCGCAATGACCGGCAGGGTAATATCGAAAAACACCCGCACCGGGCGCGCGCCCAGGTCGAGCGCGGCTTCTTCCAGCGAATCATCCATATCGCCAAGCCGCGATTGCACGACAACCGCCACATAGGCCATGCAGAAGGTGGAATGGGCGATGATGATCGTGGTCATCCCGCGCCCGGACGGCCAGCCAAGAAAGGCCTCCATGCCGACAAACAGCAGCAGGAGTGACAGGCCGGTAATGACCTCGGGCATGACCAGCGGCGCGGTTGTCATGCCCATCAGCGGGGTGCGCAGACGGAAGCGGCCAAATCGGGTAAGCACCAGCCCTGCCAATGTGCCCAATACCGTGGCGATCATTGCCGAGGTAAAGGCGATTTGCAGGCTGATCCAGGCCGCGCCCATGATCTGATCGTCACGCAACAATTCGCCATACCATTTGGTTGAAAACCGCGACCAGACGGTAACGAGCTTGTTCTCGTTGAACGAAAAGATGATCAGCGACATGATCGGCGCGTAAAGAAAGGCAAAACCCAAAAGCGCGGCGGTGGGAAGGAAGAAGCCTTTACGTTTCATGACGCATCCTTCGGTTGGGCGTTGCGCAACAGGATGATGGGCAGCACCACAACCACCAGCATGACCGTGGCGACAGCCGAGGCGACGGGCCAGTCACGGTTGTTGAAGAACTCGGTCCACAACACCTTGCCGATCATCAGCGTATCGGGGCCGCCCAGCAGCGCGGGGATGACATATTCGCCGATTGCCGGAATGAACACGAGCATGGAGCCGGCAATGACTCCGGGCAGCGACAGCGGCAGGGTGATACGGAAAAATGTTGTAACCGGGCCTGCGCCAAGGTCCTGGCTGGCTTCCAAGAGCGAAACATCAAGCTTCACCAGATTGGCGTAGAGCGGCAGAATCATGAAGGGCAAATAGGTATAGACGATGCCGATATAGACCGCGAAGTCTGATTGCAGCATGACGATGGGCTCAGAGATGATGCCCAGCGACATCAGGGTGTTGTTGATCACACCGTTCTGGGACAGAAAGCCGATCCAGGCATAGACGCGCAGCAGGAACGATGTCCAGAAAGGCAGGATGATGAGCATCAGCAGAAGCGAACGTTTCGGCTCTTCGGCGCGGGCAATGTAATAGGCCATCGGATAGCCGATGAGCAGCGCGAAAGCCGTGGAAATGAGCGCGATTTTCAGCGAAGAGAGATAGGCGTTGATGTAGAGCGG
This sequence comes from Abyssibius alkaniclasticus, assembly GCF_020447305.1. Lineage (NCBI taxonomy): Bacteria > Pseudomonadati > Pseudomonadota > Alphaproteobacteria > Rhodobacterales > Paracoccaceae > Abyssibius > Abyssibius alkaniclasticus. The sequence goes on along the minus strand of NZ_CP095732.1, from coordinate 1,537,395 downwards.
ATCACTCAGCAGGAAGCTGTAGTTTTCCAGATCGCCCATGAAGGTCCAGCCATCGAATAGCGGGGTATAGGGCGGGCGGGCAATCGCCGCATCGGTGAGCGAGATTTGCAGCACAACGATGAAGGGAATGACGAAAAACACCGTCAGCCAGACAAGCGGCACGGCGATAACCAGCGCACGCCCGGAGATGACGCGCGACAGGATGCGCGTGATGACATTGCCGCCCGGTGCGCGGCGCATGGGGATATGTTCGGCCTGGCTCATGATGTCAGCACCACGCCCGAGGCGACGCCCCATTGCGCCCAGATCTCCTGATCCCAGGATATCGGCTCCTGGTCGGCAAGGCGGGAGGAGCGGGTGATGCGCACAAGCGTGCCATTGGCCAGACGCACGCGGAAAATGGACAGATTGCCCATATAGGCGACATCTTCGACCATGCCGTGCAACACATTGTCGCCGGTCAGCTCGGTGCGCGAAATGGTCAGCTTTTCGGGGCGCAGGGCAACCGATACGGATTGGCCATGTGTCAGCCCCTCGATCGGTTTTACCAGCACGGGGCCAACACTTTCGGTGATGATGCGCATGGCATCGGGGGCGGCGGTATCGACCTTGCCCTCGAACATGTTCACCGAGCCGATGAAATCGGCCACGAACCGGCTGGCGGGGCGTTCGTAAATTTGCGTCGGCTCGCCGATTTGCACGATCTCGCCCTCGTTCATCACGCCGATGCGGGTGGACAGGGTCATCGCCTCTTCCTGGTCGTGGGTCACGACGATGAAGGTCACGCCCAGTGTTTCCTGAATGTTGATCAGCTCGAACTGGGTTTCCTCGCGCAGCTTCTTGTCAAGCGCGCCAAGCGGTTCATCGAGCAGCAGAAGCTTGGGCTTCTTGACAAGCGAACGGGCAAGGGCGACGCGCTGGCGCTGACCGCCGGAAAGCTGGTGCGGCTTGCGGCGGGCGAATTTTTCAAGCTTCACAAGCCTGAGCATCGCGGCGACCTTTTCCATCGCTTCGGGCTTGGACATCCCCTCGCGCAGCAGGCCATAGGCAATGTTCTTCTCCACGCTCATATGCGGGAACAGCGCGTAGGATTGGAACATCATATTGGTGGGGCGATGGTAGGGTGAGACATTCGACATGTCCTGCCCGTCTATCTCGATTGTGCCGGAGCTGGGTTTTTCAAAGCCGGACATCATGCGCAGCAGCGTCGACTTTCCGCAGCCCGAACCGCCCAGAAGGCAAAACAGCTCGCCCTTGAAAATATCGAGCGACACGTTGTCGACGGCGGTAAAATCGCCGAATTTCTTGGTGATGTTGCGGATTTTGATGAACGGCTCGGCGGCAGGGTCGCGCCAAGGTTTCAGGTCGGCAGCCGTGGCGGAATGCGCCATCATAAACCTCAAATATCTAAAACGAAGGGCGGCACACCATGCGCGCGCCGCCCGTATGCGTTACTGGCCTGTCAGGATTGTTGTCCAGAGGCGGGTAATGGTGCGGTCGAGCCGGCTGTCATAGGGCACCGAATTCCACAGCCGTTCCTTGGCGGCCGGGGTCGGGAAAATGCCGGGGTCGGAGGTGATTTCCTCGTCAACCAGGGGCAGCGACGCTGCGTTGGCATTGGCATACCAGACATAGTTGGTGATATCCGCGGTGATCTGCGCATCCATGATGAAGTTGATGAACGCATGGGCCGCAGCAGGGTTGGGCGCATCAACCGGAATGGTCAGCATGTCAAACCACTGCAAGGCACCCTCATCCGGAATGACATAGGCGATATCTATGCCGTTCTCGGCTTCTGCGGCACGGGCCTGCGCAATGAAGATATCGCCCGACCAGCCGATGGAAACACAGACTTCGCCATTGGCCAGGTCATTGATATATTGCGACGAATGGAAGTAGCGGATATAAGGCCGGATCTGCATGAGCAGCTCGGCGCCCTTTTCGAAATCGGCCGGATCGGTCGATTGCGGGTCAAGACCAAGATAGTTCATGGCAGCGGGCAGCATCTCGACCGGGGCATCAAGCATGGTAATGCCGCATTCGGCCAGTTTTTCGGCATTTGCCGGATCAAATACCAGCGCCCATGAATTGGTTGGCGCATCTGCACCCAGAATTTCTTCGACCTTGCCGGTGTTGTAGCCGATACCGGTGGTGCCCCACATATAGATGACCGAATGTTCGTTGCCGGGGTCATAGGTGGCGGCAGAAGCCATCAGCGCCGGGTCCATATTGGCCAGATTCGGCAGCAGATCGCGGTTGAGCGGCTGATAAACCCCCGCTGCAATCTGGCGCTGCATGAAAGAGGAGGTGGGCACGACAACGTCATAGCCCGAATTGCCGGCCAGCATCTTGGCCTCCAGCACCTCGTTGCTGTCATAGACATCGTAATTCACCGTTATACCCGTGGCGGCGGTGAATTTTTCCAGCGTGTCTTCGGCAATATAGTCTGACCAGTTGTAGACGTTCAGCACATTGTCTTGTGCGCTGGCCGCCTGTGCGGCAACGGCGGCAACAACTGCCGCGACGATTTTAAGTTTCATATGTATCTCACTCCCGTTCTGGATTGCGCAACGCGTTCAGGCGCGCCGTTTGGATTGATGTGCCTATCTGGCCAATATCCAAAGCGTTAAATCAAGCAAAAAGCGCAACCCTGTGCAGGATTGCGCCAATTTCAAAACGGTGCAAGGTCTAGGCGAGGCTGTTCAGCGTGGTGCGGAATTTATCAAGCATTTCGTCGATATGCGCTGTCGTGGCAATGAACATTGGCGCAAGAATGCCGGTATCGCCCGTGAATTTGACGTGCAAACCGTTCCAGAACATGCGTTTTTGCGCCTCGGTGCCGCGCTGGCCGGGGGCCGCGCCCCTGTGCAGCTCGACCCCCGCCAGAAGGCCCATGCTGCGCACATCCATCACCAGCGGATGGTCGGCAAGCGCATGAACCGCCTTGCCAAAATAGGTGGACAGGGCGTTGGCGCGGGCGAAAAGGTCTTCATCCTCAAGCAGTTGCAGCATGGCATTGCCAGCCGCACAGGCCGCCGGATGGGCCGAATAGGTATAGCCGTGGAAAAACTCGATCGCGCCGGGCTTTGCACCATTGGTCACGACCTCGTAAATATGGTCGGCCACGGTGACAGCCCCCATAGGAATGGCGCCATTCGTCAGCGCCTTGGCCATTGTCATGATATCTGGTTTAACATTGAACTTTTCTGCGGCAAAAGGCGCGCCAAGCCGGCCGAACCCGGTAATCACCTCATCGAACACCAGCAAGATGCCATGCGTATCGCAGATTTCGCGCAGGCGTTCGAGATAGCCGACAGGCGGGCACAGCACGCCGGTTGAACCTGCAACCGGCTCGACAAAACAGGCGGCAATCGTTTCGCCGCCATAGGTTTGGCAGGCGCGCTCCAGATCATTCGCCAGCTCATGGCCCTGTTGCGGCTGGCCGGGCCGGTTCAGCTCCTGGCCGGTGAACGTGTGCCGCATCATCACCACATTGGGCATGGTCACGGGGAAGCTGCGGCGGTTATTCACCATGCCCGACAGCGATATGCCCCCGATATTCACCCCATGATAGGCGCGTTCGCGGCTGACAAAGCGGATACGGTCGCGCCCGTTGGCCGCATGATAGGCCATGACGATTTTCAGTGCCGTATCAATCGCCTCGGAGCCGGAATTGACGAAGAATGTATGGTTCATGCCTTCGGGCGTTAACCGCGCGATCCGGTCGGCCAGCGCAAAGCCGCCATCATGCCCCATGCCAAAGGGCGCGGTATAGGTGTTGCGCTGCATCTGGGCGTGAACCGCTTCGATGATCTTGGGGTGGCAATGCCCGGCGGGCGAGCAGAACAAACCCGATGAGCCATCGATGATTTGCCCGCCGCGATGGTCGGTCATATAGGTGCCCGAGGCGGCGTTCACCAGGCGCGGCGCGGCCTTGAAGCCGCGATTGTCGGTAAATGGCACCCAGAAATTTTCAAGGCTGTTGGGCAAAACATCATGTGGCATGGCACGGCTCCGCTTGGGTTTTGTAAACGCTAGGGCCGTGGCCGCGCTTTACTTATGTCCAGATTGGCCGTTAGATAGGTCCAGTCAGGAGGGATATGACGCTTTCAGCCGATACATTTTTCATTGATCCGGCCAGCCCGGGCACGCTGCAAAGCCAGATCCGCCAATCAATTACCGCGGCGGTGCTGGCGGGGCGGTTGCGCAAGGGCGAACGCCTGCCAAGCTCGCGCGCACTGGCGCAGCATCTGGGCATTGCGCGCATCACGGTTACGCTGGCTTTTCAAGACCTTGTGGCCGATGGCTATCTGGAAAGCCGCGACCGTTCGGGCTATTTCGTGGCCCCCACAGCGCCGCTGGCCGAGGCGCCGCGCCGCCGCAAACCCCTGCCGCCGGGGCAAATCGACTGGGCGCAATGGCTGGATATGCGGCATGGCGCTGCGCGCGTGGTTGAAAAGGAGGTGGGCTGGCAACGCTTCAAATATCCGTTCATCTACGGGCAGACCGATGCGACGCTGTTCAACCATACAAGCTGGCGGCTCTGCGCGCATCAGGCGCTTGGCAGGCGCGATTTCGATGCGCTGACCGCCGATTATGGCACGCATGACGACCCGATGTTGCTTGATTACATCGCCCGCCACACCCTGCCCCGGCGCGGCATTTCGGCGGCGCCCGAAAATATCCTCATCACCATCGGGGCGCAGAACGCGCTGTGGCTGATCTGCCAGCTTTTGCTGGGCAACGGGCGGCAGGCGGCGTTTGAAAACCCCGGCTACCCCGGTTTGCGGGCAATTCTGGCGCAGTTTGGCGCAGCCCTGCCGGTGGATGTAGACGAAGCCGGCCTGCCACCCGAAGCCCTGCCACATTCAGCACGGCTGGTTTTTGTGACCCCAAGCCACCAGGCCCCCAGCACGGTGACCATGCCAATGGCCCGCCGCCGCCAGCTTCTGGCATTGGCCAAGGCGCGTAACATGCTGATAGTAGAAGATGATTACGAATTCGAAATGAGCTTTTCCAACCCACCGACCCCGGCGCTGAAATCGCTCGATGCCGAGGGGCGGGTGATTTACGTGGGCAGCTTTTCCAAATCGCTCTTCCCCGGTTTGCGGCTGGGCTATCTGGTAGCCCCGCCCGAATTTGTGGCCGAAGCCCGCGCGCTGCGTGCCACGGTCTTGCGCCACCCGCCAGGGCATATCCAGCGCACGGTGGCCTATTTTCTGGCGCTTGGCCATTACGATGCGCAGATCAACCGGATGCGCGCGACCTTCAAAGACCGCCGCACGGTAATGCGCGATGCCCTTGCCGCCAACGGGCTGCGCGCGCTGCGCGGCGGGGTTTCGGGCGGCACGAGCTTCTGGATGCAAACCGCCGAGGGCGTGGACAGCTCCGCGCTGGCCGCCGCCTTGCGCCATGACGATGTGCTGATCGAGCCGGGCGATCCGTTTTTTGCCGAACCAGGGCCTGGCGGCAGATTCTACCGGCTGGCCTATTCTTCGATCGACGCAGCCCGAATTCCCGAAGGCATCGCGCGTATTGCCCGCGCCGAGGCCGCCTTGCGTTGATGCGCGCCTGCGAATTGCGACTGGCCTTTGGACCTATCGCTTAAACAATCTGGCCCTAATGATGCCGGCTTAAAACCCGGATGTTGAGGCAAATTTCCAGGGATTCCCACCATGAAAATGACCACTGAAGAAGCCTTTGTCAAAACCCTGCAACGCAATGGAATCGAAGATGTTTTTGGCATCATCGGTTCGGCCTTCATGCCAATCTCCGACTATTTTCCAAAGGCGGGCATCAAGTTCTGGGATGTCGCGCATGAATGCAATGGCGGCTATATGGCCGATGGCTATACCCGCAGCTCGGGCAAGATGGCGATGATCATTGCCCAAAACGGGCCCGGCATTACCAATTTCGTGACCTGTGTGAAAACCGCCTATTGGAACCACACGCCCATGCTGCTGGTAACGCCGCAAGCCGCGAACAAAACCATTGGCCAGGGCGGCTTTCAGGAAGTCGAGCAAATGGCGCTGTTCAAGGATATGGTCGCCTATCAGGAAGAGGTGCGCGACGCATCGCGCATTGCCGAAGTGCTGAACCGGGTAATCACCAAAGCGCGGCGCATGTCGGCCCCGGCGCAGATCAATATTCCGCGTGATATCTGGACGCAGATCGTGGATATCGAGCTTCCGGAAATTGTAGAATTCGAACCTTCTACAGGGGGCGCGCGCGCAATTGCCGCCGCCGCGAAACTTCTGTCTGAAGCGCGGTTTCCCGTTATTCTGAACGGTGCCGGCGTTGTTCTGGCGGGTGCAATCCCCGATGCTGTGGCACTTGCCGAACGACTGGATGCCCCGGCAGCTTGTAACTATCAGCACAATGACGCCTTTCCGGGCAGCCACCCGCTGGCCGTGGGCCCGCTTGGCTATAACGGCTCCAAAGCTGCGATGAAACTGATTGCGCAGGCCGATGTTGTTTTGGCACTTGGCACGCGTTTGAACCCGTTTTCAACCCTGCCGGGCTATGGAATGGACTATTGGCCCAAATCCGCCAAACTCATCCAGGTCGACATCAATGCCGACCGTATTGGCCTGACCAAAAGGGTTGATCTCGGCATTGTCGGCGATGCGGGTGCCGTGGCGCGCAGCATTCTGGCGCAATTGGGCGCGGCGGCTGGCGACATTGGGCGCAAAGAACGCAAAGACCTGATTGCGCAAACAAAATCGGCATGGGCGCAAGAGTTGACATCGCTCGACCATGAGGAGGACGACCCCGGAACAGACTGGAATGCGCGCGCACGCACCGCGCGGCCCGACTGGCTTTCGCCGCGCAAAGCCTGGCGTGCGATTACGGCCGCTTTGCCGAAAGAGGCGATCATCAGCTCGGATATCGGCAATAACTGTGCCATCGGCAATGCCTATCCCAGTTTCGAAGCGGGGCGCAAATATCTGGCCCCCGGCCTTTTCGGCCCTTGTGGCTATGGTTTTCCGTCGATTATCGGCGCAAAAATCGCCAACCCCGACACACCGGTTGTCGGCTTTGCAGGCGATGGTGCTTTTGGCATTTCCATGAATGAGATGGTCGCCATTGGCCGCGATGAATGGCCCCCGATCACGATGGTGATTTTTCGCAACTATCAATGGGGTGCAGAGAAACGCAACACGACCCTGTGGTATGCCGATAATTTCGTCGGCACCGAGCTGGACAGCAAGGTCTCATACGCCAAAATCGCCGATGCTTGCGGGCTAAAAGGTGTGCAGGTCGCAACGATGGATGCGCTTACCGAAGCACTTTCCGCGGCCCTGAAAGACCAGAAGGCAGGGCTCACGACCTTTATAGAAGCTGTTTTGAATCAAGAACTTGGCGAACCTTTCCGCCGTGACGCCATGAAAGCCCCGGTTTGCGTGGCCGGGATTGACGCTGCCGACATGCGGCCACAAAAGCGGGCCTGATCAATGGCAGGCCCGGCAGAACCCGGCCAAATTCTGGTGGTGAATGCCGGGTCATCCTCGATCAAATTCGCGGTGTTTGATGCGGGCTTTCAGCGCCACCTGTCGGGCATGGCGGCCGATATTCCTGGCACAGGCCGCCTGCAGATCGGGGGCGCTGAGCGCCCCGCGCGGTTTGATGATTATAGTTCAGCACTGAACATGATATTCGAATTGCTGGCGGAACGGGGAGTTCATCTTGCGAATCTGCGCGCAGCCGCGCATCGCGTCGTGCATGGGGGCGCAAATTTGTCGGCACCATGTGCCATTACCCCCGCCATTCGCAGTGAAATTGCAAATGCCGCTGCCCTGGCGCCACTGCATAACCCCGCAAACCTTGCCGCGATAGACGCCATAGCCGCACGCGCGCCAGATTTGCCCCAGTTTGCAAGCTTTGATACCGGCTTTCACACCACGAATTCACCCGAGGCAAGAACCTATTCACTTCCATCTGAATGGCGAAACAAAGGCCTGCAACGCTATGGATTTCATGGCATTTCCTTCAGTGCGCTGGTCGACAACCATCCAATGCCACTGCCCGCGCGCCTGCTGGCCTGCCATCTTGGCAATGGTGCCTCGCTATGTGCAATTAAAAATGGCTTGTCTTGCGCAACAACGATGGGGTTTTCGCCTGTTTCCGGGCTGAGCATGGGCAGCCGCACAGGTGACATAGACGCGATGGCCGTGCTGGCTATCGCCGATGAACTCGGGGTTGAAGGGACTCGTAAACTTTTAAACCATAAATCCGGGCTGAGCGCACTTGCTGGCAGCAACAACATGCGCCGCCTACTCGCTTCCGATGATACTGGCGCGCGCTTCGCCGTTTCCCACTTCATCCATTGGACAGTGCAACATGCCGGCGCGATGATCGCCACGATGGGCGGGCTCGACGCCGTTGCCTTCACCGGCGGCATTGGTGAAAATGCCCCGGAAATTCGCGCAGGAATTCTTGATGGGCTTGGCTGGCTTGGAATCAAGTATAACACTGAACTGAATCTGGAAAATGCGCGCAGGCTCCACAGTCTGGACAGCGCGGTGCAAGTCTATATCGTTCCAGCTGATGAAGAACTTCGTATCGCGCAGAACGCGGCTGCGTTAATGTAGGGGCCGATGGCACAACCAACCTTGAACACCTCGCCCAAAGTTGCCGACGAAATCCGGCAAACGACCTGCTATATGTGTGCCTGTCGCTGCGGCATCAACGTGCATTTGCGCGATGGCAAGGTCAGCTATATCGAGGGCAATCGCGACCATCCGGTAAACAAGGGCGTGCTTTGCGCCAAAGGGTCGGCGGGAATAATGCAACATTATTCACCCGCAAGATTGCAGACACCGCTGTTGCGCGTTGGCGCGCGCGGCGAAGGAAAATTCAAGGCGATCAGTTGGGATGAGGCGTTAAACCTGGCAACGGCCTGGATGGCGCCTTTGCGTGCCAAAGCACCGGAAAAGCTGGCTTTTTTCACCGGGCGCGACCAAAGCCAAAGCTTTACAGGCTGGTGGGCACAGGCCTTCGGCACCCCGAATTATGCCGCGCATGGTGGGTTCTGTTCTGTCAATATGGCGGCGGCAGGCATTTATACGATGGGCGGTGCGTTTTGGGAATTTGGCGCGCCCGATTGGGACCATACAAAGCTTTTCATGCTGTTTGGCGTGGCCGAAGACCATGATTCCAACCCGATCAAAATGGGGCTTGGCAAGCTCAAGGCGCGTGGCGCGCGCGTCATTGCCGTAAACCCCGTGCGCACGGGCTACAATGCGATTGCCGATGACTGGCTTGGCATTACGCCGGGCACCGACGGGCAGTTTATTCTGGCTTTGGTGCATTGCCTGTTCAAAGCCGGCAAAATCGACCTGCCCTATTTGCTACGCTATACAAATATACCCTTTCTCGTGAACCAGGACAGGAAAAGCAATGAATTTGGCCTGTTTTTGCGTGACGACAATGGCAAGGAGCTTGTATGGGACCGTGTCCGCCAGGCCGCTATCGCCTGGGATACGCCCGGTGCCCAGCCAGAATTACAGGGTAATTTAACGGTTAACGATACACTTTGCAGAACCGTTTTCTCACTTATGGCCGAACGGTATCTGGCCGATGAATACGCGCCGGAAACCGTTGAAAAATCTTGCGGAATCCCCGCCAAGCGCATTCGCCAGATTGCCGGAGAGCTTGCGCGCGTCGCCTTTGAGCAGGAGGTTGTGCTTGACCGGCCCTGGACCGATTGGCGCGGGCAGACGCATGACAAGATGGTCGGCCGCCCGGTTGCCTTTCATGCAATGCGCGGGATTTCCGCACATTCCAACGGGTTTCAAACCTGCCGCGCATTGCATATGCTGCAAATCCTGCTCGGTTCGGTTGAAACGCCGGGCGGGTTTCGCTTCAAACCCCCTTACCCGAAACCGTTCGAGGCGCATCCCAAACCCCATGCAAAGGCAAGCCCGGGCCAGCCGCTGGCCGGGCCGCATCTTGGCTATCCGCGCGGGCCGGAAGACCTGGCCATTGATGGTGAAAACCGGCCGCTGCGCATAGACAAAGCCTTTACATGGGAGAATCCGCTTTCGGCACACGGCCTGATGCATATGGTGATTTCGAACGCTGTTGCGGGCGATCCCTATGAAATTGATACGCTATTCTTATACATGGCGAACATGGCGTGGAATTCTTCGATGAACACGCAGGGCACAATGGAGATGCTGCGCCAACGGCGGGATGACGGTGAATATGCCATCCCCCATATCATTTACTCCGACGCCTATAGCTCTGAGATGGTGGCTTTTGCCGACCTTGTTTTGCCCGACACGACCTATCTGGAACGGCATGACTGTATCAGCCTGCTTGACAGACCAATCGGCGAGCCCGATCTGATGGGCGACGCCATTCGCTGGCCGGTGGTTGCGCCCGATCGCGATGTGCGCGGCTTTCAATCGGTGCTGCTCGATCTGGGTGCAAGGCTTGGCCTGCCCGGCATGGTCGATGATAGCGGCGCGCCCGTTTATAAAGACTATGCCGACTATATGCAGCGCCACGAACGGCGGCCCGGCATTGGCCCTTTGGCCGGGTTTCGGGGCACGGGCAAGGACAAGGGGCGCGGTGCGCCGAACAGCGACCAGATCGACGCCTATATTGAAAATGGCGGTTTTTGGGCCGACCATATTGCCCCCCAACACGCCTATTTCAAACCGTGGAACCAGGGTTACCAGAATTGGGCGGTTGAGCGCGGGCTGTTTGATGTGCAACTGCCCTATACGTTCAACATCTATCTGGAACCATTGCAAAAATTCCGCCTTGCCGCACAGGGAAAACACGCGCTGAAACCACCTGAACATATCCGCGACCGGTTGGAACATGCGATGGACCCGCTGCCGTTCTGGTATCCCCCCTTTGGCACGGCAGAAGGGTTCCCCCTGCACGCAATTACCCAGCGCCCGGCGGCGATGTATCATTCTTGGGGAAGCCAGAATGCGTGGCTGCGCCAGATTCACGGGCATAATCCGCTTTATATTCCAGCGACTGTTTGGAATGAACATGGGTTTTCGGCTGGCGACTGGGCGAAGCTGACCTCGCCCCACGGTGAAATCATCGTGCCTGTTGCGCGCATGGATGCGCAGAATCCGCACACATTATGGACATGGAACGCCATTGGCAAACGCCGTGGGGCATGGTCGCTGCAAGCTGGCGCTTCGGAATCTGAAAAAGGTTTTCTGCTAAACCATCTGATCAGCGAACTGCTGCCTTCCCAGGCCGATGGCCACCGCTGGGCAAATGCCGATCCGGTTACCGGCCAGGCCGCCTGGTATGATTTGCTCGTGAAAATTGAAAAAATTGAAGCCCCGGAAGGCCTGCGCAGCAAGCCCGACACCGGTCAGCAAACAAACCCGGTTGCAACATCTGCCAAATCGCTCGCCTATGGAAAGGAATGGACGTGACCACCCTGCCAAAACATAGCGAAAAGAAGCTTGGGCTGGTGATTGACCTTGACACCTGCGTCGGTTGCCATGCTTGCGTGATTTCCTGCAAGGAGTGGAACACAAGCCAGTATGGCGCGCCACTTTCCGACCAGAACCCCTATGGGGGCGACAATGGCGGCACCTTCCTGAACCGGGTTCACAGCTATGAAATTGCAAAAGAAAATGCGCCCAGCCAGGTGGTGCATTTCCCCCGTTCCTGCCTGCATTGCGAAGACGCGCCCTGCGTTACCGTCTGCCCGACAGGCGCAAGCTACAAGCGCGTTGAAGACGGGATTGTGCTGGTAAACGAGGCCGATTGCATTGGCTGCGGGCTTTGTGCCTGGGCCTGCCCCTATGGGGCCCGCGAGATGGATGCCGATGCCGGAGTCATGAAAAAATGCACCCTTTGCGTTGATCGGATTTATAACGAAAACATCCCCGAGATTGACCGGGTGCCATCATGTGTGCGCACCTGCCCGGCGGGGGCGCGTCATTTTGGTGATTTCGCCGATCCGCAAAGCAATGTCTCATTGTTAACTGCTGAACGTAATGGGGCCGCGCTGATGCCGGAACTTGGCACAAAGCCCGTAAACCGCTATCTGCCGCCACGCCCGCGCGACCAGATCGACATTCTTGCGCCTTTGCTTGATACCGAACCCAGCCAAGCAGGCGGTATTTTGGGTTGGGTTGACCGGATTTTGGAGCGTCTCTGATGCATCCGGCAAAGTCGATCATGGCGTTCACTTCGCTTTCTGGCCTTGGTTTCGGACTCATGGCGGTCATTGGCCTGGGGTATCCAGACGTTGCCGGCTGGGTCGCAATTGTGTATGGCGCCCTGGCGCTTGGCCTGGCAGGAATCGGCTTGCTTGCCTCATTGCTTCATCTGGGCAATCCGCAGCGGTTCTTGAAGGCATTCACCCAGTGGCGCACGTCTTGGCTAAGCCGCGAAGCCGTTCTATCCGTGCTGACAATGGCGCTGTTTGCGCTTTATATTGTGTTGCTTCTAACAGATAAGCGACTGATATTGCTTGGATATATCGTATCTACCCTTGCGGCGCTTACCGTAGTTTGCACGGCAATGATTTACGCGCAGTTGCGCACGATTCCGCGATGGAATACATGGTTAACCCCTATACTATTCCTGGCCTACGCGCTGGCCGGTGGCGCTTTGCTTGCAGGCCAGATCTGGGCGTCAGTCTTTGGCACAGTTGTGGTTTTGGCCCTACAAATCGCGCATTGGGCGCGGGGGCGGGCGGCACTTGCACGGTCTGGCAGCAATGCGGGCACGGCCACGGCTTTGGGTGGGCTGGGAACAGTGCGAATGCTGGAATCGCCGCACACGGCGCGCAACTATGTCACCAGTGAAATGGTGAACCATCTTGCCGCGACAACGGCCAAGAAGCTTAAACTGGTTGTGATCGTGCTGCTTGTTGGCCAAGGCCTTGCACTTGCCACACTGCCCATTGGCCATGTTATGGCCGGGGGTATGGTGGTGTTGCATCTTGCGGCTGTTCTCGTTGCGCGATGGCTGTTTTTCGCAGAATCCGAACATGTGGTGCGCCTGTATTACAAAGATTAGCGAATATTCGTTTTTTGCAATTTTCGGGTGCTGAAATTGCAAAAACACGAAAATACCATTCGGTTTGTAATATTTTCTTCCAGCCTACCAGGGCGAGATTGTGTAATCTTCACTGTTTCGCGCCACGAATCCTGCAATTTTCAAACGCTCTTTCAACGCGTCTGGCAAAGCTGAGAACGCCGCCGCCATGACCGCAGCAAGCGCATCGCGATCCGCGCCCTTGGCGCAGATCAGTGGCAGGGCGGGTGTTGGCTCTGTCATTGCGAGCAGTCTGAGGTTGCGGCATTCCCCCATCACGTCTTGCGCCATGCGCCAGCTGACAGCATCTATCGCGGCGATTTCAGCATCGCCTGTAGCTACCGCGCGGATAGATGCGGCATGAGCGCCGGTAAGCTGAAATGCCCCCAACTTGATACGCGCAAGCTCGGCAGCCCGCAACAATGCCGCATAGCCCGATTGCGAGTTGCGTGCATTCACGGCCGCCCGCGCGCCATGAAAGCCGGAAAGACTGTCGCGCGGGTCATTTTTGCGCACGACAAGCGCCGAACGGTATTGCCCCGGCGCGCAGCCCGTCAACCCGTGATCAAGCGCGCCGATAACCTGCACATGGCGCCACAGCCCCAAACGGAAGGGCATGGCACAGGTCTGGCTAAGCAGCAGGCCCGGACGTTTCCAATGGCTGTGCAGATCACGCGGTCGCGACAGGCGTTTTGGCGCATCAAAACCCGCCTGGCGCAAGGCCGTGGCAAGATGGGCCCAAAGCGCGTCATTCTGGGCGCGACAATGCGGCCAGTCATACATCGGCAGGCTTGCAATCATTCGTGGCGCAGCGGGTGGGGCACGGGCTCTTTGCGGCGCAGCGCATAATTGCGGAAAACCTGCGCATAAGAGCGATAGGTATAGCCGTGATTGCGCCGCAGAAAATGCACCCGGTTTTTGGCATAGACCTCGGGCAGTTCATACCAGGGCAATTTCGGATGCGCATGGTGAACGGCATGAAGGTTGTTGTTCAAAAACAGCCATGCAAGCGGCCCACGGTCTTCAATGATCACCGTGCGACCGGAGGCGCGCAAATGTGCCTGATGCTCCAGAAATGTGCGGATTTTCAGAACCGACAGGCCGAAATAGGCGGCGAGAAAATAGCCGCCGAGCGGCAAAAGCGCAAAGCGCGCAAGCAATATGACCAGACCCGCCGACAGGGCGATATGCACAAGCCAAACCCGCAAGATGGCCCTGTCGCCCGCCGCCATTTCGCGCAGATCGGCGCGCATGAAGGCGTATTGCGAAACAAGCGGGCCGATCAACATGCGCCCCAGCAGGGTGTTGTTGAACATCAGCACAAGCCGGATTGCGCGCGGCAGGCGCGCCCAAACGGGCGGGTCCATATAGGCGCTTTCCGGGTCGTCATAGGGGTCGGTAAGGTTGGAATCGAGATGGTGGTGCAGGTGCTGGTCACGAAACCGCTCATAGGGAATGCACAGACCCAGCGGCAGATAGACAAGTAGCATCGACCAAAAGCGCGACGGTAGTGGATGGCCGTGGATAACCTCGTGCTGCAAGGATGAATGCAGTGTCAGCACGGGTATGAGCAGCAAGACCGACAGCCAGACCGGCAAGGGAAGCACAAAAACAAGCAATGCCCAGAGGCCATAACAGCCTGCGATGATTGCCAGCGTCAGCCATTCGACACCGCGGCGCCGGTTACTGTCCATATATCCTCATTGAAAACTTTCGCGTTATTTACGCCTGTTCACGTAAAATTGCAACCAAAACTCTCGCAGAGACGTGAGCCAGGTTTTGAAACTTTTTGGGGAATCCGCCGTATTTAACAAGACAGAGACATGGAGTTGGTCACCAAAATGAAAGGATCCGCCATGAAACGCCGTTACTTCCTTGGGGCCTCTGCCCTTGCCAGCACCGCCGCCATTCTGGGTCTGCCAATGCGGGCCTCTGATGAGGCTTTTGAAATCACCCTGACCGAGGCGGAATGGCGCGCGCGCCTGACACCCGAGCAGTTTGCCGTGCTGCGCGACGAGGCGACCGAACGCGCCTTTTCCAGCCCATTGCTGAATGAGAAACGCGTTGGCACCTATAATTGCGCCGGATGCGATTTGCCGCTTTACGATTCGGCAACCAAATATGACAGCGGCACCGGCTGGCCCAGTTTTTGGGATACCCTGCCCAATGCCGTTGGCTATAAAGAAGACAATACCCTGTTTTCGCGCCGCACCGAAGAGCATTGCCGCCGCTGTGGCGGACATATGGGCCATGTGTTCAACGATGGGCCGGCGCCAACCGGCAAGCGGCATTGCATCAACGGGCTCGCGCTCAGCTTTTCGCCTGCATGACAAGCACGGTCGGCGCGGGCATCAGCCTGCGCCGCAGTTACCTGCCGCCCTAGCAGCCCCGCCAGACAGGGTCGCGTTTTTCGGCAAAGGCGCGCGCGCCTTCCAACTGGTCTTGCGAGCCATAAAGCCGGTCGACGGTCGCAAACTGCCGCTTGGATATACGGTTGAGCGCGTCCTGAAACTTCATATCCTCGGCCTCGCGCACCACCTCTTTTATCGCGGCATAAACCAGCGGCGGCCCGCTTTCGAGCAGGCGCGCAAGCGCCCAGGCTTTTGGCAGCAAATCTGCCTGGCTGGTGATCTCTTTCAGCAGGCCCCAGCGCAAGGCTTCCTCGGCATCAAACCAGCGCCCGGTCAGCAGCAGGTCCATCGCCACATGGTAGGGAATGCGCTTTGGCAGCTTGATGCTGGCGGCATCGGCCACCGTGCCCGAGCGGATTTCGGGCAGTGCGAATGTTGCGCTATCCGTGGCAAGTATAAGGTCGCAGCTCAGCGCCAGCTCCAGCCCGCCACCGCAGCAAATGCCATTCACGGCCGCGATGACCGGCTTGTTCAAATTGCCAAGCTCCTGCAGCCCGCCGAACCCGCCAATGCCATAATCGCCATCCACGGCATCGCCGGTGGCTGCCGCCTTCAAATCCCATCCGGGGCAGAAAAATTTCTCACCCTCGGCGCGCAAAATGGCCACGCGAAGCTCTGGATCGTCGCGAAACGCCATAAAGGTCTTGCCCATGATACGGCTGGTATGCAGATCAATCGCATTGGCTTTGGGGCGGTCAAGCGTCACCTCTAATATGCCACCCTCGCGCCGGGTTTTGATGGGGGAATCACTCATGTCGCCTCCTGTCGTGTCCAGATAACCGCATCCGCGGCAACCGCGCCCTGGGCGCGCAGCATCAGCGGATTGACCTCAATTTCTTCGATACGCGTATCATGCAGCAGCAGCTCTGCCATAGCCTGCACCGCATCAAGCGCCGCTTCAACATCAGCACGCGGGCGGCCACGATAGCCGTGCAGCAATGGGGCAAGCCGCAGACGGCCAAGCGCTGCGCGCATATCATCCCGCGCGCATGGCAGTATAAGTGTTTGCGTATCGCCCAGCAATTCCGCTGCCGTGCCACCCATGCCAAGGGTGAGCGTGGCGCCATAAACCGCATCGCGCCGTAGCCCCACCAGCAATTCGGCCACCGCGCCGTCGACCATCTCCTCAACCAGAAACAATTGACCGGGCATTTCGCGGGCGGCATCTGGCAGTTCCGAAGGCATCAGGCCCAGCTTCACGGCGCCCGCCTCGGATTTATGCGCCAGCCCCAGACCCTTCAGCGCCAAACGGCCCTGCAATGCGCCTGCCGCGCCAAAGGCGCAATCCCGCACCACCACGCCCCGTGGCACCGCCACAGACGCGCGCGCCAGCATCGCCTTGGCACCCGCCTCATCCACCAAATGCAGCGGCGCTGCGGGCAAAGGCGCAATCGGGCGCCATGTTTCTGGCCGCGCAAATGCGCCAATTGCGGCCGCGGCGGCAATTGCCTTCAATGCGGCGCGCAGCCCGTGCAAGGGCGCAACACCTGCCGCCATAAGCGCCTGTGCGCGCGCTTCCGGCAAATTCTCGGGCAAGCTCGCCACGGCAAGGGCAGGCACGCCGGTTTGCTGCGCCGCGGCGACCCAGGCCTCGACCGCTGGCTCCCAGGCCTCCAGCGAACAGCGGGCCACATGGGGGAAATCGATGACCAGCATTGCAGCATCATACCCGCCCTGCATCATGGTGGCATAGGTTGCCTGCATCCGCGCACCATCGCCCCAGATGAATGTGTGATAATCAAGCGGGTTGGAGATGGTGGGCAGCGGGCCAAGAATTTCGCGCAGCGCAACAGCGGTTTCCGGATATGGCAGATCCAGCTCCAGATCGCGGCAAAGGTCGGCGACAAGGCCAGCCTCGCCACCCGAACAAGAGAGCGAGGCCAGCCGTGGCCCCGGCAAGGGGCCGAACATATGCAGCAGCTTGAGCGTTTCAAGCATGACATCAAGCTCATCCACTTCGGCCACACCGCACGCCTGCAGAAATGCCGAACTCGCCGCCCCGCCCCCGGCAAGTGCTGCGGTATGGCTTGCTGCCGCCGCCTGCGCCATTGGCGATTTGCCGGATTTTACCGCCACAAGCGGCTTGCCCAGCGCCCGCGCCCGCGCTGCCATTGCATAAAACGCCTCCGCATCGCCAATACCTTCGATGTAAAAGCCAATGGCGGTCACGCGGGCATCATCCAATAGCCCATCGGCAATGGCCGCCATTCCGGTTTGCGCCGCATTGCCCACGCAAGCGATATAGGCCAAAGGCAGCCCGCGCGTCTGCATTGTAAGATTGATGACGATGTTCGAGCTTTGGGAGATCAGCGCAACGCCGCGCGAAACCCGCTGCCCGCCATGCTGATCGGGCCATAGCAATGCGCCATCAAGATAATTAATCACCCCATAGCAATTCGGCCCCAAAAGCGGCATATCACCCGCTGCGGCAACCAGTTCTGCCTGCAAATCGGCATCACCCGTTTCGGTAAAACCCGAGGCAAAGCAGATAACACCGCCCGCACCCATACCCGCCAATTCACGCACAATTTCGATGCTTGCATGGCGGTTGACACCCAGAAACACAGCATCGGGCGCTTCGGGTAAATCTGCCAGCGTTCGAAAAGTCGCCGCCCCGCCAATGTCAACACGTGTCGGATGAACAGGCCAAACCTTGCCCGAAAACCCCATTTTGCGGCATTGCGTAACAACGTTTTCCGCCCAGCCGCCGCCAAAGACAGCTATGTGGCGGGGGCGAAACAGGCGTGCCAGTGAAGCAGAGGTCATGATACGACAGGTTCCAAGCCGGGGGCTGTCTGCCCCCGGACCCCCGAGGATATTTCAAAGCAAAAGATGGGCAAGAAAACACCCTGCCCCGAAAACCGGAACAGGGTGCCATCTCTCGCTGCGGTCATCGGCGTCCCCGCCTGTACCGCCATGCCAGCCTGCCCAGACATGGTTAATATTCCGTTACATCTTTTGCTCATAAATATCCCCGCCGGAGGCATCATCACTTTATGCACCGCGTGCCCGCAGCATTTCGCGTGAAATGATATGCCGCTGGATCTCGCTGGTGCCCTCCCAGATCCGTTCAACCCGCGCGTCGCGCCAGATGCGTTCCAGCGGCAGGTCATCCATCAGCCCCATGCCACCGTGGATCTGGATCGCCTCATCGGCCACCATCGCCAGCACCTCTGTGGCTTTGAGCTTGGCCATCGACATATCGGATTCCGTTACCGTGCCCTGGTCAAATTTCCAGGCGGCTTCTCGTGTCAGCAACTCGGCGGCTTTGAGTTCCATCGCCATATCGGCCAGCTTGAAGGAGACGCCCTGAAACTTGCCGATTTTCTGGCCGAATTGTTCACGTTCTGCGGCATAATCAACGGCATAACCCAGCGCGCGTTCGGCGCGGCCAAGGCATGTTGCCGCCACCTGCAGGCGCGTGGCCCCGAGCCATGTATTGGCAACCTCAAATCCCTTGTGGACCTCGCCCAGCACGGCCGATTGTGGCAGTCGGCAGTCATTGAACTCCAACACCGCATTCGTATAGCCGCGATGGCTGACATTGCGATAGCCATCGCGCAGCTCAAACCCCGGCGTGCCCTTGTCGACAAAGAATGCCGTGATCCGCTTTTTCGGGCCGCGCGGGGTTTGCTCTTCGCCGGTCGCCATGAACACAATGGCGAAATCGGCGATATCGGCATGGCTGATGAAATGCTTTGTGCCGTTCAGGATGAAATCATCGCCATCGGCCTTTGCGCTGGCCTTCATGCCGCGCAAATCCGAGCCCGCGCCGGGTTCGGTCATTGCCAAACAATCCCATTTCTCGCCGCGGATGCAGGGAAAAAGGTAGCGCTCGCGCTGCTCCGGCGTTCCGGCCAGCAGGATGTTCGACGGGCGGGCAACGCATGTCCAGTGCAGCGCGTAATTGGCGCGGCCCAGCTCTTTTTCATAGAGCAGCCATGTTTGCGTATCGAGCCCGGCGCCGCCCACATCTTCGGGCATATTGGCGGCGTAAAGCCCCGCCTCGATCGCCTTGGCCTGAATCTCGCGCACAAGCTCCATACGCAAATGGCCGGTGCGCTCCACCTCGGCCTCATGCGGGTAAAGCTCGCGCTCCACAAAGGCGCGTGTTGTGTCGACAATCATCTGCTGTTCTTCGCTCAGCCCGAAATCCATAATGATTACCTTATGCTACGGCTTCTGGCCCACGGCACGCCCGGCCCCTTCGGGGCGCGGCATTGTGGCATGGGCCTTGGCATAATCGGCCAGTTTTGCAACCACGTCCGGCAAAGGCTCGCTTGTGGCGCGGCTGTTCAGGTTTACATGCAGCAGCAAATGCTCGCCGGTTGCCAGCAGTCGCGCGCCTTCGAATAGACTGTGGAACAGGTGCAGCTTTTTGCCCGCACCCGCCAGCACCTGGGTTTCGACCCGCACCCGCGCACCCGCATGAACCTCGTCAATATGGCGAATATGGGTCTCGGCGGTGAAATAGCTGTTGCCAGCGGCAATATAGTCTGCATCGGCACCGATGATTTCCATGAACCGGTCCGAGGCCGCGGCAAAAACCTCCAGATAATGCGCCTCGTTCATATGGCCGTTATAGTCGGTCCAGCTTTGCGGCACCTGCCGGTTTTGGGTCTCGACCAGGCCCAGCGCGGGCGCTGTTCGCCCCATACGCCTGTCCTGCGCGACCAAAAGCGCGCCCGCGCCCCAATTGTTGCGCTTGAGCGCGCGCATCATGCCGACAAGATTGTCATCGCGAATACGCTCAAGTTCACGGATAGAGTGCATTCCCGATTGCGCATCTGACTGGCTGGCCAGAGTCTCCACCAACTCGTCCGTCAGTTCAGGCACATCCATCAGCTTGGTCCAGGGCCAGGCCAGGCAGGGGCCGAATTGCGCGATGAAATGCTTCATCCCCGCCTCGCCACCCGCAATGCGATAGGTTTCAAACAGGCCCATCTGCCCCCAGCGCAGACCAAAGCCAAAGCGGATCGCGTCGTCGATTTCCTCGGTCGTGGCGATACCGTCCTTGACGAGCCACAGCGCCTCGCGCCACACGGCTTCAAGGAAACGGTCGGCGATATGCGCATCTATTTCCTTGCGCACAAGCAGGGGCTTCATGCCAAGCTTTTCAAGGGTATCAACACAGGTCTGGCGTATGGCCGGGTCGGCCACATCGCTGCCCACAACCTCGATCAAGGGCAGAAGGTAGACAGGGTTGAACGGATGGCAGACAAAAATCTGCCCGGGCCGGGCCGCGCCCTGCTGCAACTCGCTTGGCTTGAAGCCGGAGGTGGAGGAGCCGATCACCGCATCCGCGCGCGCATATGCCTGAATTTCGGCAAACACCCTGTGCTTGATGTCGAGCCGCTCCGGCACCGATTCCTGCACCCAATCCGCCCCCGCAACCGCCTCGGCAATGCTGGTGGCAAAGCTGAGCCTGCCTTCGGGCGGCATGGCCACATCGGCCAGCGCGGGCAGGCTGCGGCGGGCATTGGCCAGCACTTCGCCGATTTTGCGTGCGGCTTCCGGGTCGGGGTCGGAAATCCGAACATCCCAGCCATTCAGCAGGAAGCGCGCCGCCCAGCCGCCGCCAATAACCCCGCCGCCGATGATTGCTGCCGTTTTTGTCATATCGTGCCTCCGGAAATGCAGCGCATGATGCGCGCAGGATCAAACCCGTCTTATGCTGGTGCCCGCTTGGTCAGCCCCAGCTTTTCGCGCACCGCTTCCGGCCCGATCACCCGTGCGCCCATGCGCTCGATTATCCCGACCGCGTTTTCGACAAGCTGCGCATTGGTGGCCAGGTTGCCCTTGCCCAGCCACAGGTTATCTTCCAGCCCCACGCGCACATTGCCCCCGGCCAGAACGGCGGCAGAGACATAGGGCATCTGGTTGCGGCCCAGCGAAAAGGCGCTCCAGTTCCAGCCATCTGGCACGTTGTTCACCATCGCCATAAAGGTGTTGAGGTCATCCGGTGCGCCCCAGGGCACGCCCATGCAGAGCTGCACAAGCGCCGGGAATTTCAAGATGCCCTCGGCCACAAGCTGCTTGGCAAACCACAAATGCCCGGTATCAAAGGCTTCGATTTCCGGCAGCACGCCAGACTCCGTCATCATCCGGCCCATAGCGCGCAGCATTCCCGGCGTGTTGGTCATCACATAATCGGCCTCGGCGAAGTTCATCGTGCCGCAATCCAGCGTGCAAATCTCGGGCCGGCAATCCAGCACATGCGCCACACGCTCGGTTGCACCGGCCATATCGGTGCCCGCCACGGTGGGCAGGGGCTGTTCGACATCGCCAAACACAATGTCACCGCCCATGCCCGCTGTCAGGTTCAGCACAACATCGGTGTCGCTGTCGCGAATGCGCTCGGTCACTTCGCGGAACATGGCCGGATCGCGGCTGGGCTTGCCGGTTTCCGGGTCGCGCACATGGCAATGCACAATTGCCGCCCCGGCCTTGGCCGCCGCAATCGCGCTTTCGGCAATTTGCTGGGGCGAGCGCGGCACATGCGGGCTGCGCTCCTGGGTCGATCCCGAGCCGGTAACAGCGCAGGTGATGAAAACTTCCTGGTTCATGGACAGTGGCATTGGCTTCCTCCGGTTCCTGGGGCAAGTATCGCGGTCTTGCGGCAAAACAATTTATCTTTTACGCATGAAAATTGATGAAACACGCAAATATGATCTTCCAGCCCAGCGCAAAGCCGCTGCATGTCGGCCTGCTGCTGCTGCCCGAAAGCTCGATGATGTCGCTTGCCAGCACACTCGACCCGATGCGCGCCGCCAACCGCTTTGCCCGCCGCCCGCTGTTTTCCTGGCGCATCGTCACGCCCGATGGTCTGCCGGCCACATTGACATGCGGGCTGGACGTGGCCAGCGGCGGAAGCCTCGCAACCCTTGGCGCGGTCGATCTGCTTTTGGTGATTTCCGGCTTCAACCAGGCCCGCCACGCGCCTGCCCCGATCTTGCGCCAGCTGCGTCAGCTTGCGCCGCGCCTAGCCTGCCTCGGCGGGGTCGAGGCCGGAACCTGGGTGCTGGCACGCGCGGGGCTGCTGTCTGGCCAGCAGGCAACAACCCATTGGGAAGACCTTGAAGACTTTGCCGCCGCCCATCCCGAGGTCGATGTGCAGGGCGCGCGCTTTGTCATCACCCATAACCGCATCACCGCCGGTGGTGCGTCGCCCGCGATGGATATGATGCTGGAACTGATCCGCGCCCGCTATGGCGTGGCACTGGCGCTACAGGTGGCGGGTGTGTTCATCTATGAATCCGCCGCCGGCGGTGCCGACCGCCAGCCGCTCATGGCCCGCGCCCGCCTTGAACGCCGCGACCCGCTGGTCGCCCGCGCGCTCGATGCAATGGAGACCGCGCTCGATGAGCCGCTTTCTGTCACCAAACTCGCGCAAAGCCTGGGCGTATCACGCCGCGCGCTCGAAACCCGCTTTGCGCGCAGCCTGAACATGGCTCCCGGCCAGGCCTGTCGCAACCTGCGGCTGGAAAGCGCCGCCCGGCTTGTGCGCGACACCGCGCATCCGATGGCCGAAATCGCGCTGCGCTGCGGCTTTTCCAGCCCCGCCGCCTTCAACCACGCCTTTTTGGCGAAATTCGGCCAGAACCCACGGCAGATGCGCGCGCGCAGCTAGCATCTTTTGCTCTTAAATATCCCCGCCGGAGGCTCCTGCCCCGCGCTGCTATCCCGCCTTGTGCCAGTTTTCCATCACCTCGAAGGCTTCCGCCCCCGTCTCCACAAAACGGAACAGTTTGATGTCATCGGCGCTGATGGTTCCGGCATCGGCAAGCGCCTCCCAGTCGATGATCTTGTGCCAGAATGCCTTGCCAAACAGCAATATCGGCAGCGGCTCCATGCGGCCAGTCTGCACCAGTGTCAGGGTTTCAAACAGCTCATCGAGTGTGCCAAACCCGCCGGGGAAGACCGCAACGGCTTTGGCGCGCAACAGAAAGTGCATTTTGCGAATGGCAAAATAGTGGAAGTTGAAGCAAAGCTCTGGCGTGGCATATCGGTTTGGGGCCTGCTCATGGGGCAGCACGATATTCAGCGCAATCGACACGCCCCCCGCATCAACCGCGCCACGATTGCCCGCCTCCATCACACCCGGCCCGCCACCGGTGCAGACAACGGTGTCGCGCCCATAGGATTTGAGCGACTTTTCCGTGCAGAGCCGGGCAAATTCGCGCGCCGCATCGTAGTATTTCGACAGATCGGCCAGCGTCTTCGTGCGCGCCTTGTCCTTGAATTCAGGGTCGGGAATGCGCGCGCCGCCAAACAGCACCACGGTCGAGGTGATTCCGCGTTCAGCCAAGGCCATTTCGGGCTTGAGCAGTTCCAGTTGCAGGCGCACGGCGCGCAACTCGTCACGGCACAGAAACTCGCTATCGGCAAAAGCAAGCCGGTAGGCGGACGCGCGGGTTTGCGGCGTGTCGGGCACGTTCTTCTGGGTGGCCACATCCTCGCCCGCATCGGGAAACCGCTCCTGTTTCCATCGAATTTCTACCATGCCACGTCCTTTCAACTGGTGCTTTGGGACCATTTCTATAGTCTGCCGCACAGCATTGCCAGCAAGGGGAGAAAAATGGTGCATCACGATGAAATTACCGCCGCGGCTTTGCGCATTGCCCCCCATATCCGCCGCACACCTGTTGCCATGCTTGAGGGGCTGGGCTTGGACTATCCGATCGCCGTGAAGCTGGAACACATGCAGCATACCGGCAGCTTCAAGGCGCGCGGGGCGTTCAACACCCTGCTGTCGCAGCCGGTGCCAGCGGCGGGGGTTGTTGCGGCCTCCGGTGGCAATCATGGCGCGGCGGTGGCCTATGCCGCCACCAGTCTGGGCCATGCGGCGCATATTTTCGTGCCGGAATTTGCTGGAAAATCGAAAATCGACCTTATCCGCAGCACGGGGGCAAAGCTCAGCGTTCTGCCCGGCACCTATGCCGAAGCCCTGGCCGCCGCACAAGCGCATGAAGCCGCCACCGGGGCGATGCAAATCCACGCCTATGATGCGCCCGGCACTGTGGCAGGCCAAGGCACGGTCATGGCCGAATGGGAGGCACAGGGGCTGGAGGCCGATACCGTGCTGATTGCGGTTGGCGGGGGAGGGCTGATCGGGGGCGCAATGGCCTGGCTTGCCGGGCGGCGCAAGCTTGTCGCGGTTGAACCGCGCCTTGCGCCCACATTGCACAATGCCCTGGCCGAAGGGCCAGAAACCACGGTTGAGGTTTCCGGCGTCGCCGCCAACGCATTGGGGGCCAGAAAAATCGGCCGCATCTGCTATGATCTTGCGACAGCGCACAACATCACATCGGTGCTGGTCGAGGATGACGCCATTACCAGGGCGCAAACCCTGCTTTGGCAGCGCGCGCGGATTCTGGTGGAACCGGCCGGTGCAGCGGCGCTGGCCGCGCTCGTATCGGGCGCCTATACCCCCGCCATTGGCGAAAAAGTCGCCGTATTGCTGTGCGGCGGCAATATCGCGCCGGATCCGCTGGCCAGCGCGTCGCATTGAACCCATCGCGCCAAGCCGTTATAGCGCATCAAAAGCGAAACATTCCAGGAGCGACCCATGTCAAATTCAGCACTCGAAGCCGCCATCGAAGCCGCATGGGAGGCGCGCGACACGATCAGCCCAGCCACAACCGGCGAAACGCGCGAGGCGATCGAGCATACGCTGGATGCGCTGGACAGTGGCAAGCTGCGCGTGGCCGAACCGCGCGAAAGCGGTGAATGGCATGTCAACCAATGGGCCAAAAAGGCCGTGCTTCTGGGCTTTCGCATCAAGGATATGGAGCAGCAATCGGGTGGCGCGCAGGGCGGCGGCTGGTGGGACAAGGTCGACAGCAAGTTCAAAGGCTGGGGCGACACCCAGTGGCGATCGGCCGGTTTTCGCGCCGTGCCCAACGCGATTGTGCGCAAATCGGCCTATATCGCCCCCGGTGTGGTGCTGATGCCGAGCTTTGTGAACCTTGGCGCCCATGTCGATAGCGGCACGATGGTCGATACATGGGCGACTGTTGGCAGCTGTGCGCAAATCGGCAAGAACGTGCATCTTTCCGGCGGCGTTGGCATTGGCGGCGTGCTGGAACCCATGCAGGCAGGCCCGACCATCATCGAGGATAATTGCTTCATCGGCGCGCGCTCCGAGGTGGTTGAAGGCTGCATCGTGCGCGAAGGCTCGGTTCTGGGCATGGGCGTATTTATCGGCAAATCCACCAAGATTGTCGACCGTGAAACAGGCGCCGTGATGTATGGCGAAGTGCCCCCCTATTCCGTTGTTGTCGCAGGCGCGATGCCCTCCAAAAACGGCATCAACCTTTACTGCGCTGTAATCGTGAAGCGGGTCGATGAGCGCACCCGCTCCAAAACCAGCATCAACGAGCTTTTGCGTGACTGAGAAGAAACCCAAACGCCCACAGCAGGTGTTTACCCTGCTGGTTGAAGTCGGCCGCAGCGCCGATGATGACCTGCCCAAGGGGGCGACGGGGGCGGCGCTGATGATTTATGCCAGCGGAGTGGACGAGCAGGAAGCGGTGAATGAAACCGTGAATGTGCTGCAAACCGCCGGGCTGCACCCGCTCGATGTTTCGGGCTATGGCACGCTGGAAGAGCGGCTGGCCGATGGGCATGATATTTCGGATGAGGAGCGCGGCTTGATGGACCGTGCCTTGGCCGAGAACGCTGTCATCGTTGTCCAAATGACCCCGTTTTTCGAGGATGAAACCCCGAACGGCCCGCATTAGGATGCTGATATGAGCCTTGACCCCGTCGACCTCACCGCCAAGCTGGTGCGCTGCGCCTCGGTCACACCAGAGGAGGGCGGCGCGCTGGTGCTGCTTGAGGATCTGCTTGGCAAGGCAGGTTTTGCCTGCACGCGCATCGACCGTGGCGGGGTTTCCAACCTGTTCGCCCGCTGGGGTGCGCCCGGCAATACCCGCGCCTTTGGCTTTAACGGCCATACCGATGTGGTGCCGGTCGGCAGTCGCGATGACTGGACGCATGACCCGTTTGGCGCGGAAATCCACGATGGCAGGCTTTACGGGCGCGGCGCGGTCGATATGAAATCGGGCGTGGCGGCCTTTGTGGCGGCGGCGGTGGATTTCGTGGCACAAACCCCGCCCGATGGCAGCATCACCATTACCATCACCGGCGATGAGGAGGGCGATGCGCTTGACGGCACCGTCGCCATTCTGGACTGGATGGAAGCGCAGGGCGAGCGTATGGACCATTGCCTTGTGGGCGAGCCGACCTGCCCCAACATAATGGGCGAGATGATGAAAATCGGGCGGCGCGGCTCGATGACAGCTTACTTTGTAGCGCGTGGCCAACAGGGCCATTCCGCCTATCCGCACCGCGCGCGCAACCCTCTGCCCGCGCTTGCGCGGCTGATGGACCGGCTTGCCAGCCATGAACTCGATGCAGGCACCGACCATTTTGATGCTTCCACCCTTGCGATAACCACAATCGACTGCGGCAACCCGGCCAATAACGTCATCCCCGCCAGCGGGCGCGCCACGGTCAATATCCGCTTTAACGATGCGCATTCATCCGACAGCCTCACCGCGTGGATGCAGGCTGAGGTTGACAAAATTTCTGCCGAAACCGGCATTGATTTTGACATGCAGGTGAAAGTTTCGGGCGAGAGTTTCATTACCGAGCCGGGTGCATTTTCCGAGCTTGTGGCCGATGCGGTGGCCGAGAATACCGGCATCCGCCCGGTCTATTCCACCTCCGGCGGCACATCGGATGCGCGTTTTGTGAAGGCCCATTGCCCGGTGGTTGAATTCGGGCTGGTCGGGCGCGGAATGCACCAGGTTGATGAAAGCGTCGAGCTTGCGCAAATCACCCAGCTCAAAGCCATTTACGCAGGCATTTTGCGCCGCTACTTCACCCGCTGATGCGCCCGCGCCTTGTTGTCATGCTGAAAGAACCCCTGCCCGGCCGCGTCAAAACCCGGCTGGGGCAGGAGATTGGCATGACAGGCGCCGCCTTCTGGTTCCGCCATCAGGTTGCGCGGCTGTTGCGCGAAATTGCCGATCCGCGCTGGCACTGTGTGCTGGCGGTTTCGCCCGACCGTGCCGGCCTGTCCAGCCGTGTCTGGCCCGCGCAATTTGCGCGCATTCCACAAGGTGGTGGCGATCTGGGGGCGCGTATGGCGCGGCAACTGGCGGCGCATCAAGGCCCTGTGCTGATCATTGGCGCCGATATTCCCGGAATCACCCGCGCCCATATTGCAAAGGCTTTCGCCGTGCTGGGGCGAAAGGACTTTGTTCTGGGCCCGGCGGGCGATGGCGGCTATTGGGCGATAGGCGCGCGCAATCTGGGCCGCCCCTTGCCGAAAACGCTGTTCAGCAACACGCGCTGGTCCACGCAATATGCGCTGGCCGACACGCTGGCCAGCCTTGGCAGCGCCAGCCACGGGCTTTGCGCCACGCTTGATGATGTCGACACTTTGGACGACCTTAGGCGCCTCAAACACTAACCGGCCATAGGCTGAAAGTAATATTCACCCAAATGGTTGACTATCTGTGACTCCGGAGTATATTCACCCATATGGTTGAACATGACGAATCCCAGCGCCTATCAGACATCCTGAAAGCGGCAAGTGATGTTACACGACGCGCCATTCTGACCCTGCTCGTGCAGCAGGGGCCGACGCGCGTCACCGCTCTTGCCGAGCATTTTGATACCAGCCTCAATTCGGTCTCAAAGCACATCAAGGTTCTGGAATCCGCCGGGCTTGTCAGCCGCAAAACGCTTGGCCGCGTGCATCTGATCGAGGCGAATATGGCCCCAATCCGCGAAATAGATCGCTGGTTCGGGCAGTTGCGCCTTCTTTGGGATATGCGGCTGGAACGTCTGGATGAAATCCTGCAACCCGGAGATAAAGATGACTGAACTTTCACTGCGTGTTACCCGCACCATCAACGCCCCGATCGAGGCCGTTTTCAACGCCTGGCTCGACCCGGCCATGCTGGTCAGATTCATGACCCCCGGCGAAGGCGTGACCGTGCCAAAGGCCGAAACCGATGCCCGCGTTGGCGGGCGGTTTGATATTGTCATGACAGCGGGGAAAAAGAACTGCCCCATAGCGGCACCTATCTGACCATAGACCGCCACAGCAAGCTGGTATTCACATGGGAATCGCCCAATTCCGACGCGGGCAGCACGGTTACGCTGAACCTTGCGCCAAGTGCGGCGGGCGGCACCGATGTCGAACATTTGCACGTAAAATTCCCATCCGAGGAAAGCCGAAACAACCATGAGGCGGGTTGGGGGGCCATTCTGGCCACGCTTGACGGCGTTCTTGCCTATAGCCTTACCTGAACGGCCGCAATCTCTGTTAGGCTTGGCGGCATACGACCAATAACACATGGGGGATATTATGGAACTGAACTGGTTGGCATTTATCATTGGTGGCATTGCGGCCTTTATGGCGGGCTGGGCGTGGTATAGCCCCATGCTCTTTGGCAAGGGCTGGGCGGCGGGCTCGAAGGTAGAGCTTGGCAGCGCATCATCCATGCCGGTCTTTGCGATGGTCGCACAGCTTGTGGCGGTGTTTTTACTGTCGTTTGTCGTCGCGATTACCGCCACGACCGATGCGCTCATAACCGCCATCGCAGCCATTCTGGCGGCATCGGCCTTCGTCGTCTCCTCGGGCGCATTCGTCAAAAAATCGACCTATGCGCTTTGCGTTGATGGCGGCTATATCATCCTGTCGGGTGTGATCATGATCGCGATCCACGCCATCATCTAGCCAGCCATGCGGCGATTTGCGTCTTGTCGTGCGCCGTGAAAATGGCATAGCTGGTTGGCGAAATCAGGGGGATACCATGATAGGACGCCTAAACCACGTAGCCATAGCCGTGCCCGATCTTGGCGCGGCTATCGCCCTTTACCGCGACGCGCTTGGCGCCGATGTTGGCGCGCCGCAAGACGAGCCTGAACATGGCGTAACCGTTGTCTTCATCACCCTGCCCAATACCAAGATCGAACTGCTTCATCCGCTGGGCGAAAACTCGCCCATTGAAGGTTTTTTGGGCAAGAACCCCGCGGGCGGCATCCACCATATCTGTTATGAGGTTGCCGATATTCTGGCCGCGCGCGACAAGCTTGCAGCCAGCGGTGCGCGCGTTCTGGGCGGAGGTGAGCCGAAAATCGGCGCGCATGGCAAGCCGGTTCTGTTCCTGCACCCCAAAGACTTCAACGGAACGCTGATCGAATTGGAGCAGCTATGAGCATTATTTCCTTCATCGTTCTGTTCGCCGTGGTCTGGTTCATGACCCTGATGATCGCGCTGCCCATTGGCCTGCGCACACAGGGCGAAGACAATGACACGGTCAAGGGCACGCCCGCATCGGCGCCGTCAAACCTGCGCCTGGGGCGCAAGATGCTCATCGTCACGCTCGTCGCCGTGCCCGTCTGGCTGGGGCTGAGCGCCATTATCGAATATGACGTGGTAACGGTGGCCGATTTTGACTGGCGCGGTGTGCTGTCGCGCTAGCTGCGCATCCAGCTTGTTTTCGCGGCAATATCCGGGCGCGGGCGTTCGGGCGGCGCGGCCCGCTCGGTGCCGATATGGATGAAGCCGGCCACGAATTCATCGGGTGTCAGCGCAAGACCCTGCTGCAAGAACGGCGCATCAAGCGCCATCCAGCCGGTCAGCCAGTTCGCCCCCCAGCCCGCAGCGGCAGCGGCATTCAGCAGCGACAGGCACACCGCCCCTGCCGAAAGCGTCTGTTCAACCTGCGGCACTTTTTCGCTGATCACCGGCGAGGATATGACCGCGACAACCAGCGCCGCATCGGCAAACTGGCTTTTGGATTTTGCGATCCGCTCGGCGTCATGCCCCATTTCGGCGGCGCGCATCTCGGTCAGCGCCGCAAGCCGCGCCAAGGCCGCCTGTTCCAGAATGATCAGCCGCCAGGGCTCTAGCTTGCCATGATCGGGCACACGCAGCCCGGCCTCCAGGATCGGGGCAAGCGCGGCCTCATCGGGCACCGGCAGGCCAAGCGATTTTGCGGGGCGCGAGCGGCGGCTGCGCAGAAAGGCAAGAACTTCGGGCATGGCATCTGGCATAGCTGGCTCCTGTTGATTTCGACTAGGCGCCAAGCTGGGCAAGGAACCGGCTGCGCAACGCGTCCAGACCTGTCCAATTGGCGGATTTAGCGGCAAAAAGCGTGGCCTGACTGGCCAGTATTGGCGCATCGCCAATAATTTTCAAATGGTTGGCGGCCAGC
The DNA here is from genome assembly GCF_020447305.1 of Abyssibius alkaniclasticus. Classification (NCBI taxonomy): domain Bacteria; kingdom Pseudomonadati; phylum Pseudomonadota; class Alphaproteobacteria; order Rhodobacterales; family Paracoccaceae; genus Abyssibius; species Abyssibius alkaniclasticus. The sequence continues at coordinate 1,506,716 of NZ_CP095732.1, read as the reverse complement.
GTTTCGCCCGATGACGTGATATCGGCAATCGCCTCGGCAGTCTGGTTGCGCACTGTGCCCTCGGTTGCACCCTGACTGTCGACAAGCTGATAATCGGCAATCCCGGCCCGCGCCAGATAGTCGCGCACGATCACGTGGTATTTGGTGGCGATGCGCAACCGAAACCCGTGGCGCGCCCGAAACTGCGCGGCGATGGCGTCAAAATCATCGAGGCTGTCGCAATCGACCCAGGCGCGCGGCACGGCCAAGATCAGGTCGGCATGGCCAAAACCCATAGGCGCAATCACCTCAACGGCGCTGGAATGGGCCGGAATTTTCTCATGCACCAGATCAAGCCCGGTAACGCCAAAATGAATGCGCCCGGCCGCAAGTTCACGCGGAATTTCGCCCGCCGAAAGCAGTTGCAAATCCAACCCGTCAAACCCGTCTACCTGGCCGGCATATTCGCGGCCGGAACCGCTGCGCGCCAGCGTCACGCCGCGTTCGGCAAACCAGTCAAAACACTGTTCCTGCAAGCGCCCCTTGGAGGGCACGGCCAAGCGGATGCGCATCATTTGCCCCCTTTCGCGGCCAAAAGCGCCTCGGGGCGCAGAATGCCGCCAATGGCCGGAATGCCCTGACCCTGACCAAGCACCGCCGTCATAGCATCATAGCGCCCACCCTGGGCGATTTGCGGCAGGTCGGGCCGGTTCAGCGCCTGAAAGCCAAAGACAAAACCGTCGTAATATTCTAGCGTCGTGCGCCCGAAACTGGCTTCAAACGGCAGGCGCGCAGTATCAACGCCCGCTTTGCGCAAAGCGGCGGCACGGTCGGCAAACTGCGCGGCGGCGCTGCCAAGCGCGGGACGTTTTTCAGCCAGGGCATCCAGCTTTGGTGCAATCTCGTCGACCATGCCAGCAAGGGCCAGCACGTCGTTCAGCACAGCAACTTCGCCCGCATCCAGCGGCGGTTGCGCGGCCTCATCCACCAGCACAGCGGCGCGGGCTTCGATATCTTCAAAGCTGCGCAGCCCGATAAGTGGCGCGGCACCCGCCACCAACTCACCCAATCGCCCTGCATGGACCGCCTCAAGCAGAGCTTTGCGTGGCTCTGACGGCCGCGCGGGCGCGCTGTAGCGTTCAAGCAAATGTTTGAACCGTGCAGGCCGCCACATATGGCGCATCAGTGCAGCGCGGCGGGCATCGGATGTGGTTAAGCCCTGAACGGCTGCGCGCAAAATCCCCAGATCGCCGGTGGCCGCCTGCACGGGCAAATCGCCCAAAGCGGCCTGCATCAGGCAAAACACCTCGGCATCTATCGCCGCGGCGTCGCCGCGGTCGAACCGCTCGAACCCCACCTGCAAATACTCGTTGGGCCGTGTCGAGCCTGCCGCCTGACGCCGCCAGACCTGCCCGGAATACATATAACGCGCAGGCTCGCTGCCATCGCGCATATGCAGTTGAACCACGGGCACGGTAAAATCGGGGCGCAGCAGCATTTCGCCCTGTGCCGGGTCGGTCATGGTATAGGCGCGCGCGCGAATATCCTCGCCGTAAAGGTCGATCAGCACATCGGCGGGCAGCAAAGCGGGCGGGTCCAGAAATTCGGCCCCCGCCTTTTCAAACAGCGCCAGAAGGCGGCCCACCTCGGATTGCAGCGCCTGCAAGCCAGCACCGGTGCGCGCGCCCGGCAAATAGGCGCGGTCAGTCTGCATTTGCGGCGCGTGCAATCATCTTTTGCACCTCGGCAACCAGATCTGCCCGCTTCACGCTAAGCTGCGCGGGCTGGGCTTTCCATTCCTCGTTCGTGGTTATGTTCGCCGCCAAAGCTGCGCCAAGCGCAAGGTCTTTGAGCTGCACAATACCGTCGGCGCGCTCCTGACTGCCCTCGATCACCGCAACCGGGCTGTTGCGCTGATCGGCATATTTAAGCTGGCGGCCAAGGTCTTTGGGGTTGCCCATATACATTTCGGCCCGAATGCCGGCCGCGCGCAACTCGCCCACCATCGCCTGATAATGCGCCAACTGGTCCTTGTCCATCACGCTCACCACCACTGGCCCCAATGCCGTGCGGCGGCTTTGCCCTTTGGCCACGAGCGCCGCCAGCAACCTGTCGACCCCGATGGATACACCTGTTGCAGGCACATCCTGACCCGTAAAGCGTTTAACCAAATCATCATACCGCCCGCCACCAGCGACCGAGCCGAACTGCCTTGGCCGCCCCTTCTCGTCGGTAATCTCAAAGGTCAGTTCCGCCTCGTAAACCGGGCCGGTATAATAGCCAAGGCCGCGCACGACCGAAGGGTCGATCAGCACACGATCACCGCCATAGCCCTGGGCATCGGCCAATGTCGCAATGGTTTCAAGCTCATCCACCCCGGCCAGCCCCGTGGCCGAGCCCGCAACCGCAGCGCGCAGATTTGCCAGCGTTTTTGCAGCGTCATCGGCGCGCGAAGTCAGAAAGGCCAGCACGGGTGCGGCCTGATCATCCGAAAGACCAACACCATCGATATAGGCGCCCGAAGCGTCGAGCCTGCCCTTGCCCAGAAGCTGGCGCACACCGGCCTCGCCCACCTTGTCGAATTTATCGATCGTGCGCAAAACCGCATCGCGCCGGCCTGCATGTTCAGCGGTAATATTCATGGAATCGAGAATGCCGTTCAGCACTTTACGATTGTTGACCCGCACCACATAGTCGCCGCGCGCAATGCCAACGGCCTCCAGACAATCGGCGAGCATCGTGCAAATTTCGGCATCGGCCGCCACGCTGGGCGCGCCAACGGTGTCGGCATCGCATTGGTAAAACTGGCGAAACCGCCCCGGCCCCGGCTTTTCGTTGCGCCAGACCGGGCCAAAGCTGTAGCGCCGATAGGGGCTGGGCAGCGTGTTGCGATGCTGCGCATAAACGCGGGCCAGCGGCGCGGTCAGGTCATAGCGCAGCGCCATCCAGCTTTCATCTTCATCCTGCCAGGCGAACACACCCTCGTTCGGGCGGTCAACATCGGGCAGGAACTTGCCCAAAGCCTCGACCGTTTCCACGGCGCTGCTTTCCAGCGGGTCAAACCCGTAGGCGTGGTAGACATCGGTGATGCCGCGCAGCATATCGGCCCGCGCGGTTACATCCGCCCCGAAATAATCCTGAAACCCGCGCGGCGTTTCTGCGCGCGGGCGGCGTGGCTTGCCCGATTTATTCTGTGCCATAGCGGCCCCCGGCCTGAAAACTCTCTCGCGCAGTCCTATCGCAAAGCCGCGCGCGGGGGCAAGGCCACATCAGGGGCAATCTATTAACCACGAATTAACCGATTCATAGGATTTTATTAAACTAGTCGCGGTTTTGGTGGGGTGAATGTGCCGAGTTTCATGGTCTATACGGGGCAAGATCTGGGCCTGAGCGGCGGATTTGGCGACCCGTTCGGCATTTACCCGACATTTGGCAGCACCCGAATTACCACCGCCGCAGCGGGCGCGGCACCAACGCTGGTAACGGTCACCGATGATGACGCGGCGCTCAATGTCGAAAGCCCCACTAATAACCAGTTGCTGAGCAGCGCGATTGATATGGACGGCACGGTGATCGGCCCGGCCGGCACCAGCGTTACGATTTTGGGCACCTCGGTAGTGGTCAACGCCACAACGCTTGAAACGGGCGTGCTGGCCATTGTGCAGATCAACAATGTCGATGGCGTGGCCGGGAACAATATTGCCATTGGCTATGCAACCACGATTGATATCAGCCCCGGCGACCAGCTGACAATCATGTCCTGGAAAAACTCGCCGCGCAGTGTCAACTATGATGACCTGATCGGCGCGCCTGTTTGTTTTGCAGCCGGAAGCCTTGTGCAATGCCCTGAAGGCTGGCGCGCCATTGAAACGCTGCACGCGGGCGACAGGGTTTGCACCCGCACCGGCCCGCGCCCTATTGTCTGGCGGGCCGAACGGCATGTCAGCGGGCTTGGGCCGCTCGCCCCCATTTGCCTTGCCCCCGGCAGCCTGGGGGCGAATGCGCCGCTGCTGCTGTCACCCGACCATCGTGTCCTGCTTACGGGAAATCTGGCGCAGCTTTTGTTCGACACCGCGCATATCTGGGTGCGCGTCGCCGATTTATGTAATGATCGCAGCATAATACGCCAGCCTCAGCGGCAAATATCCTATCATCATCTTTTGCTGGAAGGCGGGCACCATGTGCTGAACGTGCAGGGCGTGGCGGCCGAAAGCCTTGACCCGCTCGCCGCATCAGACCCAACCGTTCTGGCCAGCATTCCTGCGCATTTGCTGGCCGAAAGCTATGTCAGCCACCCCACGCTCAGCGCACTTGAAGCCCGCGCCGCCTCGGCCTATCAAGGGGTATGGAAAACCGCCTGACCCAGCTTGAAGAAACCATCGCCCACCAGCAATCGGTGATTGATGATCTGAACGCCGTTGTCACCGATCAGGCTGCGCGGCTCGCCGTGCTTGAACGTCGCGTGCAAATGCTGCTGCAAGCCGCCGCCCAGGCCGAAGCCGATGGCCAGCTTGCGGCCCCGCCCGCCGACCAGCGCCCACCGCATTACTGAAGCCCGAGCGCGGTTGTCGCTTTCACTTCCTTCAGCACAAAACTTGAAACCACGCTGCGCACATAGGGGCTGCGCAGCAGGTTATGCGTCATGAAATCCTCATAGGCCTCCACATCGGCCACGCGGATTTTCAGCATATAGTCCGACGTGCCCGAGACTTTGAAGCATTCCTGAATATCGGCATGAAGCTGCACCATGCGCGTGAACCCCTCAATCGCCTCGGCAGAATGATCGGCCAGCGAAATATGCGCCAGCACGCAAAGCTTGCGCCCCGCCAAAGCCGGGTTCAGCAGCGCGACGCGCGCCGAAATCAGCCCCGCCCGCTCAAATTCCTGCATTTTGCGCCACGCGGTCGATTGCGCCATGCCGCAGCGGCTGGCCAGCGCATTCAGCGACAATGTGCTATCGCGCTGAATTTCCCGCAGCAAAGCGCGCTCCTGGTCTGAAAATTTCATATTCTGCCAAAATGTGGATAAGTTTGGCCATATATACGCGAATTTCTGCGATGATTGAACCTGTTTCTCACCCATTTTGGCCTATACTCGCCTTAAGGCAACCCATAGGTGCAGCATGGCGCAACAACCCTACGAATCCAAATTCCCCGATGCCGGTGGCATTTACAGCTATTCCAAAACCGAGGATGACACCTGGCAGCGCCTTGTTGGCCGCCAGATTGCGGCGCTTGGGGGCCTTGCGGTTGATGCGTATTTTGATGGCGTCGAGATCCTGAAGCTTGATCAACCCGCCGTTCCACAGGTGGCCTATATCAACGCAGCCTTGGGAAAAGCCGCCGGTTTCGGCGTGGAAGGCGTGCCCGCGCTGATTTCGCCAAAACGCTTTTACGAGCTGCTGAGCGAGCGCAAATTCCCCGTCGCCACCTTTCTGCGCCGCCCCGAAGATATGGATTATCTGGAAGAGCCGGATATTTTCCACGAGGTTTTCGGCCATTGCCCGCTGCTCACCAACCGCGCCTATACCGATTTTGTCCAAGCCTTCGGCAAGGCAGCAGGCAACCTGGGCAAGGGCTATTCCTGGCACATGTTCCGCCTGTTCTGGTTCACGGTCGAGTTCGGGATGATCCGCACGGCCGAAGGGCTGCGCGCCTATGGGGCGGGCATCGTCTCCTCACCTTCCGAGCTTGAACACGCCTTCTCCGACGCCTCCGAGAAGCTCGATTTCGACCTGCAAACCGCGCTGCGCACACCCTATCGCATTGACATCGTGCAGCCGGTCTATTTCGTGATCGACAGTTTCGAAGCCCTGCCGCGCATTCTGGACTGCGACATCAAGGCCGAGATCGACCGCGCAAAAGAGCTTGGCGACCTGCCCCCGCGCTTTGAGCCAGCAAAGAAAGACGTGGCGTGACTGCGCGCGTCGCCCCGGGCTTGACCCGGGGCCTCTACCTTCGTCACAAGAGGTCCCGGATCAAGTCCGGGACAGCGCAGCGATAAACCCGCAGTCGCGTCAAAACTCCTCCACCGTCACAACACCGGGTGTGGAGCGTATGGCACCCTTGATCTGCGGTGAGACGGCGTAATCGCCCTTCAGCATGATCTCCACCTCGCCCGGCAGGTCTGGATGGGTCAGCACCAGGTTGACCGGCCCGCGCGACCCCGGCCCGCCGCGCTCCAGAATGCCGGCCACCATTGAAAACGCGTCTTCTTCATTCACGAAAACCCGCAGCCCGGCGCTGGCGACACCGGCAATGGCGCTGTCAATCGCCTGAACCTTGCGCGCCAGCAGTTTGAGGTTGTCGCCCTGCACTTCTGCCTCGACCGCCAGCACCACATTCTGGCCAGGGCTCAGCAATTCGCCCGCAGCTTCCAGCGTGTCGGAAAACACCGTCACCTCATACATCCCGCTCGGATCGGACAGCGCCACAAAGGCAAAGCGGTTCCCGCGCGATGATTTTCGGCTTTGTATGCTGGAAACCGTGCCGGCAATCTTGCCAATGCTTGCCCCCGTGCGCGCGGTTTGCGCATGAAGCTCCACAAGCGTCAGCACCGGCGGGCGCTGGCGTTTCAGCGGCCCCATATAATCATCGAGCGGATGGCCCGACAGATAGAACCCAACCGCCTGATGCTCCTGCCCCAACCGTTCAGTGGCTAACCAGTCCTCGGCCGTGGGCAGGCGCGGCGCTGGCAAATCTTCACCCGCCTCGCCAAACAGGCTGACTTGCGCACTGGCGCGCGCCTCATGCGTGGCGCTCGCATAGGCAACCAGAGTGTCAAGACTGGCCAAGACCCGCGCGCGGTTGGAATCGAGCTGATCAAACGCACCTGCCCGCGCCAACATTTCCAGTGGGCGCTTGCCCACGCGCTTCAAATCCACGCGACGGGCAAAATCCAGTAAATCCTTGAACGATCCATCGGCACGGGCGGCGACAATCAGCTTCATCGCTTCAACGCCCACGTTTTTCAGCGCGCCCAGCGCATAGACGATTTTGCCATCCTCAACACCAAAGGTCGCGCCCGAACGGTTCACGCAAGGCGGGATGATCTCGATCTCGAGCCGGTCAACCTCTTGTTTATACACGGCTAATTTTTCGGTCAGGTGCAAATCGCAGTTCATCACCCCGGCCATGAACTCGACCGGATAATTCGCCTTCAGCCAAGCCGTTTGATAGCTAACCACCGCATAGGCCGCCGCGTGTGATTTGTTGAAACCGTAATTCGCGAACTTCTCCAGCAGGTCAAAAACCTCGCTGGCCTTCTTCTCTGTGACGTTGTTCTTCTTGGCGCCTTCGATGAATTTGGGCCGTTCCTTGGCCATTTCCTCGGCGATTTTCTTACCCATCGCGCGGCGCAGCAAATCAGCGCCACCCAGCGAATAGCCGGCCATTTCCTGGGCAATCTGCATCACCTGTTCCTGGTAAACAATAATGCCCTGCGTTTCGTCCAGAATATGGTCAATGCTCTCGTGCAGGTTGTCGCGCTTTTCCAACCCGTTCTTAACCTTGCAGAATTTCGGAATATTCTCCATCGGGCCGGGCCGATACAGCGCGACCAGCGCCACAATATCCTCGATGCAGGTCGGCTTCATCTGGCGCAGCGCATCCATCATGCCCGCCGATTCCACCTGAAACACGGCCACGGTGCGCGCAGCGGCATAAAGCTCGTAGGTCTTGGCGTCATCCAGCGGAATAAGGCCAATATCCACCGCCACGCCGCGCTGTTTCAGCAAATCGAGCGCGTTCTGAATGACTGTCAGGGTCTTCAGGCCCAGAAAGTCGAACTTCACCAGCCCGGCCTGCTCAACCCATTTCATATTAAACTGTGTTGCGGGCATGTCCGAGCGGGGGTCGCGATACAGCGGCACCAGCTCGTCCAGCGGACGGTCACCAATCACCACACCGGCGGCATGGGTTGAGGCATTGCGCAACAGCCCCTCGACCCGGCCCGCATAGTCGAGCATCCGCGCCACAACCTCTTCGCTTCGGGCTTCCTCGCGCAGGCGCGGCTCGTCCTGCAGCGCCTTGTGGATGCTGACAGGCTTTACACCCTCAACCGGGATCAGCTTGCTCAGCCGGTCCACCTGCATATAGGGCATTTGCAAAACGCGGCCGATGTCGCGCACCGCCGCCTTGGACAGAAGCGCGCCAAAGGTAATGATCTGCCCCACCTTGTCGCGGCCATATTTCTCTTGCACATAGCGGATCACCTCCTCGCGGCGATCCATGCAGAAGTCGATGTCAAAATCGGGCATCGACACGCGTTCGGGGTTCAAAAACCGTTCAAAAAGAAGGGAATAGCGCAGCGGGTCAAGGTCGGTAATTGTCAGCGAATAAGCAACAAGCGAGCCTGCCCCCGAACCACGCCCCGGCCCCACGGGAATGTTCTGCGCCTTGGCCCATTTGATGAAATCGGCCACGATCAGAAAATAGCCGGGAAAGCCCATTTGCTCGATCACACCCAGCTCGAAATCGAGTCGCGCCTCGTAATCCGCAACCTCGGCCGCATGGGGGATTACCTTCAGCCGCTCCGCCAGCCCTTCATGGGCGGCGCGGCGCAGTTCCACCACCTCGTCATCGGCGAATTTTGGCAGAATCGGCGCGCGTGTGCGCACCCGAAAGCCGCAACGCCGCGCAATCTCTACCGTATTTTCCACCGCTTCCGGCAGGTCGGTAAAGAGCTTAACCATTTCGTCCTGCGACTTGAAGTAATGGGCTGGCGTCAGGTGGCGGCGCGGCGTTTGCTGGTCAACATAGGCGCCTTCGGCAATGCAGATCAGCGCATCATGGGCGGCGTAGAAATCAGGTTCGGGGAAGAACACCTCATTGGTGGCCACCAACGGCAATTCCAGCGCATAGGCCAGGCCGATCAACCCCGGTTCGCTGGCCGCTTCGCGCGCCATGCGCGGTGCATCGCCATCGGGGTGGCGCTGGATTTCAATGTAAAGCCTGCCGGGGTAAATCTTTGCAAGATGCTTGGCCAGGGCGCGCGCGGCCTCCGCCTGCCCCTCGGCGCACAAATAGCCAAGCGGGCCTTCCGCCCCGCCCGAAAGCGCGATCAGCCCTTCGGAATGCGCCTCCAGATGCTGCATCGTCACATGCGGCAGCGCATCGCCACAATCCAGAAAATTGTGTGAATTCAGCTTCATAAGGTTGTTATAGCCCGCCTCGTTCTGCGCGAGCAGCACAATCGGGCGGGCCGGTGGCGGTGCTTCGCCCTGGCGCGCGGGCGGCGCATAGGAAAGCGCCAACTGGCAACCGATGATCGGCTGCAAACCCGCCTTTGCGGCATATTCCGAAAATTCGAGCGCACCAAACATATTGCCGGTATCGGTCACGGCAATCGCGGGCATGTCGGCGGCTTTGGCAAGCGCGATCAGCCGCTTCAGATCAACCGCACCTTCCAGCAGGGAATAGGCACTATGGGTGCGCAGATGGATGAATCGGGGGCTGTTCATGGCGCAAGTCTAGCCACAAGCAAAGGCGCGCGAAACCAGCAAAGCACAACGGCCACGACGATTTCCGCAACAGGCGCTGCGGGTGCATCGCGGCGCGCGACCGGGGTTGCACCAGGCGCCACACCGGCCGCGCCGCCACCGCCCGCAATAAAAAACGGCCCGCAACGCGGACCGTTTGATGTTGCGGGCCATACGCGCCTATTGCGGAATATCGCCGGTGATGCCTTCAACATAAAAGTCCATCGTGGCCAGCGTGGCGTCATCGGCCACTTCGCCTTCGGCCAACCAGGGCGAACCGTCCTGGCGGTTGATCGGGCCGGTGAAGGGGTGCAATGTGCCCGCTGCAATCGCATCGATTGCCGCCTGCGCTTCGGCCACCACCTCGGCGGGCAGGTTTTCGTTGAACGGTGCAAAAGCCACCATGCCAGCGGCAATACCATCCCAGGTTGCGGTGCTTTCCCATGTGCCGTCCATGCCGGCCTGAACGCGCGCAATATAGTAGGGATCCCAATCATCCATGATCGAGGTCATCTGCGCATTCGGCCCGAAATTCGCCATGTTCGAGGCCTGGCCAAAGGCCAGAACGCCGCGCTCTTCGGCAATGGTCATCGCGGCGGGGCTGTCGGTATGCTGCATGATCACATCGGCACCCTGGTCGATCAGCGCATTGGCGGCTTCGGCCTCCTTGCCCGGATCAAACCAGGTAAACGCCCATACCACCTTGAATTCCACATCGGGGTTGACCGATTTGGCGGCAAGATATGCGGCGTTGATGCCACGGATAACTTCGGGAATCGGGAAGGACGCGATATAGCCGATTGTGTTGGTTTCGGTCATGCGGCCGGCCATCAGGCCAATCACATGGCGACCTTCGTAAAAGCGTGCCGAATAGTTGGAAACATTGTCGGCCAGACGATAGCCGGTTGCATGTTCAAACAACACATCGGGAAATTCTTCGGCAACGTTGATCGTCGCATCCATATAGCCGAACGAGGTGGTGAAGATCATGTCGACACCCGAGCGCGCCATCTGGGTAATCACCCTTTCCGCATCGGCACCTTCGGGAACCGATTCAACATAAGAGGTTTCAACCGCATCCCCAAAATAGTCCTGCACGGCCTGGCGGCCCAGATCATGCTGATAGCTCCAGCCAAGGTCGCCCACCGGGCCGACATAGACAAAGCCAACCTTGTAGGGCTCTTGCGCCTGGGCGCCGGTTGCCAGCCCCAATGCAAGCGCGCTGGCAGCCAGTGTTTTCATCAATCTCATAAAATCCTCCAATGCGGTTTTGCTTCAATGCGAAGCGTGGAAAGAACGGCCAAGCGAGGCCGGAGCGTTTAGCGATGCCCGCCGACGATCGGAGGACATGATCACCAATACGATAATGGTGACAAGGTAGGGAGTCATCTTCAAATATGCAGGCGAGATGCCCGCACCGGCGATTTGCAGGTTAATTTCCAGAACCGAGATGCCCCCGAACAGATAGGCGCCAATCAGCAGCCGCCCGGGCTTCCAGCTTGCAAACACCACCAGCGCCAGCGCAATCCAGCCCGCACCTGCCGTCATGCCCTCTGTCCATTGCGGCACGCGGATCAGGCTGAAATAGGCGCCGCCCAAACCGGCCATAGCCCCGCCGAACAGGATGGCGCCCATGCGGATCATCACCACGTTGTAACCAAGCGAATGCGCGGCATCATGGCTTTCACCCACCGCGCGCAGCACAAGCCCGGCGCGGCTGCGGTTCAGGAACCACCACAGCGCCACGACCATGAAGATCGAGAAATAGACAACCGCATCATGGTTGAACAGAATCCGCCCCAGCACGGGAATATCGGTTAAAAAGGCTATGTCGAGCTTGGCCACGGCGGGGGGTTTAAGCCCGGTATAGGAATGGCCAAGCAAGGCCGCCAGGCCAAGCCCGAACAATGTCAGCGCTAGCCCCGTCGCCACCTGATTCGACAGTAAATATTGCGTCAGAATGCCAAAGAGCAGGGCCAGAACCGCACCGGCGCCCATTGCGGCGAGCATTCCCAGATAGGGGTTTTCGGTTTCAACGGCCATCGCAAAGCCGGCAATGGCCCCGATGATCATCATCCCCTCTACGCCAAGGTTCAGCACACCCGATTTTTCAACCACCAGCTCGCCCAGCCCGGCCAGCAATATGGGGGTTGCGGCAATCATCAGGCTGGCGATCAGCGAAATCGGGTCGATTGACGATAGATCCATTACTTCGCCTCCTTTTTCAGCACAAAGCGATAGGCCACCAGCACATCCACGGCCAGCAGGAAGAACAACAGCATTCCCTGGAACACCCGGATGGCGGCGGCAGGCACTTGCAGTGCGAATTGCACGGTTTCACCGCCCACATAGGTGGCGGCCATCAGAATGCCCGCAAGGAAAACGCCGATCGGGTTGAGACGCCCCAAAAACGCCACGATAATCGCCGTGAAGCCATAGCCAAGCGGAAAATTGGTTGTCAGCTTGCCGGCCGGCCCCACCAGTTCGAATAGCCCCGCCACGCCGGCAAGCGCGCCGGAAATGCCCATTGTGGCGGCTACAATCACCCCGGGTTTGACCCCGGAGAACCGCGCCGCTCGCGGCGCTTGCCCGGTCAGCTTGATCTGGTAGCCAAGCCTGTGGCGCGCCAGCAGCGCATAGGCCAGCACGACGGCGCCGATCGCCGCCAGACCGCCCACATTCAGCCCGGCAGACTTGATCAGCATCGGCATTTCGGCGCTGGCATAATCGGCCAGGCTGCGGCTTTCGGGAAAACCGCGCCCATCGGGGTTTTTCAATGCGCCCGTCACCATTGCGCGCAAAAAGTTTTCGGCCACATAGACCAGCATCAGGCTGACCAGAATTTCGTTGGCGTTGAACTTCACCCTCAGGAACGCCGGAATCATCGCCCAGGCAAAGCCGCAGAACGCGCCGGTCAGCGCCATCAGCGGCAGCACCCAGATGCCGGGCGTGCCATAAAGCGCAAGGCCCACCGCCCCGCCGCCAATCGCCCCCATGATGAACTGGCCCTCGGCGCCAATGTTCCAGACCCCGGCCCGAAAGCCAAGGCTCAGCCCCACGGCGATCAGAATAAGCGGGCCGCCCTTGATCAGCAATTGCCGCTGCGAATAGCTGTCGGTAAAGGGTTCGATGAAAATCATCTGGATGGCGGCAAACGGGTCTTTGCCCAGCAGCGCAAACAGGATACCGCCAAAGATCATCGTCAGCACGACGGCCAGCACGGGGGTCAGCCACAGCATGGCCGTCGAGGGGGCCTTGCGCCGTTCGAGCCGGATCATATCGTTGCCCCCGCCATTGGTTCCATACCGTGGGTTCCGCCCATCATCAGGCCGATTTCCTCAATGCTCAGCCCTTCGGCGGGCCGTGGTTTTGAAAGTCGGCCTTCGGCCAGGACCGCGAATGTGTCCGACATTTCCATCAGCTCGTCCAGATCCTGGCTGACCACCAGAACCGCCGCGCCATTTGCCGCCAGATCGCGCAGGGCCTGGCGGATGGCAGCCGCCGCCGCCGCATCAACCCCCCATGTCGGCTGGTTCACCACCAGCACATCGGGGCTTTGCAGCACCTCTCGTCCTATGACGTATTTCTGCAAGTTTCCGCCCGACAAGGCCCTTGCAGCCACGTGATTGCCAGGAGTGCGCACATCGAAACGTGCAATGATCTCGTCGGAAAAACTGGCGGCTTTTCGCATATTCAGCCAGCCATTTCTGGCCAGCTTGCGCCGTGTCTGCGCGGTCAGCACGGCATTGTCGACAAGCGACATATCGGGTGCTGCGGCATGGCCCAGCCGTTCTTCCGGCGCGGTCAACATTCCCAGCGCGCGCCGCGTTTCGGGCTGAAAATGCCCAATGGACACGCCCTTCAGCGCGACCATCTCGCGCGCCACGCGGCGTTCGCCCGACAAGGCCAGCAGCAGTTCATCCTGCCCGTTGCCGGCCACACCGCCAATGCCCATCACCTCGCCCTTGCGCAGCGCAAGGCTGACATCGCGCAGGCTGGTGCCGAACGGATCAAGGCTTGGCAGGTTCAAACCCCTAAGCTCCAGCGCCACCTCGCCGGGCTGATAATCGCGCGCGCCGGGCATGGCCAGTTCCGCGCCGATCATCATTTCCGCCATGCTGCGTGCGGTTTCCTCGGCGGGCACACATTTGCCCACCACCTTGCCCAAGCGCAAAATCGTGGCGCGGTCACAGAGCGATTTGATCTCTTCGAGCTTGTGGCTGATATAGAGAATCGCCACGCCTTCGCTGGCCAGTTTGCGCAAGGTGGCAAAGAGAATCTCCACCTCTTGCGGGGTCAGCACCGAGGTCGGCTCATCCATGATCAGCAGCTTCGGGTTCTGCAAAAGGCAGCGCACAATCTCAACGCGCTGGCGCTCGCCCACCGACAGATCACCGATCAGCCTGTCCGGGTCGAGCGGCAGGCCATAGGCGGTTGAAACCTCGCGGATCTTGGCGGCCAATGCGCGGCGGTCGGGCGCATTCTCCATGCCCAGCGCAATGTTTTCGCCCACATTCAGCGCCTCGAACAGCGAGAAATGCTGGAACACCATCGCCACGCCGGCGCGCCGCGCCTCGCCCGGTTTTGGTGGTGCATAATGCGCGCCAAGCAGGGTCATACTGCCGGTATCGGGCCGCACCAGCCCGTAAATCATCTTTACCAGGGTTGATTTCCCCGCGCCATTCTCACCCAGCAGCGCGTGAATCTCGCCATGCTGAATGTCAAATGACACAGAATCATTGGCTTGCACGCCCGGATAGGCCTTTGATAGCGCGTCGATCCGCAATAATGGTTCCATAACACTCCCCAATGTCTTGGCGCCCAATCTTCGTTGATGCTACCTTTGACCAATTGGTAAAATTTTGACCGCCATCACCTCATCTGGCAAGTCTTTTATTTCATGTGTTATCGCAGGATCGTTGCAGCACTTTCAATATAATCTTAAAAATCCAGCCATAAAATCACTCCACGGTCACAGATTTGGCAAGATTGCGCGGTTGGTCAACATCAGTGCCTTTTTCTTGGGCAGTGTGATAAGCCAGTAGCTGTGCAGGCACGGCATAGAGGATCGGGGCGACCAGCGGGTGCGCCTCGGGCAGGATAATGGTTTTCCACGCGCCCTCACCCACCTCGGCAGCCCCTTTGGCATCGGTCACCAGCAGCACACGGCCACCGCGCGCCATTACCTCATGCATGTTGGAAATGGTCTTTTCAAACACCGCATCGAAGGGCGCAAAGCAGATCACCGGCACATGCTCATCAATCAGCGCAATCGGGCCGTGTTTCAACTCGCCGCTGGCATAGCCCTCGGCATGAATATAGCTCAGTTCTTTCAGCTTCAGCGCACCTTCCAGCGCCAGCGGATACATCGCGCCGCGCCCCAGAAACAGCACATCGCGCGCGCGGCTCAGATCGCGCGCCGCGGCGGCCATTTCCGGCTCCTGCCCCAAAGCCTCGGCCACAAGGCGCGGGGCGGTCGCCAAAGCGGCCAGCAGGCTGGTTTCCTGCTCTGCCGTAACATGCCCGCGCTGGCGGCCCGCCAGAATGGCCAAATTCGCAAACACCGCCAGCTGGCATGTAAACGCTTTGGACGAGGCGACCGAAATCTCCACCCCCGCCTTGATGGGCAGCGCCAAACCACTTTCGCGCGCAATCGTGCTTTCGGCCACATTCACCAGCGCCAGCACCTGCCCGGCCTTGCCCTGCACATAGCGCAGCGCCGCCAAAGTATCGGCCGTCTCCCCCGACTGGCTGACAAAAATCGCCCCGTCACGCGCCGAAATCGGCGGCTCGCGATAGCGGAACTCGCTGGCGACATCAATTTCCACCGGAATGCGGGCAATGCTTTCAAACCAGTATTTCGCCACATGGCAGGCGTAATAGGCCGTGCCGCAGGCAACCATCACCAGCCTGTCCACTTTCGCAAAATCCGGCGCGCCTTCGGGCACCTGCACGGCATCGCGCCCCGCGGTTTGGTAATGCGCCAGCGCGTAACCCAGAACCGAGGGTTGTTCATGAATTTCCTTGGCCATGAAATGCCGGTAATTGCCTTTATCCACGCGCACCTGGTCCACATTCACCACCCGCATTTCGCGGTTGGCCAGGCGCCCTTCGGCATCGTAAACCGTCACACCGGCACGGCTTAGAACCGCCATGTCACCCTCTTCCAGATAGGTGATGCGCCCGGTCATCGGCGCCAAAGCCAGCGCATCCGAGCCCAGATACATTTCCCCCACGCCATGCCCCACGGCAAGGGGCGAGCCGCGGCGTGCGCCGATCATCACATCGTCATGACCCGCAAACAAAAAGGCCAGCGCAAAGGCCCCGCGCAGCCGCGCCAGCGTGGCGGCAACCGCCTCTTGCGGGGTTTTGCCATGCGCCAGAAACTGCGCGCAAAGCTGGGCAATCACCTCGGTATCGGTATCCGATGCGAACACGGCTCCACCGGCGCGCAACTCGTCCCGCAGGGGCGCAAAATTCTCGATAATCCCGTTATGCACCACGGCCACCGGCCCAGCCACATGCGGGTGGGCATTGGCTTCGGTCGCTGCGCCATGCGTGGCCCAGCGCGTATGGCCGATGCCCGCAAGCCCGGCCAGCGGTGCGGCATTCAGGCTTTCATCCAGCGCCGCCAGCTTGCCCACGGCGCGGCGCGTTTCAATCGCGCCACCGTTCAGCGTGGCAATGCCGGCACTGTCATAGCCGCGATATTCCAGCCGCTTCAGCCCGCCCAGAATGCGCGGCGCAACCGCCTCTGCCCCCAAAATCCCGATTATTCCGCACATGCTCTGCCTCTGGCCTATCTGCTCGTTTGGCCCCTTGTGGCGCGGCGCTTGGCCAAATTCAACCGCACAACCGCGCCTGAAACAGTTCCGACACGAAACGTGACACGGCCATGCACCCGACGAATCATTGCAACCATGCGCCCTGCTGGGCAGTTTGGCCCAAACAAGGGGGATGCCATGAAGCTACGCGATCTTGAGGTGTTTGTCGTTGGCAACCCGCCACCCGGTTTTGGCGGGCGCTATTTCATCTTCGTGAAACTCGTCACCGATACCGGCATTGTCGGCTATGGCGAGGTTTATGCCGCCGCCGTCGGCCCCATTGCCATGCAAGCGGTCATCGAGGATGTCTTCGCGCGCCACATGCTTGGCCAATCGCCCGACCGCATCGAGCAGATGTTTCGCAGCACCTATTCCGCCGGCTTCACCCAGCGCCCCGACCCCACCGTCATCGGCGCGTTTTCCGGGCTTGAGATGGCCTGTTGGGATATTGTCGGCAAGGCGCTAAACCGCCCCATCCACGCCCTGCTTGGCGGGCAGGTGAATGACCGTTTGCGCAGCTATACCTATCTTTACCCCACCGAAGACCAAGACCCGCTTACATTCTACAACAACGCCGAACAATCCGCCGCCTGTGCCGCGCGCATGGTCGACTTGGGCTTTACGGCGGTCAAGTTCGACCCGGCCGGCCCCTACACCATCATGGGCGGCCACCAGCCGACAATGGTGGATATCGCGCGCTCGGTCGAGATTTGCGCCGCCCTGCGTGACGCCGTGGGCAGCCGGGCCGATCTGCTGTTCGGCACGCATGGCCAGTTCACCACCGGCGGCGCGCTGCGTATGGCGCAAGCCATCGCCCCCTATCAGCCGCTCTGGTTTGAAGAACCCGTGCCGCCCGACAATATGGCCGCGCTCGCCCGCGTGGCAAATGGCTGCGCGCTGTCCGTCGCCACCGGCGAACGCCTGACCACCAAGGCCGAATTCCTGCCCGCCCTGCAAGCTGGCGCCACCATCCTGCAACCGGCATTGGGCCGCGTCGGCGGCCTGTGGGAGGCCAAGAAAATCGCCGGCATGTCCGAGGCCTTCAACGCCCAGATGGCCCCGCATCTTTACGCTGGCCCGATTGAGTGGGCCGCCAATATCCAGCTTGGCGCGAGCCTGCCCAACCTGCTGATGCTCGAGCAAATCGGCACCGGCAACCCCTTTCACCAGCACCTCCTGACCACCCCCATCCACTGGGAGGATGGCTATGTCCATGTCCCCACCGCCCCCGGTCTGGGTGTGGAGCTGAATGAGGATGTCGCCCGCGCCCACCCCTATACCGGCACCCGCCTGCACCTTGAAATGCAGGCCACGCCGCACCCCACGGCTGGCGGGCTTTGGGCGGGGGGCTAGGGTAGCAATAGCATTTGTCATAGAAGCACATCCCTTGGGCCACAGCGCGAGTTCCCGATCAGGCTCCGGCCCAAACCCGCATCCGGCAAATCTCTAGCTCCGGAAATATGTTTATGCCCGCGCGCAACGAAATCTCAGCCGAACAACATGGGCGCGGCCCGATGACCCCGCCCAGCCTGCGCGCTTTGTTCGCCACCTTCACCCGCATCGGCCTGCTCTCCTTCGGCGGCCCTGCTGCGCAAATCGCGCTCATGCACCGCGTGCTGGTCGAAGACCGCCGCTGGCTGAGCGAGGCACAATATCTTTCCGCCCTTGGCTTTTGCATGTTTTTGCCTGGGCCAGAGGCAACGCAGCTTGCCACCTATGCGGGCTGGAAGCAGCGCGGTGTGCCGGGCGGGCTGATTGCCGGGCTGCTGTTCGTGCTGCCCGGTGCGCTGGTCATGCTGGCGCTGGCAATGGCCTATGCCGCCTATGGCAACATCCCCATAATCGCGGCGCTGTTTCTGGGCATCAAGGCCGCCGTGCTGGTCATTGTCATCGAGGCTTTGCTGCGCATCGCACGCCGCGCGCTCAGGCGCCACATGCACTGGGCCATTGCCGCGCTCGCCTTCATCGGCATCTTTTTCTTCGCACTGCCCTTCCCGCTGATCATTGCGCTGGCCGCCCTGCTTGGCATGTTCACCGCCCGGCCAGCACCGGCCGCGCCAGATCCGCCCACCGCCGCAACGCCGCTTGGCCAAACCCTTGCCACCATTGCCATATGGTTGGCCATCTGGCTGCTGCCACTCGCGGCCCTGCAGCTCTTTTTCCCCGGCATTCTGGCGCAAATCGGCTGGTTCTTTGCCAAACTCGCGGTCGTCACCTTTGGTGGTGCCTATTCCGTGCTGGCCTATATGGCGCAGGAGGTCGTAACCGCGCGCGGCTGGCTTACCGCCGGGCAAATGATGGATGGTCTGGGTCTGGCCGAAACCACGCCCGGCCCGCTCATTCTTGTCACCGAATTTGTGGCCTATACGGCAGGCTATGGCGCGGGTGGCCTCTGGCTTGGCATTGCCGCCGCTTTGGTCGCCCTTTGGGCCACCTTCGTGCCCTGCTATTTATGGATATTCGCCGGCGCGCCCTATATTGAATGGATCGGCGCCCAGCGCCGCCTTTCCGCCGCCTTTGCCGCGATCACCGCCGCCGTGGTCGGCGTCATCCTCAACCTGTCGCTCTGGTTCGCGCTGCATGTGCTGTTTGGCGAGGTCACGCGCAGCACGCTCGGCCCGCTCACCCTGTGGCAACCCACGCTTTTCAGCGTCGACTGGCGCGTTGCCGCCATCGGCCTGCTCTCGGCCTATCTGCTGCTGGCGCGGCATATGAACCTGCTCTGGGTGCTGCTGACCGCCGCGCTTTGCGGGGCGGCGATCAGCGCATTCACCTAATGCTGCGCGGCAATGAATGTGCCGTTGTTCAAATCACGCATCGCCTGCTGGATTTCGGCGGCCGTGTTCATCACAATCGGCCCGTGCCAGGCCACCGGCTCCTCAATCGGGCGGCCCGAAACCAGCAAGAACCGCACGCCATCCGGCCCGGCCTGCACCGTCACCTCATTGCCCGTGTCAAATTGCACCAGCGTCCGGTTGCCCGACATATCGCGGATGTTCAGCTCCTGCCCGCGCACCTCTTTTTCCACCCGCACCCCAATGGGGTTCGAGGCGGCCCGAAAGCTGCCCGCACCGCCGAAAACATAGGCAAATACCTGACGGTAAGTATCCACCGGAAAACTCTTGCGCGTATTCGGCGGCACCGAAATATCCAGATATTGCGGCTCGGCGGCAATGCCGTCGACCGGGCCTTTATAGCCCCTATAATCGCCGGTAATGATCTTGATCACCGTGCCATCATCATCAAGCAGCTCGGTAATATCGCTACCCTTGATGTCCTGATAGCGCGGCGCGGTCATTTTCTGGGCACTCGGCAGATTGGCCCAAAGCTGGAAGCCGTGCATCTTGCCCGCCGCATCGCCGCTGGGCATTTCCTGATGCAGAATGCCCGACCCGGCGGTCATCCATTGCACCGAACCCGCGCCAAGCCGGCCCTTGTTGCCCAGCGAATCCGCATGTTCCACTGTGCCTTCCAGCACATAGGTAATGGTTTCGATGCCGCGATGCGGATGCCAGGGAAACCCCTTGGCATAGGCGCGCGGGTCATCATTGCGAAAATCATCGAGCAGAAGGAACGGGTCGAAATCGCGCGGATTCCTGAAGCCAAAGGCCCGATACAAACTCACCCCGGCCCCTTCAATTGTGGGCTGGGCAAGGGTTTCCGATTTTACAGGACGAAACGACATAGCAACCTCTCTTTCAATCCCCAAGATAGGTGGCAGCATATAACGTTGCAATTCACCACAATCGCGCAAGACTGTCCGCAAAACGGAAACAACCCGATGCACCCAAGCGCATTTCCGACGATGCTGTCGCAATTCTGCTTGCGCTCTTGCACGAATCCACCATCCTGCCATGAAATTATCGGAGAGATTTTCATGCAGATCGGATTCATCGGCCTGGGCAATGTCGGCGGCAAACTGGCCGGCAGCCTGCTGCGCAACGGCAAAAACCTCATGGTGCGCGACCTCGATCCGGCGCTTGTTGCCAGATTCACGGCGCGCGGTGCCACATCGGCCAGCAGCCCGGCCGAGATGATGCAAGCCTGCGATATCGTCATCACCTGCCTGCCCAGCCCTGCCGCCTGCGCCGCCGTGATGGAGGGCGACGACGGGCTGCTGCAATCGGTCACGACCGGCAAAATCTGGCTGGAAATGTCCACCACCGATGCCGGCGAGATCAAGCGCCTTGCCCAGGCCGTTATCGCCAAGGGCGGAGCGGCGGTCGATTGCCCGGTTTCCGGTGGCTGCCACCGCGCCGATACCGGCAATATCTCCATTTTCGCGGGCTGCGACCGGCCCACATTCGAACGCGTCCTGCCCATTCTCACCATTCTTGGCCGCCGCGTGCTGCATACCGGCCCGGTTGGTTCAGCCTCCATCCTGAAGGTCATGACCAACTACCTCGCCACCGCCAACCTGCTCACCGTCTGCGAAGCAATGGTCACCATGAAGGCCGCCGGCCTTGACCTTGGCACCACCTATGAAGCCATCAAAATCTCTTCCGGCACCAGCTTTGTGCATGAAACCGAAAGTCAGGTCATTCTGAACGGCAGCCGCGACATCAACTTCACGATGGACCTTGTGCTGAAGGATATCGGCCTGTTCCAGAGCATCGCCGAAGCCGCCAATGTGCCGCTCGAAATCTCACCGCTGATGATCGAAATTTTCAAGGACGGCCAGAAACGCTACGGCACCCGCGCCCAGTCCGATGACATCATCCGCCGCCTGGAAGACGCGACCGGCCTCACCATCACCGCCCCCGGCTTCCCCGCCGAAATGGTCGATGATGAACCCGAAGAGCCGGGCTATGAGGTGGTGCCAGCCGGGCGCGCGGCCCTTCCTACTTGACCCGCCGCGCAAACTGCCCCATGCCCGCTTCATGAGTATCGTCATCGCACATATGTATGTCTCGCCGCTGCGCCGCTTTGTCGGCCTGGCCCTGCAACTGCTCATGGGCGCGGGGCTGATCCTGATCGCCGCCGCCCGTCCGCCCGCAAGCCCTGTCTATCTGCTGCTTTTGCTCGTCATCGGCGGGGCCATGCTGTTCAGCGCCTGGCGCTTCTGGCAGGCCACATCGGCCGGGCTTGTCCTTACCGATACCGATTTGCGCGACACCAACGGCACGATCATCTGCACGCTCGATGAGATCGACAAGATCGAGCGCGGCACCTTCGCCATCAAACCCGCCAACGGCTTCACCTTGCGCCTGAAATCGCGCCAAAGGCGCGGCTGGGCACCGGGCCTGTGGTGGCGGCTTGGCAAAATGGTCGGCATCGGCGGGGCCACCAACCGCAACGCCGCCAAATCGCTGGCCGAGGCGATCGACGTGCTTAAAAGCCCGCGCGGCGCCGAGCTTGTCGCCCAGGCGCGCAGCGACCAACCCCAGGAATAGGGCCAGCGCAGCCCCTGCACCGGCCCCATCTTTTGCTCATAAATATCCCCGCCGGAGGCATCCGACAGCAGCCAGAAGCGCCTACAGCCCCTTGGAGCGATA
Source organism: Abyssibius alkaniclasticus (assembly GCF_020447305.1). Classification (NCBI taxonomy): domain Bacteria; kingdom Pseudomonadati; phylum Pseudomonadota; class Alphaproteobacteria; order Rhodobacterales; family Paracoccaceae; genus Abyssibius; species Abyssibius alkaniclasticus. The sequence goes on along the minus strand of NZ_CP095732.1, from coordinate 1,484,940 downwards.
ACTCGCCGCCACGCGCCCGATCGACACCAGATAGGCCGCCGTGCGCAAATCGGTCACATCATTGCGCGAATGCCAGACCTCGCGCATCGCCTGATAAGCCGCGCGCATCGTGTCATCCAGCCCCGAGCGCACAAGCTCCAACTCGCCCGCGCCCTTCAGATAGCGCGTCTTGAATTTCGGGTCGATCTCCCATTTCAGCCCGCGATCTGCCGAAAGCCGCTCCAGCTCTTCCACCAGCAGCATATGCCGGCTTTCCTCCTGGCGGCGCTGCATCCGGCCAAAACGGATATGGCTGAGGTTCTTCACCCATTCGAAATAGGACACCGTCACACCGCCGGCATTGGCATACATGTCCGGAATAATCACCACGCCCTTGTCACGCAGAATATCATCGGCCCCCGCAGTGACCGGCCCGTTTGCCGCCTCGATCAGCAGTTTCGTCTTGATCCGCTCGGCATTGTCAAGGTTGATCACCGCCTCCATCGCCGCCGGAATCAGGATATCGCAGTCTTCCTCCAGCACAGCGGCGCCGTTCTCGACAAAACGGCCACGATAGCCCTTCACGCCGTTCTGCGCGGTTACATGCGCCTTCAGCTCTTCAATATTCAGCCCGTTATCATCCATGATCGCGCCATCGCGCTCGATCACCCCGATAATCTTGCAGCCCGATTCCTCGCTCAGGAATTTCGCGGCATGATAGCCCACATTCCCCAGCCCCTGCACAATCACCCGCTTGCCCTCAAGCGTGCCGGAAAGCCCGGCAATGGCCATATCCTCGGGGTGGCGGAAAAATTCTTCCAGCGCATATTGCACCCCGCGCCCCGTCGCCTCGACCCGGCCCTGAATCCCGCCGGAATTCAAGGGCTTACCCGTCACACAGGCCGCGCCGTTGATGTCGGTGGTGTTCATGCGCTTGTACTGGTCGACAATCCACGCCATCTCGCGCTCACCCGTGCCCATATCGGGGGCCGGCACGTTCTGGGCGGGGTTGATCAGGTCGCGCTTGATCAGCTCATAGGCAAAGCGGCGCGTGATCAACTCCAGCTCATGCTCTTCCCATTCGCGCGGATCAATGCACAGCCCGCCCTTGGAGCCGCCAAACGGCGTTTCCACCAGCGCGCATTTATAGGTCATCAGCGCGGCCAGCGCCTCGACCTCGTCCTGGTTGACCGACATCGCAAAGCGAATCCCGCCCTTGACCGGCTCCATATGCTCGGAATGCACCGAGCGATAGCCGGTAAAGGTCTTGATCTGCCCGCGCAACCGCACGCCGAACCGCACGGTATAGGTAGAGTTGCAAACGCGGATCTTCTCTTCCAATCCGGGCGACATATCCATCAACTTCGCAGCGCGGTTGAACATCAAATCGACGGATTGGCGGAAACTTGGTTCTCTGGTGGATGACATATTCCTCGGGCCTTTTTGTTGTTCCCGTGCCATTTTCGGCACCTATGGGCGGCGGCCCCTGGCAACATGCGCGAAATCACAGCCCCGCTCCCAAAGGCCCGCCTCCCCCGACCCTAGCGCCAGACGCAAAAGTAAACAACTGGGGTGTTTGGTGAACGCAGTTGCAATTAAAAAGTATGCACCCGCAGCTTTCGTGCTGATTTCACGATCCAAACAACGCAGCCAAACACCCGGGCCCAACGCCGTCCCGGGCTTGACCCGGGACCTCGACCGCAATAGCCAGAGGCCCCGGATCAAGTCCGGGGCGGCACTGCACCGGGGAGAAGCCACCCCAACCCTACGTCCCCCGCGGCTTAACCCGCCGCGTCGCCTCTGCCTCGGCAGGGTCTTCCGGCCAGTGGTGGCGCGGATAGCGCCCGCGCAAATCCCACCGCACATCACCATAGGAACTCGCCCAAAACCCCGGCAAATCGGCGGTAATCTGCACAGGGCGCTGCGCGGGTGAGAGCAGCTCGATCAGCAACGGTTGGCGTTTGGGGCCAATACAGGGGTGGCTCGTTAGCCCGAACATCTCTTGCAGGCGCACCGATATACTGGGCTGTGCGCCGCCATAATCTATCGCGAGCCGCGTGCCTGTGGGGGCCGAAATCGCCTCCGGTGCCAGATCATCCAACGCCGCCTTGCCCGCCCAGCCAAGCCGCGCGGCCAAGGCCTCCATCAGCGCCACGCGCCCCAAATCCTCGGCCCGCCGCAACCCGTTCAGCCAGGGCGCAAGCCAGTCGGCAAGTTCGCCCAGCAGTGCTGCATCCGAGAAATCGGGCAAATCCGCCCCCTGCCCCCGCGCCCATTCCACCCGCGCCACGAAATAGCGGCTGGCCTTGGTCCAGGGCAAACAGCCCAGCCCAGGCTGCGCCACCCCCTCGCACAAAGCCGCCGCAACCGCCTCGGCAGGGGCATCGGGCCAATGCGCATCGCTCAGCACCAGCGCATCAAGCTGGCGTTGGCGGCGCGCCAGCACCGCGCGGTCGCGACGCGACCATGTGCAGACATCCACCTCGGCAATCCGGTGTCCATGCAGCGCCTCGATCTCGCCAATCCCGATCGCCGCCGCCAGCCGGATTTTCGCCGAACGCGCGTCGCCATCCAGATCCGCCGCCACCAAAAACCCCTGCCCGGCCAGCCCGCCACCCTGTGGCAGCACCGCCTCCTTGCCGCCGGCCATCAGGTAGCGCCCGTCGCCCCCCGGTCGCGCCATCGCAATCCGGTCGGGATAGGCGAGCGACAGCAGCGCCCCCGCACCCAGCCCTCGCTCTGCCCCCGCGAATTTCGCCAGCCGCCTGGCCTCGGCCTGCCCCGCGCCACTGCGCATGGCGCGCAGGCGCGGCGCAATATCCACCCCCGCCTCGCGCATCGGCACCCGCAGCGACAGCAGCGCCGCAAGCTCGGCGGCCAGCGCACCACCGCCTGCCACCAGCATATGCGCAAGGCGCGGATGCGCGGGCACCTCGGCCAAAGCGCGGCCATGCGCAGTAATCCCCCCCGCCGCATCCAAAGCGCCCAAATGCTGCATCAAATCCACCGCCGCTGCCCAGGCAGGCGCGGGGGGCGGCGTTAAAAACCGCACATCATCGGGGCTGCGCGCACCCCACATGGCCAGATCCAGCACCAGCGGTGCAAGGTCGGCGGCGGCAATTTCCGGCGGGGCAAAGGCCGCCAGCGCCCCCTCCTCGCCCTTGCTCCAGAGCCGATAGCAGCGCCCCGGCCCCACGCGCCCCGCCCGCCCCTGCCGCTGCGTGGCCTCGGCCCGGCTTGCACGCTCGGTCAGCAACCGCGCCATGCCCGAGGCGGCATCATAGCGCGACCGCCGCGCCAACCCCGCATCGACCACAACCGAGATATCCGGAATCGTGACCGAGGTTTCGGCAATCGCACTCGCCAGCACCAGCTTGCGCCCCTTCACCGGCGCCAGCGCGCGGCGCTGTTCACCAAAGGGCAGTGCGCCGTAAAGCGGCAGCATCTCCACCCCCTCGGGCAGGTTCGAAAGCATCCCCATCACCCGGCGAATCTCCCCCTCGCCCGGCAAAAACACCAGCACACCGCCCGCACTCTCCTCCAGAATCGCGCGCACCGCACCCGCCACCACCCCCTCCAGCCGCGGCGCGCGCCCGCGCACAGGCGGTGCCGGCTTGTGGATCACCTCAACCTCAAAGCTGCGCCCCTCGGCCGTGATCAGCGGCGCATCCAGCAATTCTGCCACCGGCCCCGCATCCAGGGTGGCCGACATCACCAGCAGCTTCAAATCCGGCCGCAAAGCCCCACGCATTTCCATGCACAAGGCAAGCCCCAGATCGGCATTCAGGCTGCGCTCGTGGAACTCGTCGAAAATTACACAGCCCACACCCGCAAGCGCCGGGTCATGCTGCAGCATCCGAGTCAAAATCCCCTCGGTCAGCACCTCGATGCGGGTCTCGCGTGATAGCTTTGCCTCACCCCGCATCCGGTAGCCCACGCGCCCGCCCACCGCCTCACCAAGGCTCGATGCCATCCGTTCCGCCGCCGCCCTTGCCGCCACGCGCCGGGGCTCCAGCATCAAAATGCGCCCGTCAATCCCGCCCCAATCCAGCAGCGCCAGCGGCAGCCGCGTCGTCTTGCCCGAACCGGTCGGCGCCTGCAAAACCGCGCAGCCGCCATCGCCCAGTGCTGCAATCAGCGCCGGCACGGCCTCATCCACAGGAAAATGCCCATCCATGCCCCTAGCTACCAAGCCCGCCCGCGCCCATCCAGCCCCCATCTTTTGCTCTTAAATATCCCACGGGGGTCCGGGGGTGTGAAACCCCCGGCTACCAGCATCGGGTCCGGGGGCGCAAAGCCCCCAACCCCAACATTCCCATTGCACCCCGCCCGCCCGCTTTGCATTATCCCCCGACTCAACCTCGGATCCTTTATGCCAGATTACGACTTCATCATCATCGGCGCGGGCTCTGCGGGCTGCGTGCTGGCCGACAGGCTCAGCCGCAGCGGCAAATACCAGGTCGCAATCGTCGAGGCCGGCGGGTCCGACAGCCACCCCTATATCAAGCTGCCCATCGGCTATGGGCGCACGTTCTTCAACCCGAAGATCAACTGGAAATTCACCGCCCAGCCCGATGCGGGTCTGGCAGGCCGCGCCGCCTATTGGCCGCGCGGCAAGGTGCTTGGCGGCTCCTCCTCGATCAACGCGCTGGTCTATTGTCGCGGCCTGAAACACGATTTTGAAGACTGGGCCATGCCGGGATGGGATTGGCCGGCCATCCAGACCGCCTATCGCGAAATCGAAACCCGTATCGCGCCCGATGGCACACAATCCGGCACCGGCCCGCTGCATGTCACCAATGTTGCCAGGCGCGCGCATCCGATCAAGGAAAACTACCTTGCCGCCGGCCGTGCCCTTGGCCTGCCGATCAGCGACAGTTTCAACGGCGATGCGCCCGAAGGTCTGGGGCTTTACGAGATCACCACCAAATCCGGAATGCGCCATTCCGCTGCCGCAGCCTTCCTGCGCCCGGCGCTGAAGCGCCCCAATGTCACGCTCATCAAGAACCAGCTGGTCGACACACTCACCTTCACCGGCGCCCGCGCCAACGGCCTGAAACTTGCCAGTGGTCAAACCCTGACCGCCCGGCGCGAGGTTATCCTTTCGGCAGGCGCCATCGGCTCGGTGCAAATCCTGCAACGCGCGGGTATCGGCCCCGGCGCAACCCTGCAAAAGCTCGGCATCCAGACCCGCATCGACAATTCCAATGTCGGCGGCAATCTGCAAGACCATCTCGGCATCAACTATTACTATAAATCCACCGTGCCCACGCTCAACAACCGGCTCGCGCCGTGGTGGGGCAAGGCGCTGTGCGGGGTCCAATACCTGGCCACACGTGGCGGCCCGCTCTCGCTTTCCGTCAACCAGTGCGGCGGTTTTGTGCGCGCCATGCCGGGCAGCGGCCCGGCCGATACGCAGCTCTACTTCAACCCCGCCACCTATACGACCGCGCCCGATGGCAGGCGCGAAATCATCAACCCCGACCCGTTTGCAGGCTTTCTGATCAGCTTTCAGCCCTGCCGCCCGCAAAGCCGTGGCCGGGTCGATATTTCGGCCCCCGCCCCCGAGGCGCCGCCGCTGATCAACCCCAACTCGCTGGCCACCGATCATGACCGCGCCGAGGTGCTGGCCGGCGCCCGCCTTGTGCAGCGCCTCATGGCCACCGCACCGCTTCAGGCCATCACCAAAGCCCCGCTTGGCCCCACCCCCGACCAGCTTGACGATGCTGCAATCCTTGCCGATTTCGCCCAGCGCGGCGGCACGGTCTTTCACCCCGTTGCCACCTGCCGCATGGCCGCCAATGCCGAAACCGGCGTGACCGATGCCCGGCTGCGCCTCTTTGGCGCCACCGGCCTGCGCGTGGTCGATGCCTCATCCATGCCCAATCTCACCTCGGGCAATACCAACGCGCCCACCATCATGCTGGCATGGCGCGCCGCCGACCTCATCCTCGCCGACCAGGCCTAGAACGGCAGGTTCAGCGCCGCGCTGACGCCAATCGCCTGATAGTCGGCTGTGCCCAGCCCGTCATAGCTCAGCGCAAGGCTCAGCGCGCCGCCGCTAGGCAGGGCGTAATCCGCACCCATACGCAGCCGCCCGCGCAGACCTTCAAAAGCCGGTATAAGCCCAAGGCTGGACCCCGACGCGCTCCACACGGCATCGGCGCCGAAACGCAGCGCCAGCGCCCCCAGCGGCACATCGAGCTTTGCACCGGCCGCGATCTGCGTCAGCGAAACCGTCTGCGCGGCCACCGTATTGCTGGCCCCATCAACATATTCGCGCTGCCGGTCCTGCGTCCAGGCAGCGTTCAGTTGCGGGCTCAGCGTGCCCCAACCCAACGCGATATCACCGCTCACATTCACCATCGCCAGCCAGCGCTGCGTGGTGAAATCGTCGGTATAGCTGCCCAGCGGCGAGGCCTGGTTATAGCTTTGCCCATAGAGCAGCCGTGCATCAAAATACAGCGGCTGGTCTGGCAGTTTGGCCACCAGATACGGCCCCACAAGCCAGCCCCAACCCGAAATTTCAGCCAGCCCGTCAACCTCTTCCATATAGTCCAGTTCCAGCATCACACCGGCCAGCAGGTTATCGCCAAACCGGCGATGCGCACCGATCGTGCCCAGAATATACGTATCCTCTGCCGTGCCCGAGGTGGACCAGCTGGCCGCAACATCAGCCCAGAATGGCCCCGCCCCGCCGGAATAGAAATCCACCATGCCCTGCCCGCTGGTAATCTCGGCATTGAAATGCCCCGCATCGCCGCGCAGCAGGCCCGAAAGGTCGGGCTGGTTCGCCAGCAACTGGTTGGCACGGTTGAGCATGAAGCGCGCATTGGCCTCCGAGCCGATGGCCGCCGTATCCAGCGCCGCGCTCGCCTGCGCCGCGCCGCTATCGCGCAAAACACCATCCTGCGCCGCACCAGCCGCCACCGATATGCTCAGATCGGCCACACCGCTTGGCGTAACCGTTGCCGTATACACAGCAGGGCCACCCTGCAAATTCGCAACGCTCCCCCCGCTCACCGCGATATCGCCAAGCGCGAAGCCCGTCACATCCTCGCTAAAGGCAAAGGTCACGACAATCGGCGTTGCATCCACGAAACTTGGCGGCAGGCCGGAAATTTCGAGCGTCGGCGCCAGCAAATCCGCCCGCCCGCTCAGCGTGTTTGACGCCACATTACCGTTATTGTTGCCATCCACCACCATATCGGCGCCCAACTGCACCGACACAGCGCCATCTGCAACCGGCGTCACCGTAAAGCTGTAACTATCCCCGCTGCCCATCGGCGCCGAGGCGATCAGGTTGTTCAGCGTCAGGTCGCTCAGCGCAAACCCTGTAACCGGCTCGTCAAAATCCAGCGTTACCGTCTGCGCCCCCGTCATCACGTTTTGCGCCCATGCCAAAGTCGGCGTCGGGTCGGTCCGGTCATAATTGCCGCCATCCATCGAAAAAGCGACCAGATCATGCCGATAGCCCGTCGCATTCACCGGGTCTGCCCCCGCATATACGTCAAACTGGCCGGTCACGGTTCGACCATTTGCATCGGCATAGCTGACCGTGCAGGTATACCGGCCCAATGGCAATACAAAGGTGGGCGATGTCGTCCCCACGACAACCGTTCCGCAACCATACCGCGCAAATGCATTGGCGCCATTGACCAGCGCGCTCATGCTCACCCGAAACGTGCTTTGGGCCGGGTTGAATGTGGTCTGCACGACAAAACCATTCGTCGGAGCCACTGGCGTCGCCGGGTAAAAACCATTCGTGCAAGCGCGCGTATCGGCATCGGAGGTGATAAAGATCCAGCCATCACCGCTTAGCGAGCCAATGCGCGACCCGCCCGGACAGGTGGTTTGCGCAGCAGCGCCACCCGCCTGTAACACAACAAGAATCGCAAGAAACAGACCACTGACCAAAACCCGCATATCGCTCGTCCTTTACCGCTTACACCCCGGCCAGTAGCTATGCTTTGGGGCAGTGGGAATTGCGTCTGGCCTATTTCATTAAATAGCTATTTATTGTTCAGGCGCCCTTCGCGGGTCAACTCATTTCCGGTGCCGCATGAAGATTACCCAGCTTGAAACCTTCGCCACGCAAAACGTCGCCTTCACGCGGCTCACCACCGAAGATGGCGGCCAGGGCTGGGGGCAGTTATCCACCTATCATGCCGACATCACCGCGCAGGTTTTCCACCGCCAGGTCGCGCCCTATGCGCTTGGCCGCTCAACCGATGATCTCGACTATCTGCTCGGCAAAATCCCCGAACACGAGCATAAATTCCCCGGCTCCTATCTCTACCGCGCGCTTGGCGGGCTCGATACGGCAGTGTGGGACCATCGCGGCAAGGCGGCGGGCAAGCCCGTCACCTCGCTCATCGGCGGCAGCCCGGGCAAGTTGCGCGCCTATGCCAGCTCCATGAAGCGCAACATCACACCCGCCGATGAAGCGGCCCGCTTCCAACGCCTGCGCGATGCGCATGGTTTTGACGCCTTCAAATTCCGCGTCGCCGCCGAATGCGGCCGCGATACCGATGAATGGCCCGGCCGGACCGAAGCCATCGTCCCCACCATTCGCCGCGCGCTGGGCGATAGCGCCACCCTGCTGGTCGATGCCAATTCCGGCTTTTCCCCCGCCCGCGCCATCGAGGTCGGCCATATGCTGCAAGACAGTGGCGTTGTGCATTTCGAAGAGCCCTGCCCCTATTGGGAAATGGAACAAACCAGGCAGGTGACTGCAGCACTCAGCCTCGATGTGACCGGCGGCGAGCAGGATTGGGATATCCACCACTGGTCCCGCATGATCGCCATGCGCGCGGTCGATGTCATCCAGCCCGATATCATGTATATGGGCGGCCTCACGCGCACGCTGCAGGTTGCGGCAATGGCGGCGGCGGCGGGCCTGCCCTGCACCCCGCATTGCGCCAATCTCTCCGCCGTCACCCTCTTCACAATGCACCTGCTGCGCGCCCTGCCCAATGCCGGCCCCTATCTGGAGTTTTCCATCGAGGGCGCCGATTATTATCCTTGGCAGCAAGGCCTCTTCGTGCAAGACCCCTATGCAATAACCAACGGCCAGGCCGAAGTGACCGACATGCCCGGCTGGGGCTTTACGGTTTCACCCGACTGGCTGGCCAGATCCACCTATCAATCCAGCGCGCTCTAGCCCATCTTTTGCTCTCAAATATCCCCGCCGGAGGCACCCGCCCTCGCCAAATATCCGGCGCGTCGCATAAAGGCATATAATGAGATTTCTTCTCGCGGCCCTCTGGCTTCTCGCCGCCTGCACGCGCCCGGGTTTCGGGCCCGTCACCCCCGAGGACAGGATCACCCTTTCGCTCAGCGGCAGCACAACCGGCGGCTACAGCCTCATCGTCACCCCGGATGACCGGGTGGTCTACGATGCCTATGCCAACCGCGCCGCGCCAAACCTGCCCGGCTGGCGCTGGGGCGATGCGCAGCGCGTCTCCGGCCAGGCCGCAACCATCTCGCCCGGTGCCTATCGCCGCGCGCTGGCGCTGCTTGCTGGTGCGCGATCCGCGCAATCCTGCCCGCCGTCAACCGCTGCCAGTCGGGGCAGTATCCGCCTCACGCGCGGGGCAAAAACCCTTTATCAGCAGTTAACACCGCAGGGCGACTGCCGTGAAGGATTCGAGGCGCTAGACGCCGCGCTGCGCAGCGCGACCCTGCCCGAAGGCTGGTTGCAAAACCTGCCCTGAAATGGCCTTGGCAGGCCCGTTTTGCACGAAAATGCGGTTACAGTGTAACTTTATGGGGCCGAAATTGCGGTTACAATGTAACTCAAAGCGCCACGGTGCCGCGAATGAGAATATGCGTCTGCCCACCGATATAGACCTGCCCCTCACCCACAGGGTTGATGAAGACCCGCCCCAGACGCCCGATTTTCTGCCCCTGCCCCACGACAATCGGCGCGGCCAGCCGCCCCTGGGCCTGCAACCAATGCGCCAAAGCCGCGTTCAGCGATCCGGTAATCGGGTCTTCCGACATGCCGCTTGAAGGCGCCAGCATCCGCACCTCAAATTCACAATCCTGCCCCGCCGGATACGCCCCGATCAGCCCGATCGACTGGAAGTTCGGCCAGCGCACACGCGCAGATTCCACCGCAAGAACATCGGCCGCACTTGCCAGTTCCAGCACATTCCAGATCGGCCCGTTGTTCAGCCGCACGGTATTGACCACACGCTCCGTGTCCAATCCCAAAGCGTTTTCAATGGCTTGCAGGTCTTCATCGGGCATGGGCTGCTGCAGGGTCACCGGCGCCAGAAAGGCGGGCACCGGGCCGGTCTGGTCAATCTCGACAATCCCGCCCACGCATTCCTGCCGCACCAGCCCGGCCTGTTTTGGCACACCGTCCGCATCCAGCCACACGGCACAGGAGCCAAGCGTCGGGTGGCCCGCAAAGGGCATTTCGCGGCTGGGGGTGAAAATCCGGATCCGGTAATCGGCCTTCGGGTCTTGCGGCTTTTGCAGAAAGGTCGTCTCCGCCAGATTGGTCCAGGCCGCAAAACGCTGCATCACCTCATCCGACAGCCCGTCACCATCCACCACAACGGCCAGGCCGTTGCCACGCAGCGCCTCGGCCGAAAACACATCGCATTGCACAAAACGTCGCCTCACAGCGCCCTCCTTTACCAACGAATGCCGTAACGCAAGGCATCATAAATTGCCGCATGGATATTGCGCGATGCGGTGGCATCACCAATGCGGTAAAGCGCGAACGCTCCTTCTGCATTCACTTCAGGAAACAAATTCCCTTTCCCTGTCAATGCCTTATGGTCAACCGCCCCAAGGTTGCGCGACAGCGGCTTCAGCTCGAAATACAGGTCTTCCGCCGGGGCCGTGCCATGTTCCACAACCACCTGATCAACCGTCAGCACCTCGCGCCAACCGGGCTCGTAATCCGAGACAAACGCCGCCTCGAGCTGGTTGCCGACCCGGCGAATCCCCTCCAGCCGCATGGCAATGCGCAGCCGCACACCGTGGCGCTGAAAGGCGGCCATATAGGGCGCGTGGTTCATGCCGCCAACCTCGGGCGCAAAAAACCGCTCGGGGCTGACAAGCGCCACCTGGCTGCCCGCCTGCGCCAGAAACTCCGCCGCCGACATGCCCTGGTGCCCACCCAGATCATCATAAACCAGCACCGATTGTGCGGGCTTTACCGTGCCGCCCAGAATATCCCATGACGAAGCGGCAAGCTCTGCCCCCTGCGCCATCGGCGGGGTTTGCGGCACTCCGCCCGTGGCGATGACCACCATATCCGGTGATAGCGCCAACACATCCTCAGCCTCGGCATAAACCTCTGTTTTAATAGGGATATTCATGGCTGCAAGCTCGCTAAGCCGCCAATCGATGATCCCCGCCAACTCGCGCCGGCGCGGGTTTTTGACCAGCAGGTTCACCTGCCCGCCGGGCTGGGCGGCGGCCTCCAGCACCACCACATCATGCCCGCGCGCCCCCGCCACGCGCGCCGCCTCCAGCCCCGCCGGCCCGGCCCCCACAACCACCACGCGGCGCAGCCGTTCGCTGCGCGCAATCACATGCGGCATCACCGCCTCGCGCCCGGTAGCGGCGTTGTGAATGCACAAAGCCTCGCCGTTTTCGTAAATCCGATCAAGGCAATAGGTGGCCCCGACACAGGGGCGGATGCGCGCCTCATCGCCCGCCATCACCTTGGCGCTGATATGCGGGTCGGCCAGATGCGCGCGCGTCATGCCAACCATGTCGAGCTTGCCCGTGGCCACCGCGTGCCGCGCAGTGGCCACATCGGCAATGCGCGCGGCATGAAACAGCGGAAATTTCGTGGCGGCGCGCAGATCCCCCGCAAAATCCAGATGCGGGGCGCTGGCCATGCCGGCAATGGGAATGACCTTGGTCAGGCTGGCATCGCTGTCGATATTCCCGCGGATGAGGTTGATGAAATCGAACTGGCTTGATGCCGCAATCCGCTGCGCAATCTCCATACCTTCGGCGCGCGAAATCCCACCTTCGACCATCTCATCGGCCACCATGCGGATACCGACAATGAACTCCGCCCCCACGGCGCGGCGAATGGCGGCGATCACCTCAAAGGCAAAGCGCAGCCGCGCGTCAAGCGCGCCGTTCCAGCCATCATCGCGCTGGTTCAGGCGCGGCGACCAGAAGCTGTCCATCAAATGCCCATAGGCTTCAAGCTCGATCCCGTCCAAGCCCGCCGCCTGCATCCGCGCCGCCGCATCGGCATAATCGGCGATGATGCGGGCAATGTCCCAATCCTCCGCCGCTTTGGGAATGGCGCGATGGGCTGGCTCGCGCACCGAACTGGCCGAGACGACCGGCAGCCAATCTCCGGTATTCCACGCCGTGCGCCGCCCCAGATGGGTGAGCTGGATCATCACCTTGCAGTCATGCGCGTGACAATCCGCCACAAGCGCCGCCAGGGGTGCCACAATCTCATCCTTGTAGGCCAGCAGGTTGCCAAAGGCGGGCGGGCTGTCGGGGGAGACCAGCGCCGAGCCTGCCGTCATGGTCAGCGCCATGCCGCCGCGCGCCTTTTCGCGGTGGTAAAGCCGATACCGCTCGCCCGGCATTCCGCTTTCGGAATAGGCCGGCTCATGCGCGGTCGACATGATGCGGTTTTTCAGCACCAGATGTTTGAGCGTATAGGGCTGTAAAAGCGGATCACGAGACATGGCGGGCCTTTCGACTGGTCCCCCAGTCTAACGCCGCCTTGCCAGCGCGCAATCGCCCAAAAGCGACAGCGGGCCGCCATCTTTTGCTCTTAAATATCCCCGCCGGAGGCTCCCGCCGCCGTGCTGCGCGCTACCGGCTCAGGGTGCGCGCCACCGCATCTTTCCAGCCGGCATAAAGCGCGTCACGGTCCGGGCCGGCCATCGCTGGCGCAAACTGACGCTCCAGCCGCCAGCCTGCTGCAAACGCAGCCATATCCGGGTAAATCCCGGCGCGCATTCCGGCCAGCCAGGCCGCCCCCAGCGCCGTGGTTTCCAGCACATCGGGGCGGTCGACCGGCGCGGCGATGATGTCGGCCAGAAACTGCATCGTCCAATCGCTAGCGCTCATCCCGCCATCCACCCGCAGCACGGTATCGCCCGCCGCCCAGTCGCGCTGCATGGCCTCCAGCAGGTCGCGGGTTTGAAAGCCGACGCTTTGCAGCGCAGCGCGGGCCAGTTCCGCCGGGCCGGAATTGCGGGTGAGGCCAAAAATCGCCCCACGGCATTCGGCATCCCAATAGGGCGCGCCGAGGCCGGTAAAGGCGGGCACCAGATAGACCTGATGGCCGCGATCCGCACGCGCGGCCAGCGGCTGGGTTTCGGCGGCCTTGCGGATAATGCCAAGCCCGTCGCGCAGCCATTGCACCACGGCGCCCGCAATGAAGATCGAACCTTCGAGCGCATAGGTCGGCGCGCCATCAAGCTGATAGGCGATGGTGGTCAGCAGCCGGTTTGTCGAGGTGACCGGCGTTTTGCCGGTGTTGAGCAGCGCAAAACAGCCGGTCCCATAGGTGGATTTCATCATGCCGGGCTTGAAACAGGCCTGCCCGATGGTTGCGGCCTGCTGATCGCCCGCAACGCCCAGAACAGGAATGGCGCGGCCCAGCAGATCGGCGCGCGTTGCACCAAAATCGGCGGCGCAATCCTTCACCTCGGGCAGCATGTTTTGCGGGATGTTCAGCAATGTGCAGATATCGGCATCCCAGGCGCCCTCGTGGATATTGTAAAGCAGCGTGCGCGCGGCATTGGTGGCGTCGGTTGCGTGGCGCTTGCCGCCCGTCAGGTTCCAGATCAGCCAGCTATCGACCGTGCCAAAGGCGAGCTCACCCGCCTCGGCACGGGCGCGCGCACCTTCCACATTATCCAGGATCCAGGCCAGTTTGGTGGCCGAGAAATACGGGTCGAGCAGCAAGCCGGTTTTGGCTTGCACCATATCGCCATGCCCGGCGTCACGCAGCCGCGCACAGCTATCGGCGGTGCGCCGGTCCTGCCAGACAATGGCGTTGTAAACCGGCTGGCCGGTTTTCCTGTCCCAGACCAGCGTGGTTTCGCGCTGGTTGGTGATGCCGATGGCCGCAATATCATCGGCCCGCAGCCCGGCGCGTTCCAGCGCCCCGCGGCAGGTGGCAGCGGTGGTCGACCAGAGATCGGCCGGGTCATGCTCCACCCAGCCGGATTGCGGAAAATGCTGGGCAAATTCGCGCTGGTCCTGGGCGACAATGCGCATCTTCGCATCAAAGATTATGGCGCGCGACGATGTGGTGCCCTGGTCAATGGCAAGGATATGGCTCATGGTCCGGCCTCCATATCAGCGGTGAGTTTCGCGGTCATTTCAGGGGTAAACTGTAGCCCCAAACGGGTGCGGCGCCACAGAATATCTTCGCTGGTTTGGGCAAATTCACAGCTGCGCAGCCACGCCACCTCGGCGGCGGTAAGCGTGGCCCCGTAATGCGGGCCAAGATCGGCGGCAGATTTTGCACCGCCCAAAACCTCCCACGCCTCCAGCCCATAGGCGCGAAACAGGCGCGTGGCCCATTTTTTACCCAGAAACGGATAATCCTTCATCAGCCTGGCCTGCAATCGGGCCACATCGGCCACCGGAAAATCGCCGCCCGGCATGGGGGCGCGGGCAGTCCATTTTCCGGCATGGGCGGGCAGATGCGGGCCGAGTTTGGCAAGCGCCGATTCCGCCAGCCGCCGATAGGTGGTGATCTTGCCGCCGAAAATATGCAGCACGGCGGGGCCATCGGCATTGAGCGACAGCACATAATCGCGCGTGGCTGCGGTGGCGGAACTGGCCCCGTCATCATAGAGCGGGCGCACACCGGAATAGCGCCAGACCACATCGGCCAGCGTGATGGGCTTGGCAAGATAGTCCGAGGCCAGCTTGCACAGATATTCCGCCTCGTCATCGGTGCAGATGGCGGCACCGGGGGCGCCGTCATGGTCGACATCGGTGGTGCCGATCAGCGTGAAATCCTGCTCATAGGGAATGGCGAAAACCACGCGATTGTCGGGGCTTTGCAGAATGAAGGGGCGGTCATCGTCAAACAGGCGGCGGGTGATGATATGGCTGCCGCGCACAAGGCGGATGCCTTCGGTTGACGGCAGGTTCAGCGCATCGTCGATAACATCGCGCACCCAGGGGCCGGCGGCGTTGACCAGCGCGCGGGCGTAATGGGTTTGGGTGTTGCCGTTCCGGTCGGTTTCAATGCGCCACAGATTTGCTTCGCGCCGGGCGGATGTGACCTTGGTGCGGGTCAGAACATGCGCGCCCCTGGCTTGCGCGTCGCGTGCATTCAGCACCACAAGCCGGCTGTCCTGCACCCAGCAATCGGAATATTCGAACCCGGTGGTGAAACGCGATTGCAGCGCCTGCCCGGCCGCATCTTTGCGCAGGTTGATGCGCCGCGTGGCGGGCAGAATCTTGCGGCCGCCCAGATGGTCATACATGAACAGGCCAAGGCGCAGCAGCCAGCGCGGGCGCATCCCTTTTTGATGCGGCAGGATAAAGCGC
This sequence comes from Abyssibius alkaniclasticus, assembly GCF_020447305.1. NCBI lineage: Bacteria > Pseudomonadati > Pseudomonadota > Alphaproteobacteria > Rhodobacterales > Paracoccaceae > Abyssibius > Abyssibius alkaniclasticus. The sequence continues at coordinate 1,469,439 of NZ_CP095732.1, read as the reverse complement.
AGGGGCCAGGAAATATGCGGCATGGCGGTGAGCAGGGTTTCACGCTCGCGCAGGGCCTCGCGCACCAGACGGAACTCGTAATATTCCAGATAGCGCAGCCCGCCGTGGAAAAGTTTGGTCGAGGCCGAGGAGGTGGCCGAGGCGAGATCGCCCATTTCGGCCAGCGTTACCGACAGCCCGCGCCCCGCCGCATCGCGCGCGATTCCGCAGCCGTTGATGCCACCGCCGATGATGAACAGATCGGTTGGATTTTGCGCGTTGGACATGATTCACCTCTGCCGGTCAAAATGCGCGTTTATGCGCGTTTTTGCAATGTTTGTTTTCGGTGTTGCCAAATTTGGTTGCGTTTTCGCGCGAAGCGCGGCAGATTTGGGCATGGCCCAGAATTTCAGACATGCCGAGATCTTGCAGCTTGCCCGTGCCGAGGGGCGCGTGCTGGTCGAAGATCTGGCCGCGCGCTTCGGGGTCAGCCTGCAAACCGCGCGGCGCGATCTGGCCAGCCTGTGCGAAAGCGGGGCGCTGGCGCGGGTCTATGGCGGGGCGATGCTGCCAAGTGGCGTGGCCAATATCGGCTATGAGCAGCGGCGCCAGATGGGGGCGGCGTCCAAGGCGCGGATTGCAGCGGCCTGTGCGCGCGACATCCCCGATGGCGCGTCGGTGTTCCTGAATATCGGCACAACAACCGAGGCGGTGGCGCGCGCGCTGCTGGGCCATAAAAACCTGCTGGTGGTGACCAACAACATCAACGTGGCCAATATTCTGGGGCCAAGCGGGGCGGCAGAAATTGTAGTGGCGGGCGGCAGCTTGCGCCCCTCCGATGGCGGGCTTGTGGGCGATGCCACGGCCGAGTTCATCCGCCAGTTCAAGCTTGATTATGCGGTGATTGGTGCATCCGCGCTCGATGCGGATGGCGATCTGCTGGACTATGATTTTCGCGAAGTGCGGGTAACGCAGGCGATATTGGCCTCGGCCCGGCTGCGCTTTCTGGTGGCCGATGCGGGCAAGTTTGCGCGCAAGGCTCCGGTGCGCATTTGCAATGTCACGGCGCTTGATATGCTGATCACCGATGCCGCCCTGCCCGTGCCTTTGGCGCGGCTTTGCGCAACCGGGCAAACGCGCGTGGCGCTGGTTTGACCGGCGGCGCCGTCAGGGCGCGGAAATATCGGGCGAATGTTGCGCCCCTAATGGGCGTAATCAGACCCTTCGGCATCCAGTATCGCCCTCAGCTCGGCCAAATGGCGGTCGGCCTGCTCGGGGTAGTTGTCCAGCTCGGCGGCGGTTTTTTCGGCCACCGCGTCAGACAGCACCCGCAAGGGCCGGCCGGTTTGCAGGGCGCGGATATAGGTTTCTGCGGCGCGCTCGAAATAATAGAGCCGGTTGAACGTATCGGCCACGGAACTGCCCAGCACCAGCACGCCGTGATTGCCCATGATCATCACACGTTTCTTCGGGTCGCTCAGTTGGGCTGCACAGCGCGCGCCCTCATCCTCGAAGGCCAGCCCGCCATAGCCCTCGTCAACCACGGTGCGGTTGAAGAAGGTGCAGCAATTCTGGTCGATCGGCGGCAGGGTGCTGTCGGCAAGGCTGGCCAGCACGGTGGCAAAGATCGAATGCAAATGCATCACGCAACGCGCATGTGGCACCAGCCGATGCACCCCGCCATGCAGCCCCCAGGCCGTGGGGTCGGGGGCATCGGGGCGCGCCATAATTGCCGGATCATTGGCGTCGAGCAGCAGCATGTCGGATGCGCGGATGCGGGCAAAATGCATCTGGTTGGGGTTCATCAGGAATTGTGTGCCTTCCGCGTTCACGGCCAGCGAGAAATGGTTGGCCACCGCCTCGTGCATGTTCAGCCGCGCGGTCCAGCGAAAGGCGGCGGCAAGCTCAACGCGTTCGTCCCAATGGGCAATGTTCGGGGTGGCGTGCGGCGGCGTCGCGGTCATGGTGGCTCCTGTGTCGATACGCATCGCAGCCTAGCGCGGTTTGGCGCGGGCGCAACGGGGTGGCGATGAATTTCCGCCTGCGGGGGTCGCAATGCGCTGGCGGGTGGCCTATATCGGCAACACCAGACCCGCACCGCATTAAGGATAGTTCATGATCATTGCATTTTCACTCGTCGGGCTTGGCCTTTTGCTTTTGGTTCTGGGGGGCGAAGCGCTGGTGCGCGGGGCAGTCACTTTGGCCGCCCGGGCCGGGGTTTCGCCCTTGCTCGTCGGGCTGGTGATTGTCGGGTTCGGCACGTCGGCGCCCGAGCTTGTGGCCAGCGTCGAGGCCGCATTGGCCGGGGCGCCCGCCATTGCCTGGGGCAATATCATCGGCTCCAACATTGCCAATTCGCTGCTGATTCTGGGCGCGGCCGTGATGATCACACCGCTTGTGCTGGAGCGGGCAACCGCGCTGCGCGACCCGCTCATAGCCTTTGTTGCCGCGCTGGCTTTTGCGGCTGTCGTGCTGGCCGGGCATGGGCATTGGCTGGTGGGGCTGGCCGGGCTTCTGGCCATTGGCGCCTATGTTCTGGCGGCCTATTTCAAGGGCAAGGCCGATCATGTGCCGGTGGATATTCCTGAAACAGGCCAGGCGCATTGGGCCGTTGCACTGCTGGGTGTGCTGGTCGGGCTGGGCCTGCTGATCGGCGGTGGCAAGATGCTGGTCATGGGCGCGGTGGATCTGGCCGAGCTGGCGGGCATGTCGCAAACCGTGATCGGGCTGACCGTGGTGGCCATCGGCACATCGGCGCCGGAACTGGCCACGGCTTTGGTGGCCGCGCGGCATCGGCAAATGCAGGTGGTGTTCGGCAATATCATCGGCTCCAACATCTATAACCTGCTGGCGATTGGCGGCACGACCATGATCATCGCCCCGGCACCCCTGTCGCCCGACCTGCTGTTGCGCGACATTCCCGTGATGCTGGCCGCCATGCTGGTGGTGCTGCTTGTGGCGCTGTTCAGCGGGCGGCTGGGCAAACTTGCCGGGCTGGGCCTGCTGGCCAGCTATGCAATTTATATCGCGGTTCTGGCAATTAGCTGACGTTTCGGCCGAATGTTTCGGCATTTCGCCAAGGCCGCGCAATTACGCTTGACAGGTTCCGCCGCCAGCGCATCATTTCAGGCGCAACGTTCGTGTTGCGCTTGAGATTTTTATGACAGTCCAGACAATCGACCTTGCCGGTGAAGCCCCCGGTTCAACCCGCAGGCTGGTGCGCCATTCCTGGGGCGCGGCGGGCGCGCGGCCGAAAGTGTATTTGCAGGCCGCGCTGCACGCCGATGAAATGCCCGGCGTGATTGCGTTGCAACACCTGATGGACCTGCTGGATGTGGCCGAGGCCGAAGGGCGGATCACGGGCGAAATTTGCGTCGTGCCGCTGGCCAACCCCATCGGCTTTGGCCAATGGATCAGCCATAAGCCGATGGGCCGGCAAGAGCTTGAATCCATGCAGAATTTCAACCGGCACTACCCCGACCTTGCCACGCTGGTCGCCGATGCGCTGGAGACGAAACTGACCGAGAGCGCCGCCGAAAACCTTACGATCATCCGCGCGGAAATGGCGGCGGCAATCGCGGCACTGCCCGTTAAATCTGACCTTGATGCATTGCGCAAAACCCTGCTGGGGTGGAGCCATGATGCCGATTATGTGCTGGATTGCCATTGCGACCATATGGCGGTGATGCATCTTTACGCCTCGCCGCTGCGCCCGGCCGATACCAGCCTGCTGTGCCGTGCCACCGGCGCAAGACTGGCGCTGATCCAGGAGGTTTCGGGCGGCAATGCCTTTGACGAGGCGCATACCGTGCCCTGGGCGGTGCTGAAGCGCCGCTATGCCGGCCGCTTCCCCATTCCCGATGGCTGCTTTTCCACCACGCTGGAGTTTCGCGGCCAGCTGGATGTGGATGACGCGACCGGCGCGCAGGACGGCGCCAACCTGCTGGCGTTTCTGGGGGCGATTGGTGCGGTCGCGGGCTGCGCGGCGCCTGCCCATGACGATGCGCCCCATTACCCGCTTGGCGGCACGGACGAGGCCTTTGCCCCGCAGGGCGGCGTGGTGACTTGGCAAAAACGGCCCGGCGACTGGCTGCAAAAGGGCGAGACCGTGGCCCATGTCACCGACCCGATGACACGTTTGCGCCTGCCTGTGACTGCGCCCAATAGCGGCCTGTTGTTTCGCATTGAACTCTGGCGCCACTGTCTGCGCGGCCAGAGCCTGTTCAACCTGGCCGGCCCCGATGTGCTGCGCAGCGGCGATTTGCTTTCAGACTGACATTCAACCAAGGAGACAGCTATGAAAATGGATATCAAGCAACATTGGAAGGGTGCGCTGCTTTCTGTCGCGCTGGCCATGTCAAGCCAGCCCGCGCTGGCACAGGATGGCGTTCTTGACCGTGGCATCGGCTCGGAATGGTCATCGCTCGACCCGCATGTGAACTTTGACGCGGCCGCGGGCTGGATTCAGGGCGACGCCTATGAAGGGCTTGTCACCTATTCGCCCCAGGGCGAAGTATTGCCCGGACAGGCCGAAAGCTGGGATATTTCCGAGGACGGCACCACCTATACCTTCCATTTGCGCGAAGGGCTGAAATGGTCCAACGGCGACCCTGTGACCGCGCAGCAGTTTGTCGATGGTGTCTTGCGCACGCTCAACCCCGAAACCGGTTCGGAAAAAGGCTATTACTTCTATTCCGTCGTGAACATTCCCGGCGCCGCTGAATTGGCCAATGGAGAGACCACCGACCCGTCGGTGCTGGGCATTACCGCCCCTGATGAGCGCACGGTTGTGGTGCAAATGGCCACGCCCGCCCCGCATCTGCTTGACCTGATGGGCGCGTTCGTGATGACCCCGCTGCACGGGCCAAGCTTTGAGGCCAACGGGCCGGGCGTGTTCATCGACCCTGCCAATGTGGTGACAAACGGCGCCTATATGATAGCCGAGGTCGTGCCGCAATCGCATGTGCTGCTGGTGAAAAACCCGAATTACTGGGATGCCGCCAATGTCGCCATCGAGCAGGTGAAATACCATGTCACCGAGGATGTGAACACCGAGTTGCTGCGCTATCAGGCGGGCGAGATCGATGTGACCTATGACATCCCGCTTGCGCAGATCGCGCCGCTAAGCGCATCCATCCCCGATCAGGTGCGCATCGCGCCCTCGACCGAGGTGATCTACTACACGTTCAACCTGACCCGCGACGCCTATCAGGATATCAACCTGCGCCGCGCGCTGACCCTGGCAATAGACCGTGAGGTGCTGGAAAACAACATCGTGCGCGGTGGGGCCATTCCGGTTTACGCCTATGCCGGCGGGTTCGACCCAACCTATAACGGCCCGGTCATTGCCGAAGCCAGCATGTCTCAGGCCGAGCGTAACGCGCTGGCGCAAGAGCTTTATGCCGCCGCTGGTTATAGCGCCGACAACCCACTGACCCTGAACATCGTGACCACCGTATCCGAGGATTCCACCCGCCGCGCACAGGGCATTGCGCTGATGTGGAAACAGGTTCTGGGTGTGAATGCCGTGGTGGAACCGGTCGAGCGCAAGGCATGGCTCGATGCTTTCTATGCCGGCACATGGGATGTGTTCGCCGATGATCTGGTGGGCGATTTCGCCGGTGCGGAAAGCTTCCTGGCCTATATGCGCCCCTCGGCCGAGGCGGGCTATAACTGGGAAAGCCCGGAATTCGAGGCTGCGATGGATGTCGCCGCCGCCCTGCCCGACCGCCCCTCGCGCAACGAGGCGCTTGCCGCTGCCGAACGGATTTTGCTTGACGCCTATCTGTTCGCGCCGGTGGCCATCGTGCCCTCGCGCCATCTGGTCAACCCTGCGCTCAAAGGGTGGGCAACCAGCGTTGCGGGCTATAACAACAGCCAGTGGATGCGGTTCGAATAAGCGCATATCGGCGGGCGCAGCCCTTGCGCCCGCCGCCTTTCAGGGTTGATCAATGCTCCGCTTCATTCTCAAACGGCTTGGCCACGGCGCGCTGACGCTGGGTGTGCTTGTCACGCTCACCTTCTTTGTAATCCGGCTTGCCCCCGGCGGCCCGTTCTCAAAATCGCGCAAACTTTCGGCTGAAGTTCTGGCCAATATCGAGCGCGCCTATCATCTGGACGAGCCGCTCTACATGCAGTTCGGCCGCTATGTCTGGGGCATTCTGCGGCTGGATTTCGGCCCCTCCACCCGGTTTCGCGACTACGATGTGGGCGCTATCCTCGCCTCGGGCCTGCCCTATTCGCTGACGATCGGGCTTTGGGCGGTGCTGCTGGCCAGCGTGGTGGGCGTGTCGCTTGGCATTGCCGGGGCGCTGCGGCGCAATTCGCTTACCGATTATTCCGCCGGAATAATCGGCGTGGCGGGCATTGCCGTGCCGATTTTCGTCATCGCCCCGCTGATGCAGCTGTTCTTCGCCATCAGGCTGGGCTGGCTGCCGGTGGGCGGGTGGAACAATGGCTGGCAAAGCCTTGTTCTGCCGGTCATCGCGCTGTCTTTGCCCAATATCGCCTATATCTCGCGGCTGACCCGCAGCGCCATGATCGAAACCCTGCGCGAAAACTATATCCGCACGGCGCGGGCCAAGGGGATTGGCGGGCGCCGCGTGGTCTGGCGGCACGCGATGATTGGCGCGCTCATGCCGGTCATTGCCTATATCGGGCCGGCCACGGCGGCAATCATTACAGGCTCTATCCTCATCGAAACCATTTTCGCGCTGCCCGGCATCGGGCGGCATTTTGTCGATGCGGCGCTGAACCGCGACTACCCTTTGGTGATGGGCATTACCATTGTCTATGGGGGGTTCCTCATCCTGTTCAACATCCTGACCGACCTGTTGCGCGGCTGGCTCGACCCACGGGTGCGCCATGTCTGATATGACAAGCGCCCCGCCGCAAAGCACGCTTGCGCTGCAAATGCGCCGCTTTCGCCAGAACAGGCTGGCAATGGCCGGGCTGGTCGTGCTGGGGCTGATCGTGCTGGCCTGCTTCCTTGGCCCCTATGCCTTTCCCTTCACGGGCGAAGATGCCGATTTTACCGCCATCGCCCTGCCGGTGGACCTGCTTTCGGCCCACCCGTTCGGCACCGATAATTTTGGCCGCGATTTGCTGGTGCGCACGCTGGAAGGCGGGCAGGTCTCGCTGGCCATCGGCTTTGTCGGGGCGTTCACGGCGGGGGTGATCGGCGTGCTGTATGGCGCGGTTGCAGGCTATATCGGTGGCCGGATCGACGGGCTGATGATGCGCATGGTCGAAATCCTCTACGGGTTTCCCTATGTGATTCTGGTCATCCTGCTCAGCCTGCTGTTTGGCGGTGGCAATATCGCGCTGTTTGCGGCAATTGTATTTACGCTTTGGCTTACCCCCGCCGTGATCGTGCGCGCCCAGGCCCAGGCCCTGGCCAGGCGCGAGTTCATTGAAGCGGCGCGCGCAGGCGGTATGCGCACCGGGCAGATCATCCTCACCCATATCGTGCCGAACACGCTGTCGGTGGTCATCGTCTATGGCTCGCTTCTGGTGCCCGAGGTGATCTTGTCGGAAAGCTTCCTGTCTTTCCTTGGCATCGGCATCAAGGAACCCCAGGCCAGCTGGGGCAACCTTATCCAGGCCGGCACCTCGGCCATGTCAACCGACTTGCGCCTGTTGCTTCTGCCCGGCGGCTTGCTCGCCACGGTGCTGTTTTGTCTCAACTTTATCGCAGATGGGCTACGGGATGCCTTTGATCCAAATGAAAGATAGCCTGCTCGATGTGCAAGACCTGTCGGTGCGCTTCAAACTGCCCGCAGGCGAGATGACTGCGGTTGACCGTGTCTCCTTCACCCTTGGCGCGGGCGAGGTTCTGGGCATTGTCGGTGAAAGCGGCTCTGGCAAAAGCCAGATCCTTTATGCGCTGATGGGGCTGCTGGCCAGCAATGGCCACGCAACCGGGCAGGCGCTGTTTGCCGGTGATGACCTGCTGGCCATGAAGCCCGCCGCGCTTGACCGTGTGCGCGGCGCGACCATGTCGATGATCTTCCAGGACCCGATGACCAGCCTCAACCCCTATCAGCGCGTGGGCGACCAACTGGCCGAGGGGCTGATGGTGCATGGCGGGCTGGGCCGCAAGGCGGCACTGGCCGAAGCCGTGCAGATGCTTGCGCGTGTGCGTATACCCGATGCCGCCCGACGCGCGCGCCATTACCCGCACGAATTTTCGGGCGGGATGCGCCAGCGCGTGATGATCGCAATGGCGCTGCTGGCCAAACCCCGGCTGCTGCTGACCGACGAGCCGACCACCGCGCTTGATGTGACCGTGCAGGCCCAGGTGATCGACCTGATGGCGGAACTGGCGCGCGAAAGCGGCACCTCGATGATTTTCGTCACCCATGACCTTGGGGTTGTGGCGCGGATATGCGACCGCGTGGCCGTGCTTTATGGTGGTCGGATTATGGAGGAAGCCCCCGTCACAACCCTGTTTGCCACCCCCCGCCACCCCTATAGCGCGGGCCTGCTGCACACCACGCCGCGCATGGCCACAAAGCTGACACCGCGGCTGGAAACCATTCCCGGCACGCCGCGTTCCGGCGGGGCCATGCTGCCCGGCTGCCCCTTTGCGCCGCGCTGCATGGTAAGGGTTGCAGCCTGCGAAACCACCCAGCCACCGCTTGCCGCCATCGCCCCCGGCCACCATGCCGCATGTCACCTGATCGGGGGGAACGCATGAGCCTGCTTTCGGTGCGCAACCTTGATGTGGGTTATCCCATCGGCGGCGGCTTGCTGCGCAAATCCACCCTGCTGCCCATTGTGCGCGATGTGTCGTTCGAGCTTGAGGCAGGCAAAACGCTGGGCATAGTGGGGGAATCCGGCTGTGGCAAATCCACCCTTGGCCGCGCGATCTTGCAGCTTGTGCCCCCCAGCGCCGGGCAGGTGCTGTTTGAAGGCACCGACCTTGCCAGCCTGCCCGCCGACGCGCTGCGCAAGCGCCGCTCGGAGATGCAGATCATCTTTCAAGACCCTGTCGCCGCGCTCGACCCGCGCATGACGCTTGGGCGCATCATCACCCGCCCCTTGGCGATATTCGAGCCGGGCTTAAGCCGCGCTGAACTGCACAACCGTGCCGTGGCCGCGCTGGAACAGGTTGGCCTGTCGGCCGATTTTGCCGCCCGCTACCCGCATGAACTGTCTGGCGGGCAGGCCCAGCGCGTGGGCATTGCCCGCGCCATCATCGGCAAACCGAAGCTGATCATCTGCGACGAGCCTGTCTCGGCGCTCGATGTCTCGATTCAGGCGCAAGTGGTGAACCTGCTGATGGATCTGCAAGACCAGATGGGGCTGGCGCTGGTCTTCATCTCGCATAACCTGTCGATCGTGCGCCATATCAGCCATGATATTCTGGTCATGTGCCTTGGCCGCACGGTGGAACTGGCCAGCCGCGATGCATTCTATGCGCGCCCCGCCCACCCCTATGCGCAGGCATTGAAGGATGCCGTGCCCGAACCCGACCCCGTGGCCGAACGCGCCCGCCTTGGCACATCGCTGCCCGGCGAGCTACCCTCGGTCATGCGCCCGCCGCCCGGTTGTGTATTCGCCAGCCGCTGCCCCATCGCGCAGTCGCGCTGCCATGCAGAGCGGCCCGAATTGCGTGTTTTGAAAGACGGTCGCCACGCCGCCTGCCATTTTGCCGAAGGTTAGACTATGGATGATATCGAAACCCGCGCCGCCCTCTTGGCCAGCCTGCCCGGCATCGAGGCGCTGCACGTGTCTGCCGATGGCAATTGGGTGTTCTGGTCATGGGCCGGCCCGCATGAAAATACCGAAATTTACTGCGCCCCGACCGATGGCAGTGCTTCCCCCAAACGGCTGACGACAAGCCGCGACCATGCCTATATCCGCGCCGTCAATCATAATGGCAGCCAAGCCATTTTCGCCCGCTCGCCCGATAGCTGCGAGCGTGACCAGTTGTTTTTGCTCAGCCGCGATGGCGCAGAGTCTCCGCTGACCCATGCTCAGCGCGACCATTATGTGTTTGGCGGTGCGTTCTCGCCCGATGGGAACTGCGCGATCTGGATTGCCGATTACGACTACACCGCAGGCCAGCCCACATCCGGCGGCTGGATCTGGGTGCAAGACCTAGCCAGCGACACGCGCCGTGTTTTGCACAAAATGGAAGGCCCGTTTGAATCCGGTGCCGAATTTTCGCCCGATGGCGCGCATATCCTGTGGCGTGTCATGTCCGGCCCCGCCGGGGCCACGCAGCTTTGGATAATGTGCGCCGATGGCAGCGAGGCGCGCGAGGTTGTGCGCGCCTCCGACACCAGCCCGATTACCGGCGCATGGCTTGATGCCGATACGATACTTTTCATCGGTGAGGGCACAACGAACGATTATGTGGGCCGCTATACCCTGTCCACCAACAAGGCCGAAGCACTGGCCGAAGCGGCTGATTTCAACCCGCAAGGGCTGATCGCCGGGCCGGATGGGCGCTGCGCGGTTATCGCCTATGCGGATTCACGCTGCACACCCGAGCTGCTGGCAGGCCACAGCCGCACCCCGCTGGCCAACCCCACCGGCCGCGGCTCTATCCTGCCGCTTGGCAGCCACCCCGATGGTAGCTGGATTGTTGAAGCCTATGACGCGGGCGCGCCGCATGAAATTCTGCGCCTGCACCCCGACGGGCGCTGCACAACCATTGCGCGCGCCCCGCATGGCGCCGCCTGTATCCGCCCCGAAAGCCTGCACTGGACATCGCCCGATGGCACGCGCGTGCAGGGCTGGCTTTACAAGCCCAAAGGCACGCCGCGCGGCCATGTCACCTATGTGCATGGCGGCCCGACCTGGCATTCGGAAGACTGGACCAATCCGAAAATCCAGTTCTGGCTGTCATGCGGCTATTCGGTGTTGGACCCGAATTACCGTGGCTCTACCGGGCGCGGCATGGCCTGGCGCAAGCGCGTAAAGGAAGATGGCTGGGGCGGGCGCGAGCAGGCCGATATCCGCGCGGGAACCGAAGCAGTTATCGCGCTGGGGCTGGCGCAGCCGGGGCGCATTGCCGTGGCGGGCAACAGCTATGGCGGGTTTTCAAGCTGGTATGCCATTACCCGCCATGCCGATCTGGTCAATGCCGCCATCCCCATGTGCGGCATGTATAAGCTCGATATCGACTATAACGAAACCGAAATGCCCTGGGGCAAAAGCTATTCCGAAGAGATGATGGGCGGCAGCCCCGCAGAATTGCCCGAGAAATATGCCAACGCCTCGCCCGGCAATTTTGTTGACAATATCAAAGGCCGGGTGATGGTGGTGCATGGGCTGGCCGATACCAATGTCGGGCCCGCCAACACCCATGTGGCGGTGCAGGATATGCAGGAAAAGGGCATCAACCACACGGTGCTGCTGTTTGCGGATGAGGGCCACGGCGTGACACGGCGCAGCAATCTGGCACAATATCTTGCCGCCAGCGCGCAGTTTCTGGAGGATGCTTTCGGCCATGAATGACCTGCGCGGCTTCTTCGTAGCAGGCCCCCATGACAGCGGCGAGCCTGTCATGGGCCATTATTATGAGATGGCCAGCGCCGACCCAACCCGCCCGCAAGTCTGGGGCTATACGGGCGGCCTCAGCTATGCCCCCGGCGAGCGGCTTGCACTGCACGCCATCGCCACCTCACCCGAGATCAGCCTGACGATTATGCGCGACGGCCTTGCGCCCGAAACCGTGTTCAGCGGCACCATTCCCGGCGGCATGGCCCCCACCCCCGCCACCTGTTCGCAGCAGGGTTGCAACTGGCCCAAACGCTGGGCGATGGAGATCCCCGCCAACTGGCGCTCGGGCGTTTACCGTGTCGCGCTCACCATTGCGGGCCATGCCTCCGAGCATATGTTCGTGCTGCGCCGTGCCGCCCACCAGCCCAAAGCCGATGTGCTGATGCTGCTGACCACCGGCACTTGGTGCGCCTATAACGATTGGGGCGGCTCGAACCATTACCAGGGGCTGTGCGGGCCGGACGGGCGCGACTTTGCCGCCGATGTTTCGCTGCTGCGCCCCTGGGCCACGGGGTTTGTGCGCTGGCCCGATGGCGCCCCGCGCATTCCCCATGCCAGCCCGCCGCTGACCCGCCCGCGCTATCCGCATATGGAATTTGCTCGCGCCAACGGCATATCCAAGAAATACGCCTCATCAGGCTGGGCGGCATTCGAGCGCCCCTTCGCGCTTTGGGCCGAGGCCGAGGGGATCACGCTCGACTACACCACCCAGCACGACCTGCACCGCGATGCCGAGGCGCTTGCGGGTTACGAGCGTGTCACCATCGTCGGCCATGATGAATACTGGACATGGGAGATGCGCGACCATCTCGATGCCTGGCTCGATGCGGGTGGCCAGCTTGCGCGCTTTGCGGGCAATTTCTTCTGGCAAACGCGGCTATCCGCCGATGGGCTGACCCAGACCTGCTATAAAAGCCGCGCTGCCGAAGACCCGACCACAAACCGCCGCCGCCTCACAACCTATTGGGACAGCCCCGCGCTTGGCCGCCCCGCCGCCGCCACAATGGGGCTGACAGGTGCTGCCGGCGTTTATGCGGGCTGGAGCCGGTGCGCCGCGCATGGCGCCGGCGGCTTCACCATCTACCGCCCGCAGCATTGGGCAATGGCCGGCACCGGGCTTGGCTATGGCGATGTTCTGGGGCGGAATGCCACGATCTTTGGCTACGAGGTCGACGGGCTCGACTACACAATGGCCGATGGCCTGCCATCGCCCGCGAAAAACACCGGGCTGCACGGGCGGCTGACCATTATCGGCATGGCCCCGGCCACAACGCTGGCCCATTCAACCGGGCCGGATGATGCCGACCCCTTCATCGGGCAGGATGACCTGCGCGAGGTTGCCGAGGTCGTGCATGGCGAAACGTCACCTGAAACCCTTGCCCGCGTGGCGCGCGGCAACGGCATGATGGCGCATTATCGGCGCGGGCGCGGCGCGGTCTTCAATGCAGGCACCTGCGAATGGGTGGCCGGGCTGATCCGCCGCGATGCCCCGGTCGAACAGGTCACCCGCAACCTGCTCACTGGCGCCTGGCGCTAGGCACACAAACGCCGCCCGAATTGCTTCGGGCGGCGCGGCATGTCAGCCCAGATCAGAACGGGCTGTCAGGATAGTAGTATTGTGCGGCGTTTTCCGGCGTGACCAGAACCGAGCCAATGGTAAACGTGCCCGAAACCGGCGCATTCGAGACCAGGCCCACAACCGTCATTTCAATTGCCGTGGCAATCATCGCGGGCGGATAGGTGACGTTGGCAGGGATCATCGCATCGCCATCGCGGGTGCGGGCGATCATCTCTTTCATGCCGGCCCCGCCCAGAACGAACTGGATGTCGTCACGGCCCGCCGCTTCAATCGCCGCCAGAACACCGATGGCCATATCGTCATCCGAGGCCCAGACCGCGTCGATCTCAGGGTAGCGCGACAGGAAGTCCTGCATCACGGTGAAGCTGTCATCGCGGTTCCAGTTGCCATGTTCCATTGCCAGAACGTTGATGCCCGAACCTTCGATTGCGGCATTGAACCCGTCAACGCGCATATTGTCGATGGTTGTGGGAATGCCGCGCAGCACGACGATATTGCCACCCTCGGGCATGGCGCCAACCATGAATTCGCCCGATACACGGCCAAAGCCCTCATTGTCGCCAGCAACATAAAGGTCTTCGATGCCCTCAACCGAAAGGCCACGGTCAACAACCGTGATCCAGACACCGGAATTGCCAACGGCCTGCACAGGGCCGGTCAGCGGCTCAGATTCAAAGGGCAGAACGACCAGCGCGTCAATGCCGCGCGTGGCCACCATATCCTCGATATCGGCGACCTGCTCGGCCGGGTCCGAAGCGGTTGCCAGAACAAGGTCAACATTCGGATAGGTGGCTTCCAGACGGGCCACGGTTTCCTGAGCAAAGAAGTTCATGCCCCCCGCCCAGCCGTGGGTTGCTGCCGGAATGGACACGCCAACCGTAAATTCCTGCGCCACAGCCGGCATGGCCAATGTGACCATTGTCGATGCGGCGATTGCAGATTTTGTGAATATATTCAACGCTTTTCTCCTCCAGTGGTTGAAACGCCCTCTCCTCAGGACGTTTTGCGTTCGCGCTGCAAAATCACAGCGAGAATGATGATGACCCCCTGAATCGCGCCGTTCAGATAGGGCGATACAAAGTCGGTCAGGTTCAGAATGTTCTCGATCAGGCCAAGGATAAGCACCCCAAGCACCGTGCCCCAGACGCGGCCAAACCCGCCCTTCAGCACCGTGCCGCCGATAATCACCGCGGCAATCGCCTCCAGCTCCCACAACACTCCTGTCGAGGATGAGGCCGAGCCGAGCCGCGGCACATACATGATGGTGGCCACGCCAACCAAAAGCCCCAGCATGGCATAGGTCAAAAGCCGTGTGCGCCTGACGTTTACGTTGGAATAATGCGCCACATCTTCATTGCTGCCGGTGGCGGCGCAATGGCGGCCAAACACCGTGCGGCTCATCAGGATTTCACCCAAGATCACCACAATGGCGAACACGATGATCGGCCATGCAATGCCGAAAATCCCGTCGAAATAGACCGGGCGGTAAAAGGTGCGCAGCTCGAAATCCAGCGACAGCGTGCCGCCATTGGCCAGCCATGTAACAAGGCTGCGGTAAATCCCCATCGTGCCCAGCGTTACGATAAAGGCTTCAATGCGCAACGTGGTTATCATGAACCCGTTGAGCAGCCCCGCCAGAATGCCCGCAAAGATCGCCACGACCATGCCCAGCAGCACGATGGGAATGCCAATGCCCATGCTTGGCAGGGCGGCGTTCATCACCAGAATCATCAGCCCGGCAATGAAGGCCGCCATCGAGCCGACCGACAGGTCCAGCCCGCCTGCGGTAATCACAAAGGTCATGCCCACCGCGATGATGCCAATAAAGGCCGAGCGCGCCAGCACATTGGTAATATTGCCCGCGCTCAGGAAGTTGGCGTTGATCAGCGCACCCGCGATGACAAGCAGCACCAACGCCAGAATGGGGCCAAGCACGGTCATCGAGGGGAGGCGCGACAGCTTCCCGCCGCCAGTGGTTTCGTTGACTGTCGACATCTTAAATCGCTCCCATCGGGTTGTTTTCTGCTGTTGCGGCGCGCGTCAGGGGCTTTGCCCCGACACCCATAGCCAGCTTCACAATTGCGTCTTCGGTTATGTTTTCGCCTGAAAGCGCGCCCGCAAGCCGGCCCTGGCGCAGCACCAGCACACGGTCGGCAAGGCCGATTGATTCCTGCATTTCCGAGCTGATCATGATGATCGCATGGCCCTTGGCGGCAAGCGCGCGCAGAAAGGCGTAAATCTGCTGCTTGGTGCCGATGTCGATGCCGCGCGTCGGCTCGTCGATCACCAGAATCTTCGGATCGGCCAGCATGGTTTTGGCCAGAAGCAGCTTTTGCTGGTTGCCGCCCGACAGGTTGCCAACCTTCACGCTGCGCGCCCCGGCGCGAATGTCAAACTCGGCAATGGCGCTGGTCAGCGCCACATCCTCATCGGCGGTTTTGGTGAAAACGGGGCCAAATTTTTCGGCCAAAGTCTGCAAGGTCAGGTTCGGGCGCATCCCCCAATCCAGCAGCAACCCTTTCAGCTTGCGGTCTTCGGTGAGGTAGCACAGACCGTGGCGCAAGGCATCTGCGGGGCTGCGCATTTTCACGGGCTTGCCAAGAATTTCGAGCGAATCGATGCTGGCCGCGCGCAGCCCGCACAGCCCTTCCATCGCCTCGGTCCGGCCCGCGCCGATCAGCCCGGCAATGCCCAGAATTTCGCCGCGCTTCAGCTCGAACGCTATGTCATGGGCAAAGCGCGGCACGCTCAGCCCCTGCACGCGCAGCACAACCTCGCCCTCCGCCACGGCTTCGGGCTTCTCTGGGAACAGGTCCGACACATCGCGCCCCACCATTTTCGTGGCCATGTCATCTTCGCTCAGCTCACGCGCCGGCCCGCAATGCACAACCGCACCATCGCGCATCACGGTCACACGGTCCGCCAGCAGGCTCACCTCGTCCAGCTTGTGCGATGTGAACAAAATCGCCGTGCCCGCATCGCGCAACCGGCTGACCTGTTCGAACAATATCGCGGCTTCGGCATTGGTCAGCACGGCGGTTGGCTCGTCCATCACCAGCACCCTGGCCTTGCGCGACAGCGCCTTGGCGATTTCCACCATCTGCTTGTCAGAGTTCGACAGGCGCGAAACAGGCGTTGCCGGATCAACCTCGCAGCGCACCATTGCCAGATATTCCCTGGCCTGGCGGCGCATCTCTGCCCGGTCGGCCAATAGCCCGCGGCGAATTTCGCGGCCCAGAAAGATGTTCTGCTCCACCGTCAACTGCTCGGCAAGGTTGAACTCCTGGTGGATCATCACGATCCCGGCCTCCTCGCCATCATGAAGCGATTTGAAGGCCACCGGCGCACCATCGAGCAGCACCTCGCCGCTGGTCGGCGGCTGGTAGCCTGCCAAAATCTTCATGGTGGTCGATTTACCGGCACCGTTCTCGCCAATCAGCGCATGAACCTCGCCCGCGTAAAGCTCAAGCCCCACGCCATGCAGCACCTCGATCGGCCCAAAGCTGCGCCGGATATCTTTCAGGGCAAGTCTGGGCCGCGCGCTCATAGTGCAACCCAGGCGGCGTTTTTGCGGTTGGAGGCGACGCAGGCGGCAATAAAGGCCATGCCCGCCAACCCGTCATCAATACCGGGCAGCAGGCCCATTGCATCGGCGCGGCTTGCCCCGCTTTGCACGGCGCGAATGGCTTCGGCGGCGGCGGTATAGATATTGGCGAAGCCTTCCAGATACCCTTCGGGGTGGCCGGATGGTATGCGCGACACGGCATTGGCCGCATCCATCGCACCGGCACCGTTGCGGCGGATCAGGCGCTTGGCCTCGCCATGCGGGGTGAACCACAGATAGTTCGGGTCTTCCTGGGCCCATTCCAGCCCGCCCTTGTCGCCATAGATGCGCAGGCGCAAACCGTTTTCATTGCCCGGCGCCACCTGGCTCGACCACAGCATTCCCCGCGCGCCACCTTCATAGCGCAGCATGATATGGGCGTTGTCATCCAACTGCCGCCCGGCACCGAAACTGTGCAAATCGGCGGCCAGTTCCACGCCTTTCAAGCCCGATACAAAGCAGGCAAGGTTATAGGCATGGGTGCCGATATCACCAATCGAGCCACCGGCGCCCGAACGCGCCGGGTCCACCCGCCATGCGGCCTGTTTCTGGCCCTCGGCCTCGATCGCATCGGTCAGCCAGTCTTGCGGATATTCGGCCTGCACGAGCCGCACCTTGCCGATCTCGCCGGCCGCCACCATCGCGCGGGCCTGGCGCACCATCGGATAGCCCGTGTAATTATGCGTCAACACGAACAGCGCATCGCTTGCCGCCACGGCCTTGGCCATCGCGGCGGCATCATCCGGCGTTGCGGTCAGCGGCTTGTCGCAAATCACATGGATTCCCACGTCCAAAAACGCCTTGGCGGCCGGGTAGTGCATGTGGTTGGGGGTGACGATGGCCACTGCCTCGATCCCATCCTCGCGCGCCGCCTCGGCTGCCGCCATTTCGGTAAAGTCCCCATAGCAGCGCGCCGCATCCAACCCCAAAGCCGCCCCGCTGGCGCGCGATTTTTCGGGGGTGGAAGACAGCGCACCGGCCACCAGTTCGAACCGCCCATCAATGCGGCTGGCAATGCGGTGAACGCCGCCGATAAAGGCGTCATTCCCGCCGCCAACCATGCCCAAACGAATTTTTGTCATGGTCATATCCCCAGCATTTTGCGGTTGGCCGCCTCATCCGTTCCACCATCGGCGAAATCGTCAAAGGCGCGTTCGGTCACGCGGATGATGTGATCGGCCACAAACCGCGCCCCTTCGCGCGCCCCGTCCTCGGGGTGTTTGATGGCGCATTCCCATTCGACAACGGCCCAGCCGTCAAAGCCATTGGCGGCCATTTTCGAGAAGATCGCCCCGAAATCGACCTGCCCGTCGCCCAGGCTGCGGAAGCGCCCGGCGCGGTTGACCCATGACTGAAAGCCGCCATAAACGCCCTGCCGCCCTGTCGGGTTGAACTCGGCATCCTTGACATGGAACATTTTGATCCGGTCTTTGTAGATGTCGATATTGTCAATATAATCAAGGCATTGCAGCACATAATGCGACGGGTCATACAGCATGTTGCAGCGCGCATGGTTGCCCACACGCTCCAGAAACATCTCAAAGGTCACACCGTCATGCAGGTCTTCGCCGGGGTGGATTTCATAGCAGACATCCACACCGTTTTCCTCGGCATGGTCCAGAATCGGGCGCCAGCGGGCGGCCAATTCGTCAAAGGCGGTTTCCACCAGCCCTGCCGGGCGCTGCGGCCACGGATAGACATAGGGCCAGGCCAAAGCACCCGAAAACGTGGCATGGGCCGAAATGCCCAGATTGCGGCTGGCAGTGATGGCCTTTTTCACCTGATCAACCGCCCAAACCTGCCGTGCTGCGGGGTTGCCACGCACTTCCGGCGCTGCAAACCCGTCAAAAGCCGCGTCATAGGCGGGGTGAACGGCCACAAGCTGGCCCTGCAAATGGGTGGAAAGCTCGGTCACCTCAATGCCGTTTTCAGCCGCCTGCCCCTTGAACGTGTCGCAGTAATCCTTGCTTTCGGCGGCGCGGGCAAGGTCGATGAAGCGCGCATCCCAGCTTGGCACCTGCACGCCCTTATAGCCACAATCGGCCGCCCATTTGGTGATGCCATCCCAAGTGTTGAACGGGGCGTCATCGCCTGCAAACTGCGCCAAGAACAGCGCCGGACCCTTGATGGTTTTCATATCTGTCTCCCTTTCACCTTCGCCTAGACGAAGCGGTTCACGATGTTTTCGAGTATTTCCTGACGGCCCGAAACCGGCTGCGGGTCCAGCCCCTCGGCTTCCACCCGCGCGGCGATCGTCGCCAGATCGGCATCGAGCATCGCCTTGGCGGCGGGGGTCTGCCAACCGGCATAGCGTTCGGCGCGGGCGGCTTCCAGGCTGCCATCTTCAAGCATGGCGGCGGCGGCCTTCAGCCCGCGCGCGCATACATCCATAGCCCCCGCATGGGCGGCGATCAGGTCCACCGGGTCAAGCGACTGGCGGCGCAGCTTGGCATCGAAATTCGTGCCGCCGGTGGTAAAGCCCCCGGCTTTCAGAATTTCGTAATAGGCCAGCGCCACTTCCGGCACATTATTGGGGAACTGGTCGGTATCCCAGCCCGACTGGTAATCATTCCGGTTCATGTCGATCGAGCCGAAAATGCCAAGCGAAGCCGCCATCGCAATCTCATGCTCAAACGAATGCCCCGCCAGAATCGCATGTCCCTGCTCGATATTCATCTGCACTTCGCCCTCCAGCCCGAAACGCTTGAGGTTCCCGTAAACCGTGGCCACGTCGTAATCATACTGGTGCTTGGTGGGTTCCTGCGGCTTCGGCTCGACCAGAATCGCACCCTTGAAGCCGATCTTGTGCTTGTAATCGACGACCTTGGCCAGAAAGCGGCCCATATGGTCCAACTCTTGGCTCAGGTCGGTGTTGAGCAGGGTTTCATAGCCCTCGCGCCCGCCCCACAGCACATAATTCTCGCCGCCCAAACGATGGGTGGCATCCAGGCACAGCTTCACCGTTGCCGCCGACCAGGCGTAAATATCCGGGTCGGGGTTCGTCGCCGCGCCCGACATGAAGCGGCGGTTGGAAAACAGGTTCGCCGTGCCCCAAAGCAGCCTGGTCTTGCTGGTCGCCATCTTGGCTTCGAAAATGTCGATGATCTCTTCGAAATTGCGGCGGCTTTCAGCAAAGCTCGCACCCTCGGGGCGGATATCGGCATCATGAAAGCAGAAATAGGGCG
Organism: Abyssibius alkaniclasticus; assembly: GCF_020447305.1. Lineage (NCBI taxonomy): Bacteria > Pseudomonadati > Pseudomonadota > Alphaproteobacteria > Rhodobacterales > Paracoccaceae > Abyssibius > Abyssibius alkaniclasticus. The sequence continues at coordinate 1,449,578 of NZ_CP095732.1, read as the reverse complement.
CGTTCAGCAATTCGAACATTTCAAAGGCCACATCGGCCTTCAGCCGCGCGCCCGCCATCGTGTCATCCATCCAGGGCCGCGCGAATGTCTGCCCGCCGAACGGGTCGCCGCCGGGCCATGCAAAGCTGTGCCAATAGGCCACGGCAAAGCGCAAATGGTCCTCCATCCGCTTGCCGGCCACCATCGCATCGGGGTTGTAATGGCGAAAGGCCAACCCGTCGCTTTGCGGGTCATAGTTCAGCGGCGCAATATCGCCAAAAAACTGGGTCATTCTGTCAGGCTCCTGATATCGGTAAAACTTTGGCTGGCCTCGGGAGGCAGATTGTCGCGCACATAAATGGCCAGCGTTATGGGAAGGCAGCTTGCCAGCGGCAGCCGGTTGGCGGCGGCGCGCATCAGCTCGATGGCGCGGTCGATCTCATCCTCGGGGCGCTGGTCGATGACCACATCAACCAGCCCGTCCTTCAGGGCTGTGCGGGTATGCGGCATCAGGTCATGCACCACGCAGAAGGGGCGCGTGGGGCGGCGGGCAAACAGCCGCGCAATGCCGCTGCTGCCCCCGCCGATATTGTAAACCGCGCTGATGTCCGGCGCGGCGCGCAAGGCCTGCTCCAGCCTGTCCTCAACAATGTCATTTCGGTCGCGGCCAATGATTTCAGCGCGCAGCGCGATCTGCGGAAAATCTGCTTCCAGCACGGCCCGGAAACCCGCCAAACGTTCCTGGTGGTCGCGCAGGCTGAGCGAGCCGACAATCGGCTGCACCGCGCCCGCCCCGCCATTATGCGCCATGCCCACCATACGCGCCGCCGTGCGCCCGGCCATTGTGTTGTCAATGCCGACATAGCCCATCCGCTCGCTGGCATTCAGATCAGAGATAAAGCTGAACACGGCAGCGCCCTGCCCTTGCAAGGCGGCCAGTTGCGCGGCCACGCCGGGGCTTTCGATCCCCACAACCGCCACGCCGTCATAGCCCGCACCGGCCAGATTTTTCAGCGCGCCCTCCAGCGCCGCCGCCTCAAAGGCCTCGACCCCGACAATATCGATCGTCTGGCGCAGATCGCGGCCCGCAAGGTCACGCTGGGCCAGCAGTGCATGGATATGGCGAAAGAAGGAATTGCTTTCCGTCGGAATGACGAAGGCGAAGCGGTATACCCGCTGGGTGGACAGGTTCGCCGCCGCGACATTGCGCACATAGCCAAGCGCCGCCACGGCCTTTTGCACCTTTTCAACCGATTTCTGCGCAACGCCGCCGCGCGCATTCACCACCCGGTCGGCGGTCGCATAGCTTACACCCGCAGCGCGGGCAACATCCGACAATGTTGGCGTTTTCATCTTCCCCCCAACCCGGCAGCCGCGTTCTATCCCACGGCCAATCCCGCGGTGCCGAATCTCTTGACCAACAGCATGTGCGCCAGAATGCCATACGTCAATCATTTTTTGACATACGTCTATCATTTCTTCTGCCTCCGGCGGCAGCCAAACCTGTTTTGCAGCGCATCGGTCATATTTTGTTGCTGCTCTAGCTATGTTGCAATCTGCAAGTCTGCTGTCAAAGGGCTTGCATGTAATGTATACTTGCTGTCGTATTTGTGTCACCGTAACGCCGTAAAGAACCCGAGATGCAAACTGAAACCCAGAGGAAACAATGAAGAATTTCACGCTCATCCCAGCAATCGCGGCCCTGGCCATTGCCCTGCCCGCCAATGCCCAATTTCGGCTTGATGACCGGTTCACCGATGCCGATGGCGACCTGATTGCCGACATTCCCACCGATCCGGCCGACCAGATCGACCCCGACACGCTGATCTTTGCCTATACCCCGGTCGAAGACCCTGCCGTTTATGCCGAAGTCTGGGCCGGGTTCCTCGAGCATCTGTCCCAGGCCACGGGCAAGGATGTGCAGTTCTTCCCCGTTCAGTCGAACGCGGCGCAAATCGAGGCCATGCGCGCCGGCCGTCTGCATATTGCCGGGTTCAACACCGGGTCCAACCCGCTGGCCGTGGCCTGCGCCGGCTTCCGCCCCTTTGCGATGATGGCCGCCGATGACGGCTCGTTCGGCTATGAAATGGAGATCATCACCTATCCCGGTTCGGGCATCGAAACGGTTGAAGATATCCGCGGTGGCCAGATGGCCTTTACCGCCGAAACATCGAATTCCGGCTTCAAGGCGCCCTCGGCCATTCTGTCGGCCGAATTCGGCATGGTTGCCGGCACCGATTTCGAGCCGGTCTTTTCTGGCGCGCATGACAATTCGATCATCGGCGTTGCCAATAAAGACTATCCTGCCGCCGCCATCGCCAATTCGGTGCTGCGCCGCATGTTGGAGCGTGACGTTGTCACCGCCGATCAGATCGTCACCATCTACACCTCGCAAACCTTCCCCACCACGGGCTATGGCACTGCCTATAACCTGACACCGGAGCTGCAAACCGCCATTCAGGAAGCGTTTTTCAGCTATGACTGGGAAGGCACCGCGCTGGCCGAAGAATTTTCCGGCAATGGCGAATCGCAGTTTATCCCGATCACATTCAAGGATAACTGGGCCGTGATCCGCACCATCGACGAGGCTTCGGGCGTCGTCTACGCGTGTAACTGAACCCGCAATTGCGGCCATGATTGCGGGCGGCAGCTTGCCGCCCGTGACGCTTTGAAGAAGGTTTGATCGATTATGCTCACGCTTGAAGGTCTGTCCAAGACCTATAAGACAGATGACACCGCATTGTCCGATGTGTCGCTTGTGGTTCCCAAAGGCCAGATTCTGGGGCTGATCGGCCCATCAGGCGCAGGCAAATCCACGCTCATCCGCTGCATCAACCGCCTGGTCGAGCCGACCAAGGGCAAGGTCGTGCTGGGCGATGTGAACCTTGTCGGCCTTGGCAAGCGCGAGCTGCGCCGCCAGCGCCGCCGCATCGGCATGATCTTTCAGGAATATGCCCTGGTCGAACGCCTGACCGTTATGGAAAACGTGCTGTCGGGCCGTCTGGGCTATGTGCCCTTCTGGCGCAGCTATCTGCGCAAATTCCCCAAATCCGACATCCAGCGCGCCTATCAACTGCTCGACCGTGTCGGCCTGCTGGAACATGCCAGCAAGCGCGCCGACGCGTTATCCGGCGGCCAGCGCCAGCGTGTTGGCATTGCGCGTGCCTTGGCCCAAAACCCCGAATTGCTGCTGGTGGACGAGCCGACAGCCAGCCTCGATCCGAAAACCAGCCGCCAGATCATGCGCCTGCTCACCGAAATCTGCCAGGAAACCAACCTGCCCGCCATTGTGAACATCCACGATGTGCCGCTGGCCCAGCAGTTCATGCAGCGCATTGTCGGGCTGCGCGCTGGCCGCGTGGTGTTTGAAGGCACCCCCGATGAGCTGACCCAGAACGCGCTGACCACGATCTACGGCGAGGAAGACTGGAATGCCATGCGCCAGGGCGATCAGGAACAGGCCGAGGCCGAAGCCGATGCCAAGGCCCGCATGGCGGTGCTTAGCCTATGAGCGCGCCCGGCATGAACCTGTCGGACTATCCGACCACCTGGAAACGCCCGCCACAGTTAATCAAGGACCGGCGCTGGCGTATCGGCATCCAGATCCTGATCGTCGTCTATCTCATTCTGGCAATTGACACGGTCGAGGTGAACTGGACCCGCGTTTACGAAGGGCTGGAACGCGGCCAGCGCTTCATCCTTGGCTTCTTGCAGCCCGATTTTGCCAGCCGCTGGCGCGATATCAGCCAGGGGCTGATCGAAAGCCTCACCATGTCGCTGACCTCCACCGTCATCGGCGTGGCCATCTCCATCCCCATCGGCATCGGGGCGGCGCGCAACCTTGCCCCGCGCTGGATTTACTATATCTGCCGTTCGATCATCGCCGTCAGCCGCGCGCTGCAAGAGGTGATCATCGCCATCTTCTTCGTGGCGATGTTCGGCTTTGGCCCCTTCGCGGGCTTCCTGACCCTCACCTTCGCCACGATCGGCTTTATCGCCAAACTGCTGGCCGATGATATCGAGGAAATCGACGAGGGGCAGGCCGAAGCCATCCGCGCCACGGGGGCCTCATGGTGGCAGGTCGTCACCTATGCGGTGCAGCCGCAGGTTTCGCCGCGGCTGATCGGCCTGTCGCTTTACCGGCTCGACATCAATTTCCGCGAAAGCGCGGTCATTGGCATTGTCGGGGCTGGCGGCATTGGCGCCACGCTCAACACCGCGATCGACCGGTATGAATATGACAGTGCCGGCGCGATCCTGCTCATCATCATCGGCATTGTTTTCGTTGCCGAATACAGCTCCGGCTATCTGCGAAAGTTCCTGCAATGAGTGAGATTACCAGTTACAAACAGGTCTGGACCTATCGCACCCCGCGCGGCCGTCTGCTGCTTTGGGGCGGCTGGCTGGCGCTCGTGGCGCTCTTTGTCTGGTGCTGGCAGTTGATGACCGAAAAGACCATCTGGTTCTTCGTGCTGGACGCCCCCACACAGGCCGCCGATATCGGTGGCCGCATGTTTCCGCCGCGCTGGGCCTATATGCCCGAGCTGTGGATGCCGCTCTGGGATACGATCAACATTGCCACTCTGGGCACGATCGGCGGTGTGATCATGGCCGTGCCGGTGGCCTTCATGGCGGCGCGCAACACTTCGCCCTCGGTGCGCATCTTGCGGCCCGTCGCGCTGTTCATCATCGTCGCCTCGCGCTCGATCAACTCGCTGATCTGGGCGCTGCTCCTGGTGGCGATCATCGGGCCGGGCCTGCTGGCCGGGATCGTGGCCATCGCGCTGCGCTCCATCGGTTTTGTCGGCAAGCTGCTTTACGAGGCGATCGAGGAAACCGACGCCAAGCAGATCGAGGCGATCACCGCCACGGGCGCCAGCGGACCACAGGTGCTGACCTATGGCATCGTGCCGCAGATCATGCCGGCCTTCTGGGGCATTTCGGTGTTCCGCTGGGATATCAATATCCGCGAAAGCACCATTCTGGGGCTGGTTGGCGCGGGCGGCATCGGCCTCAAGCTGCAAGCCTCGCTCAACACGCTGGCCTGGAGCCAGGTCTCGCTCATCCTGCTGCTGATCCTGTCCACCGTCGTGGTCAGCGAATGGGTCTCGGCCCGAATGCGCCACGCAATCATCTAAGGCTCCAGCAGCCCCGCAATCCGGCGCAGCCGCTCCGTGTCTTCGGGAAGCGTCAGCGCCGTCTCGGCCCGCCCCAGCGCCAGTCTGGCATGGCGGCGGGCCTGTTCTATATAGTCGGCCTGACCAAGGGCAGACAGTGAGACGAAGGCTTTTTGCAGCCTGATCCCGGCTTCCACATTGCCCGCCCCGTCGCGCGCCAGCACGGTAAACGCATCGTCGAACATCTCGCCCAAATCCAGCGCCGGCACGATAATCCGGTCATGGCGCGCCTCGGGCAGCGCATCGTCCAAAGCCTTGGCCCAGCCGGCGAACAGCCGCACGAAACGCCCGATGATCACAATCGCCGTGCCGGCATCGTTTACAGCAGGCGACAGCGCGCGCGCCGCAATTTCCGAAAGCACGATCAGCCCGAAACGCGGATCTTCCTCGAATGTCCGGTCATCGCCGATCACGAATTTGCGGGCAATCCGCGCGGCAAGCTCCTCATCAACCTTTTGCCCCTCACCCAGCAGCACCACGGCACGGCCCGGTGCCACAAAGGTGCCGGGCAGGGTTTCAACCATCATGTGTAAGTCATGCTCATCGGCAAGGCTTTGCAGCCCCTGCATGTCGATATGCTGCACATAGCCGATATTCGGGCTGTATACCGCCGCGCCCTCCAGTGCATTTGCCCCGGTTTTCGCCACGCCGCCAAGCCAGGGGTTCTTGCGGCGCTGCTCCATACTGTTGCGCGCCGCCGCCTCGGCCTTGTCAATCGCCGTGCCCAGCCGCCCGAGCCGCGCGATATTGTCGACCCAACGCACGAAGGTCAGCACGACCCAGCCGAAAATCGCCAATGTCAGCACGAACAACACGAACAGGCCGCCACGCTCGTAAAGCCCGGTTTTCAGCGTCACGATCGATACGATGCTGAAGATGAAGGCGCCGATAAAGCTGGACAGCGCGGTTTGTGACACATCATCGGCCAGCACCAGCGCAAAGGCGCGCGGCGTGGCCGCATCGCTGGCCGAGGCATAGCTGGCAATCATCGAGCCGACCGCGAAAGTGGCCACGGCCAGCATGGAGGATGAGATGATTTTCAGCAGCGTTTCAATCGTGTCGGGCGAGATATCGGGCAGATACCTGCCAAACACCGCGAAATCCGCCGCCATTGCCAGCAGCGAGGCCAGCACCGCCAGCAGGCAATAGATCAGCGGTTTCACCCAAAGCCGCTTGCGCAACTGCATCAGGTAGAAGGCAAGGTTGAACTTCATGGCGCGGCCTTTGCTGCAAATCATTTCAGCACCGCGGGCTTGGCGCGGGCCGGGTGCAACTATAGGCCAGCGCCCCCTGCCCGGCTAGGGCGTTGCTAGATCACCGCGCGTTCCCAAAGCGGCTGGCCGCGCAGAATCCGCTCATAGCGCAGCGGGCTCAAATCAAGGCTGCGAAAGGCGCCATAGGTCAGCCATTCCGCCGTGCCGCGCCCCATAGCCGCCGATTGCTGCAAGCCGTGGCCGGAAAACCCGTTCAGGAAGATGAAGTTCGGCAGTTCCGGATGTGGGCCGACAATCGCGTTCTGATCGAAGGTGTTATAGGCATAATGCCCCGCCCATTCGCTTTGCACCTTGATCGCTTCAAACTGGGGGATGCGCGTGGCGATGACCGGCCAGACATGGCTTTCCCACAGGTTGAAATCCATTGCGAAATCGTCAAAATCCACCGCCGGGTCCACATCGCCATGCCCGCCCGCCATATAGGTTCCGCCGCCGTTTTCACGAAAATGCACACCCGACGGGTCAATCGTCAGCGGCAGGGGCTGGTCGAGCGGGTTTTCGGCCTTGAACACCCATGTGAAGCGTTTGCGCGGCTCGACCGGCACGCTTAGCCCCGCCATTTTTGCCACAAGTGCTGCCCGTGGCCCGGCGGCATTCACCACCTGCCCGCAGCCCAGAACCGTGCCGTCACCCAATGTAACCGAGGCCACGCGCTGCCCGCCTGCATCACGGTTCACCGCCACGACCTCGCCGCGCACATACTCCACCCCACGCTCGCGCGATTGCCGCCGCCACCAGTCAAACAGCGTGCTGCCATCAAAAAACCCCTCATCCTTGCGGTTGATAGAGCCAAGGATGATGTCATCGAGCTGGTAGAACGGATAGGCCGCCTTCAGCGCGCTTGCATCCAGCAACTGCGTTTGCGCCCCCGCTGCAAGCTGCACCTTCTGGTTGGCGCGCAGCACGTCGGCAAAGCCTTCATTGTCCGCCAGATACAAATAACCGAAATTCTGCACGCTCAGGTTCGGCACGCGTTCATCGCCCCCCATATTGGTGCGCAAATCCTTGATGAAGGCGGCGGCAAATTGCGAGATCTGCACATTCAGCGGGTCGGAAAACTGCTGGCGCATACAGGAATTCGTGTGCGTGGTCGAGGCGGTGGCATAGCTCGGGTCGCGCTCCACCACCAGCACCGTGCCGTCAAAATCGGGGGTATCGGTCAAAAACCACGCGGTCGAGGCGCCCATGATGCCGCCACCGATAATGACCACATCATAGTTTTGCCGGCTTGGCTGATTGGCTGGCATGGCGCGCGACTCCCCGATGAATTTGCGCTCAATTCACCATAGGCCGCGCGCCCCTGCCAGCCCCAAAATCAGCCCCCCAGAATACCGGGCAGGCGCAGCTTGTTCACCCGCGCGCAATCCAGCGCCACCTCATAGCCCGCATCGGCATGGCGCCACACGCCCGAGGCCGGGTCGTTCCACAGCACCCGTTCCAGCCGTTTGGCGGCTTCCGGCGTGCCATCGGCCACGATCACCACCCCGGCATGTTGCGAAAACCCCATGCCAACCCCGCCGCCGTGGTGCAGGCTTACCCATGTCGCCCCGCTTGCGGTATTGACCAGCGCATTCAATAACGGCCAGTCCGATACCGCGTCCGAGCCATCGCGCATCGCTTCCGTTTCACGGTTCGGGCTGGCGACCGAGCCAGAATCCAGATGGTCGCGCCCGATCACAATCGGCGCTTTAAGCTCCCCGCTGGCCACCATTTCGTTAAACGCCAGCCCCGCCTTGTGCCTGTCGCCAAGCCCGATCCAGCAAATCCGCGCGGGCAGGCCTTGGAATGCAATCCGCGCGCCCGCCATGTCCAGCCAGTTGTGCAAATGCGTGTTCTCGGGGAACAGTTCCTTCATTTTCGCATCGGTCCTGGCAATGTCTTCCGGGTCGCCCGACAGCGCCACCCAGCGGAACGGGCCAATGCCCTTGCAAAACAGCGGGCGAATATAGGCGGGCACGAAACCGGGGAAGGCAAAGGCATCCTTTAGCCCCTCCTCCAGCGCCATCTGCCTGATATTGTTGCCATAATCAACCGTCGGCACGCCTGCTCTGTGGAAATCGACCATCGCCGCGACATGGGTTTTCATGCTGGCCCGCGCCGCGCGTTCCACCGCTTTCGGGTCGCTCTCGCGCTTGTCCTTCCATTCGGCCATGCTCCAGCCCTGCGGCAGATAGCCGTTCACAGGGTCATGCGCGCTGGTCTGGTCGGTCACGATGTCGGGGCGCACGCCGCGCTTGTATAGCTCCGGAAATACATCCGCCGCATTGCCCAGAAGCGCGACCGATTTCGCCTCGCCCGCCGCTGTCCAGGCCGCGATCATCGCCAAAGCCTCATCCAGGCTGTTGGTCTTCTCATCGACATATTTCGTGCGCAGCCGAAAGTCGATGCTGTCGGGGTTGCACTCCACCGCCAGGCAACACGCGCCCGCAAACACCGCCGCCAGCGGCTGCGCGCCGCCCATGCCGCCCAGCCCCGCCGTCAGCACCCAGCGGCCCGACAAATCGCCGCCGTAATGCTGCCGTCCGGCCTCGGCAAAGGTTTCATAGGTGCCCTGCACAATCCCCTGCGTGCCGATGTAAATCCAGCTTCCCGCCGTCATCTGGCCATACATCATCAGGCCCTTTTTATCGAGCGCGTTGAAATGGTCCCAGGTCGCCCAATGCGGCACGAGGTTCGAGTTTGCGATCAGCACGCGCGGCGCATCGGGATGCGTGCGCACAATCGCCACGGGTTTGCCCGATTGCACCACCAGCGTTTCATCCGCCTCCAGATCCCGCAGACTGTCGCAGATCAGATCAAAGTCCTTCCATGTCCGCGCCGCCCGACCAATGCCGCCATAGACCACCAGTTCATGCGGGTTTTCGGCCACATCGGGGTGCAGGTTGTTCATCAGCATCCGCAAGGGTGCCTCGGTCAGCCAGCTTTTGGCCGAAATCTCGGTGCCGGTCGGCGGAAAAATATCGCGGGTGTTCTTGCGCGGGTCGCTCATTGCGGTCTCCATTGCGAAAGGAAGGTCAGAATATCGGAAAGTTGGGCGCGCAGCCGCGTGGCGCGGGCGGCATCATAGGTCCAGGGCGGGGCCTCGGCGGCCAGATAGGTGCTTTGCGCCAGCTCCATCTGAATGGCGTGGATGCCCGCTTGCGGCTGGCCATAATGCCGCGTTGTCCAGCCACCCTTGAAGCGGCCATTCAGCACATGGCTTCGGCCCGTGGCCTTGCAGCGCGCCAGCACACCGGCTTCGATGCTTGCCGCGCAGGTGGTGCCAAGGTTGGTGCCGATGTTGAAATCGGGCAACACGCCCGCAAACAAGAACGGAATTTCGCTGCGGATTGAATGGCAATCATACAGCACCGCAAAGCCGTGCCGCGCCTTGGCGCGCGCCAGCGCCTCGGCCATAGCCGCATGATAGGGCGCGTGGAATTTTTGCGCCCGCGCCGCCACCTCCTCCGCCGTCGGCCCCGCGCCCTCACGGTAAATCGGCAGCCCGTCAAAATCGGTGGTCGGGCACAGGCCGGTCGTGTTCTGGCCGGGGTAAAGGCTTTGCCCGCCCGGGTCGCGGTTGGCATCGATCACATAGCGATGGAAGCTCGCGCGCACGCTCGATGCACCTTCCGCCAGCCCATCGTAAAGCTGGTGGATATGCCAGTCGGTATCGGCCAGCGCCTGCCCCCTTGCGTTCAGCCGCGCGGCGATATCGGGCGGCACATGGGTGCCGGTATGGGGCAGGCCCAGCACCAGCGGGCTGTCGCCAAAATGCGCTTCAACGCTCATAAAACACCGCCATAAATGCGTTTATGCAGGCTGTTTGTGCCAATCCGGTAGGCAAGTTCGGCAGGCTCGGCCACATCCCACACCGCCAGATCGGCCCGCAAACCGGGCGCAATCTGCCCCCTGTCGGCCAGCCCAAGCGCGCGCGCGGCCACCCGTGTAACGCCTGCCAGCGCCTCCTCCGGCGTTAAGCCGAACAACGTGCAGCCCATATTCACCACCAGCAAAAGCGAGCCGAGCGGAGATGAGCCGGGGTTCCAGTCTGTCGCCAGCGCCATCGCCACACCCTGCGACCGGAAGGCCGCAACCGGCGGCATTTGTGTTTCGCGCAAGGTGTAGAATGCGCCGGGCAGCAGCACGGCCACCGTGCCCGAAGCCGCCAGCGCGCGCGCATCATCCGTGGTGCAATATTCCACATGGTCGGCGGAAAGCGCACCATAGCGCGCCGCCAGTGCCGCCCCGCCCAAATGGCTAAGTTGCTCGGCATGAAGCTTTACCGGCAGGCCCAGTTCGCCCGCCACATCAAACAGCCGCGCAATCTGTGCGGGCGAAAAGGCGATGCCCTCGCAAAACCCGTCAACCGCATCAACCAGCCCTTCGGCATGGGCGGCGCGCAGCGTCGGAATGCAGATATCATCCAGATATTCATCGCCATCCGCGCCCTTGGGCACGGCATGTGCGCCCAGAAAACTTGTGCGCACCGTAACATCGCGCGCCAAAGCCACCGCGCGGGCCACGCGCAGCATTTTCAACTCGGTCGCACGGTCCAGCCCATAGCCGGATTTGATCTCGACCGCGCCCACGCCCTCGGCGATCAGCGCATCAACCCGCAGCAGCGCGCTGGCCAGAAGCTCCGCCTCGCTCGCGCCGCGCGTAGCACTAACGGTCGAAATAATTCCGCCGCCGGCGCGCGCAATCGCCGCGTAACTTTCGCCATTCAGCCGCATCTCGAATTCGCGGGCGCGGTGCCCGCCATGCACCAGATGCGTATGGCAATCTATCAGCGCCGGGCTCACCAGCCGCCCGCCCATGCTGTGCTGCGGCGCATCGGCATAAGCGGCCGGCAGGTCCGCCTGCTTCCCGACCCATGCAACAACACCAGCCTCAACCACAATCGCCGCATCTGCCACCAGCCCATAGGGCGCGGCATTCGGCACCATCGTGGCGGCGCTCAGCTCTGTCAGGATGAAATTTTCCGGCATCTGCAATCCCTTGCTTATCGCTGCGCAGACGATATTATGTATATACATATAAAGTCAACGGATTCGCTCATGCAAATTATCCATGCCCGCCAAGCCCTTACGCCCGAAGGTTGGAAAGACGATATCGCCGTCACCCTGGGCGATGATGGCCGCATCGCAGAAATCGCGCCGCAAATCGGCACGGCAGATTGCACGGTTGGCCTGCTTCTGCCCGCCCCCGTGAACCTGCACAGCCACGCCTTTCAGCGCGCGATGGCCGGGCTGAGCGAGGCGCGCAGCCCCAACCCGGCCGACAGTTTCTGGACATGGCGCGACCTGATGTATCGCTTCCTCACCCATCTCACGCCGGATGATGTGGAGGTGATCGCCGCGCAGGTTTTCATGGAAATGCTGGAAAACGGCTATGGCGCGGTCGCAGAATTTCACTATCTGCACCACGCGCTTGGTGGCACGGCCTATGCCGACCCGGCTGAAATGTCGGCCCGCATCATTGCCGCCGCAAACCGCGTTGGCCTTGGCCTGACCCTGCTGCCGGTTCTTTACCAATATGGCGGCTGCGACCAGCGCCCGCTGTCCGGCGGCCAGCTCCGCTTTGGCAATACGCCCGAAAGCTATGCCAACTTGCTAAACGCAATCACGCCCGGCGCCCCCGATTTCATCCTTGGCGTGGCGCCGCACAGCTTGCGCGCCACCAGCCCCGAAGCCTTGCGCGACATTGCCGCGCTGCGCCCCGATGCCCCCATCCACATCCACATCGCCGAACAACTGGCCGAGGTCGACGAGGTGCAGGCCCATCGCGGCGCGCGCCCGGTGGAATGGCTGCTTGACAACGCCGCGCTTTCGCCGCGCTGGTGCGCCATTCACGCCACGCAGATGACCGAGGGCGAAACCACCGCGCTTGCAAAATCCGGCACCATTGCCGGGCTCTGCCCGATCACCGAATCCAACCTTGGCGATGGTATTTTCAACGGCACCGAATTTCTGGCCGCGGGTGGCGGTTTCGGCGTCGGCTCCGACAGCAATATCCACATCACCCTGTTCGAAGAACTGCGCGTGCTGGAATATAGCCAACGCCTGCGCCACAAATCCCGCGCAGCACTTGCCCGCCCGAATGCCTCGACCGGCCATGTGCTTTACACCGGGGCGCTGACGGGCGGCGCGCGCGCGGCTGGGCGCAACTCTGGCGCGCTTGCCCCCGGCCTCTGGGCCGATATGGTCGCGCTTGCCACCGACAACGCCTTTTTGTGCAACCGCAAGGGCGACATGGCGCTGGATACCGCCATTTTCGTGGGCCACGGCCCGTCCTGCATTACCGATGTCTGGTCGGCGGGTCGCCACAAGGTGCAGGGCGGCCAGCACCGCGACCATGCCTCCATTACCCGCGATTTTTGCGCCACAATGGCGGCACTCCAGGCCCGCCTCTAAAAAAATACGCTGCACCCGCCAAGGATTGCGCCGGCGCCCGCGTCTCATCTAACGTGATGTTGATGGAAACCTCGGACGAAGATTTGGCGCTGGCAGCGGCGGGTGGCGACAGGGCCGCCTTCGCGCTTTTGCTCGACCGCCACTATGACCGGATTTTCGCGCTCGCCTTTCGCCTGTTCGGGCGGCGGGCCGATGCCGAAGATCTGACGCAGGATATTTGCGCCGCCCTGCCCGCCAAACTTGCGGGTTGGCGCGGCGATGCGCGCTTCACCACATGGCTTTACCGCGTTGTGGTGAACGCCTGCCACGATGCCCGCCGCCGCCTTGCCACGCGCGCCAAAGCGGCCAACGGTTGGGGCGATTGGGAAAAATCCCGCCGGGCCGAGGCGCGTGAGGCGGCCGAGGCGCAAGACTGGCTGCAAACCGCGATGGCCCGGCTTGGCGATGATCTGCGCGACACGCTGGCGCTGACCCTGGGCGAAGAGCTGACCCAGGCCGAAGCCGCCGAGGTGCTGGGCGTGTCCGAAGGCACAATCGCCTGGCGCATGTCGGAAGTAAAAAGGAAATTGCGCGCTATGGCCGCAGAGGAAGGTGTCGCATGAGCGATGAATTTGACCGCCTGAAAGACGCATTAAAGGCCGCACCACCAGCCCCTGATGCCGCGCGCCGTGCTGAAAACATTGCCGCCGCGCTCAAAAATTTCGATGAGGCCCAAGAAAACGCCAACGCGCCGCGTCCTACATCTGACCGCCCACAAGGTGCGGGACTGATGACAGGAGTTTTCAAGATGTTCAACAAGCTTTCCGCCAATGCCGCATTGATCGGCAGCACATCCGTGGCCGCGCTGGTCATCGGCATTTACATTGCCAACCCGTTTCAGGCGAACAATACCCTGCCCGACAGCCCGCCGCGTGTGGATGTCGCCGCCGAGGAACTGGCCCGGCAAGGCGCCAGCCCTGACATAACCCAGCCCACAACCCCCGCCGTGGATGAGCGCGTGACAACCGCCAATGCCCCCGCCGAAGCGCCCACCGCCCCGATAACAGAATTTGACCAGCCCGTTGTTGATACGGCGACCGACACAGACGGGCGGGCACGCACTGAGGCGGCTGATGGTGGTGACGGTTACGCAACCGCCCAGGCCACTGAACTGGCCGATTCCACGACCCTTCAACGCCAAGCCCCCGCCAGCCCCGTGCTTGGGGGCGTGGTGGCCGAGGCCGAGGCACAGGACTATGCCGCAGCCCCCGCGCCGCGCGCCGCGGCCCCCCTGGCCAGCGGCATGGTCATGCCCGTTGTCACCCCTTCCGACATGGCCATCCCCCGGCCCGAAAACACCGAGGAATTTGCGAATGAAAGCCCGAACCCGGTGCAGGTCACGCTGGAAAACCCGGTTTCCACCTTTTCGGCCGATGTCGATACCGCAAGCTGGGCCATTGCCCGCTCATCGCTGATGAGCGGCTATCTGCCCGGCCCCGACACGGTGCGCATCGAGGAAATGGTCAACTATTTTCCCTATGACTATGCCGCGCCCGATGCGGGCGAAGGGCCGTTTCGCCCGTCGATTTCGGTCATGCAAACGCCGTGGAACCCCGACACCCGGCTTGTGCGCATCGCATTGCAGGGCGAAATGCCGAGCGTTGAAGACCGCCCGCCGCTGAACCTTGTGTTCCTGATTGATACGTCCGGCTCGATGGACAGCCCCGACAAGCTGGGCCTGCTGCGCCAGAGCCTCAAGCTGATGCTGGGCGAGCTGCGCCCCGAAGACCGGGTCGCCATTGTCGCCTATGCGGGTTCCGCCGGGCAGGTGCTTGCCCCCACCGCCGCGGCGGACCGCGCCACGATCATGGCCGCGCTTGACAGGCTATCAGCAGGTGGCTCCACCGCTGGCCAGGCTGGCTTGCAACAGGCCTATGCGATTGCGGCGGGCATGATGGAGGAAGGCGAGGTTGCCCGCGTGCTGCTGGCAACGGATGGTGATTTCAACGTCGGCATTTCCGACCCCGACGCGCTGAAAGACTATATCGCCACCCAGCGCGATACCGGCGTTTACCTTTCGGTGCTTGGCTTCGGGCGTGGCAACCTGGACGATGCCACCATGCAGGCGCTGGCCCAGAATGGTAACGGTCAGGCGGCGTATATCGACACGCTGGTCGAGGCGCAAAAGGTGCTGGTCGACCAGCTCACCGGCGCTTTGTTCACCATCGCCGGCGATGTGAAATTGCAGGTGGAGTGGAACCCGAGCATGGTCGCCGAATACCGGCTCATCGGTTACGAGACCCGCGCGCTGGCGCGTGAAGATTTCAACAATGACCGCGTTGATGCGGGCGAGCTTGGGGCCGGCCATTCGGTGACTGCGCTTTATGAGATCACCGCGCCCGATTCGCCTGCCTTGCTGAACGACCCGCTGCGCTATGCCACTGCCGCGCCCGCCAATGGCAGCGGCGAGCTTGGCTTCCTGCGGCTGCGCTTCAAGGCGCCGGGCGAGGATGTTTCGCAGCTCATCGAAACCCCCATCCTGCTGCCCGAGGCCACCACACCCCCCGATGCCGACGCGCAATTCGCCGCCGCCATCGCCGGGTTCGGCCAGCTTCTGCGCGATGCGAAATATCTGGGTGACTGGGGCATTGATGACGCCATCGCGCTGGCCATTGCGGGCCGCGGGGAAGACGAATTCGGCTACCGCGCCGAGGCGATCAACCTCATGCGGCTGGCCGGTTCGCTATTGCCGAAGTAAGGTTTCGGTAACGATCACCGGGCCGTGGCGAAGGCTGCGGCCCTTTTGCATGGCTTGAAGTTACATTGTAACTTGTGGTGCAAAATTGCTCCGAAAACGGGCTTCGCAACGCCGAAATGCACGAAAATGCGGTTACAATGTAACTTCAAACAGCGCCGCGCCCCAGCCATCGACCGAACAGCGCGCGCGGATGAAAACCCGTGCGGTGCCAGCCGGAATCGCCACATCGCCAAGCGCGCGGGTGAAGGGTTGCTCTGTCTCATGCGGGTGCAACAGCGTGCGGGTGCCAAGGCTCCTGCCATCAGCGTCCAGCACCTCCCAGGCATCGGCATAATGCGCCCAGCCCGTATCGGGGTGGGCAAGGGTTACATCAAACCGCCAGCCAGAGGCACCCATCCGCGCCTCAACCGCCACAATTTCAACGGGTTCGGCAAGCGCGGTAAGCGGGCCAAGGGTTGAAAACAGCAGGGCGAGATATTTCATATTGCCAGACTGTCAAAGATGCACGCGCCTGTCACCTCACGAATGCGCGCGCCGGATTGCGCCACACCCTGTCGCCTTTGGCCTTGACCATTTTGCGCCAAGGGCGGACATTCACGCCAAAGCCCAAAGGCGGCAAAGCCCGCCAGAAAGTCAGGAATACCATGCTGGAAAAACGCGATTTCTACATCAACGGCGCCTGGGTCGCCCCGGCCAAAGCCAATGATTTCAACGTGATAGACCCGTCGACCGAAGATGTCTGCGCGGTCATCTCGCTTGGCGGTGCCGCCGATACCGATGCCGCTGTCGCAGCCGCCAAGGCTGCGTTCAAAACATGGTCGCTCACCGCCCCCGCCGATCGGCTGGCGCTGGTCGAAAAGATTCTGAAAATCTACAAATCGCGCAACGAGGATATGGCGCAGGCCATCAGCCTTGAGATGGGCGCACCGATTGATATGGCGCGCGATGATCAGGCCACCTCGGGCGATTGGCACATTGCCAATTTCATTGCCGCCTTCAAGGATTTCGAGTTCGAACACAGGCTTGGCGACCATGCCCCGAATGACCGGATTGTGCATACCCCGATTGGCGTGTGCGGGCTGATAACCCCTTGGAACTGGCCAATGAATCAGGTCACGCTCAAGGTTATTCCAGCACTTCTGGCGGGCTGCACCGTGGTGCTGAAGCCGAGCGAAATCGCGCCGCTGTCGTCAATCGTCTTTGCTGAAATCATGCATGAGGCGGGCACACCGCCCGGCGTGTTCAACATGGTCAATGGCGACGGGCTTGGCGTGGGCACGCAGCTCTCCACCCATCCCGATATCGACATGATCTCCTTCACCGGCTCGACACGGGCGGGCATTGCCATTTCCAAAGCCGCCGCCGATACGCTGAAACGCGTGCATCTGGAGCTTGGCGGCAAGGGTGCGAACCTGATCTTCGCCGATGCCGACCCGCGCGCCGTGGCCCAGGGCGTGCGCAAGGTGATGAACAATTCCGGCCAGTCGTGCAACGCGCCGACCCGGATGCTGGTCCAGCGCGAGATTTACGACCAAGCCCTTGAAACCGCAGCCAAAACCGCCGAGAGCATCGCGGTGGGGCGCGCCAGCGAACCGGGCAAGCATATCGGCCCGGTGGTCAGCCAGGCGCAGTATGACAAAATCCAGGGCCTTATTCAGGTGGGGATTGACGAGGGCGCCAGGCTTATCGCCGGTGGGCTTGGTCGCCCGCAGGGCATGAATCGCGGCTATTTCGTGCGCCCGACGGTTTTTGCCGATTGCACCAATGACATGACCATTTGCCGCGAGGAAATTTTCGGCCCCGTCATGTCGATCATCCCGTTCGATACCGAGGACGAGGCGCTGGAAATCGCCAATGACACGGTTTACGGGCTGACGAATTATGTGCAATCCACCGATGGCGCGCGGCGCAACCGGCTTGCGCGGCAGCTTCGCTCGGGCATGGTGGAGATGAACGGCAAATCGCGCGGCGCGGGCAGCCCGTTCGGCGGGATGAAAGCCTCGGGCAACGGGCGCGAGGGCGGCAAATGGGGGATCGAGGATTTTCTCGAGGTGAAATCCATTTCCGGCTGGGATAACGAGGCGTAGCGCGAAGCCGCAGACAAAGCCGTCCCGGGCCTGACCCGGGACCTCGACCCGCAAAGCAAGAGGTCCCGGGTCAAGCCCGGGACGGCGCAGGGTATTGGGCCAGTGGTGCGAAAATGGCGGTTAAGCCGTTGTTTCCACAAGCCAATCCGATATGGGGGCCACGGCTTTGATCAGCTTGCCTGCATAGTCGACCGCGCCCGGCCCCAGCATCTCTTCAGGGATCGGCAGGCGCTTATGGCTGCGCGCCACCAAGCCCTTGTGCCGTAGCAAATGGTCATCGTCACCGATGGACTCCACGCCTTTGGGCAGGCGGGCAAGCGCGGGTTCGGTGAGCGTTGCGCCGACTTCTTCTGCGGCTTTCAGGGCGGATTTCAGTCTTGCGCGGCGCGCAGGGTCCACCACAGCGGCGCGATGGGCGGCAAGCTCTGCCGGTGTCATCGCCCATTGGCCAACGCCAAGGCCAAGCCCATCGCCATGCAGCACAAGGTGGATGGCGGGGGCGCGGTTGGGGTGGCTGCCATGCCAGAACACAAGGTGCAGGCGCGGGCTGAACGGGGTTTTGTCTTTTGAAAACCGCAGGTCGCGATGCAGGCGCCGCAGCGAGCCGTTCATCTTTGGCACCGCCTGATAGGCAGGGTTCATCTGCGCCACCACCGGCGCCATTGCGGCCACAAAATCGAGCGCGGGGGCGATCAGGTCATCCTCATAGGCGGCACGGTTCGCCGCGAACCAGTCCTTGCTGTTATTGGCCTCCAGCCCCGCCAAGTAACCGAATGTCGCCTTTGAAAACCCTGAAAACCCCGGCATATGCCCCCCTGTTTGTGCCATACTGTGCTGCAGCGGGCAGATTTGGGCAAGACCGGCTGTCGCGCCCACCTCATCATTTCGTGACCAGCCGCGGGGTTTGGTTTGATTTTCCGCGCCAGCGCCCCCATTTTGAGGGGTGAAACCAGTCAGGGAGCCGATGATGACCCGCTATGCCAAAACCCCCGAAGCCCTTGCCCGCCTGTCGCCCGAGGAATTCCGCGTCACGCAGGAAAGCGGCACCGAGCGCCCCGGCACGGGCGCGCTTTTGCACATGACCGAGCCGGGAATCTACGTGGATATCGTTTCGGGCGAGCCGCTTTTTGCATCTGCCGACAAGTTTGAGTCCGGCTGCGGCTGGCCGAGCTTTACCAAGCCGATTGTGCCCGCCCATGTGAATGAGCTGCGCGACGTGAGCCACGGAATGATCCGCACCGAAGTGCGCTCGACCTATGGCGACAGCCATTTGGGCCATGTGTTCAATGATGGGCCACCGGAAGCGGGCGGCTTGCGCTATTGCATCAACTCGGCCAGCTTGCGCTTTATCCCGCTTGCCGACATGCAGGCCGAGGGATATGGCGAATTTATCAATCAGGTGGAGGAAGTCTGATGGCACAGGAACGCGCCGTTTTGGCCGGTGGCTGCTTTTGGGGTATGCAAGACCTCATCCGCAAGATGCCGGGCGTCATTTCAACCCGCGTGGGCTATTCGGGCGGCGATGTGCCCCATGCCACCTACAAGAACCACGGCAGCCATGCCGAGGCGATCGAGGTGCTGTTTGACCCCGATGTGATGAGCTACCGCGCCCTGCTGGAGTTTTTCTTCCAGATCCACGACCCCAGCACGCCAAACCGGCAGGGCAATGACCGCGGCGCCTCGTATCGATCGGCGATTTACTATGCGAACGATGCGCAGCGCGATTGTGCGCTGGATACGATTGCCGATGTCGATGCTTCGGGCCTGTGGCCCGCCAAGGTGGTGACCGAGGTCGAGCCGCTGGGCGATTTCTGGGAAGCCGAGCCAGAGCATCAGGATTATCTGGAACGCATCCCGCATGGCTATACCTGCCATTTTGCGCGGCCCGATTGGGTTTTGCCCAAACGCGCCGCCGCCGAATAGTGGGTATCCGCTTTCAAAACAGCTATGCCGAGCAGCTGGCCGGGTTCTTTGCCGCTTGGCAGGGCGATGCGGCCCCGGCCCCGGCGCTGGTCATGCTGAACCACGGGCTTGCCGACGAATTGGGGCTGGATGCGGATTTTCTGGCCAGCCCCGAAGGGCGCGCCCTGCTCACCGGCGGCACGGCCCCCGCCGGCGCCGTGCCGCTGGCAATGGCCTATGCGGGCCACCAGTTTGGCGGGTTCTCACCGCAACTGGGCGACGGGCGTGCGCTGCTTCTGGGCGAGATCATAAGCCCGCAGGGCGCGCGGTATGACCTGCATCTGAAAGGCTCGGGCCGCACGCCGTTTTCGCGCGGCGGCGATGGCAAGGCCGTGTTGGGGCCGGTTCTGCGCGAATATCTGATGGGCGAGGCCATGCAGGCGCTGGGCATCCCGACCACGCGCGCGCTGGCGGCGCTGACCACGGGTGAAACCATCATCCGCGATGGCGCGAGGCCCGGTGCGGTGCTGGCGCGCGTGGCGGCAAGCCATATCCGCGTGGGCACCTTCCAGTTTTTTGCCGCGCGCGGCGAGGCGGACAAACTGCGCCAACTGGCCGATTACGCGATTGCCCGGCACGACCCGGCACTGAAGGCCGACTATCTGGGCTTTCTGGCGGCGGTGGTGGCGCGGCAGGCGAAACTTGTGGCGCAATGGATGCAGGTTGGCTTCATCCACGGCGTGATGAACACCGACAATATGGTGATTTCGGGCGAGACGATTGATTACGGCCCCTGCGCCTTTCTGGATGGCTACGGGCCGGATGTGGTGTTCAGCTCCATCGACAGCCACGGCCGCTATGCCTATGGCAACCAGCCGGTGATTGCGCAATGGAACCTTGCGCGGCTGGCCGAATGCCTGCTGGGGCTGATCGATGAGGATACCGACCGCGCAATCGCCAAGGCCACCGAGGTGGTGAACGGTTTCATGCCGCAGTATCAGACGGCATGGCTGGCGGGGATGCGGCGCAAGTTCGGGCTTGCGGGCGAAGATGCGGCCGATCTGGCTTTGGCCGAGGATATTCTGGCAGTCATGCACGCCCAGCGCGTTGATTTCACGCTGTTTTTCCGGCATCTGGCCAAGGCTGCGGCCGGTGATGATGCGCCCCTGCGCGCGCTGTTCAGTGATCCGGCACCGCTTGTGCGCTGGCTAGCGGGCTGGCGCGCGCGGCTAGAGCCGGATGCGGCACCCGGCATGAACCAAACCAACCCCGCCTATATTCCGCGCAATCATCTGGTCGAGGCGGCGCTCGATGCTGCCGTGGCGCAAAAGGACATGGCCCCGTTCCAGACCCTGCTGGATGTTCTGGGCGACCCGTTCACCGAACGCGCCGGGCTTGAAGCCTATACCCAGCCCGCGCCCGAAAGCTTTGGCCCGTTCCAGACATTTTGCGGCACGTAACGTCGGATCCATTTTATTTGTTCAGTATTGCCTGAACAAATAATACGTGTATGCTGCGCGAATCTTATTTGCGGAGCATGTCATGAGCAGCCAAACCCCGACCCAGGACGCCAATGAACCCAAGCCCGATTGGGCGATGAGCAAGGGCGAGGCCGAGCGTGCGCGCCGCCGCCGCGAAGGCTTGCCGCCAAAACGCCGCAAATGGCCCTGGATGCTGCTGGTTTTGGCCATTGCCGGTGGCCTGGCCTATATGAACAAAGCCGCCTTCATGCCGCCTGTCGACATGGCGCAAACCCCCGCGCCCGCCGAATTGCCCATGCAGATCAACCCGCTGGAAATGGCGGTGCTTGCGCCGCAAACCCTGCAACGCACGGTGCGGGTAATCGGCACGCTGCGCCCCATCCGGCAGGCACAGCTTTCCAGCCAGGTCAACGGGCGCATTGAAGATGTGCGCGCAAAACCCGGCGACAGGGTGGCCGAAGGCGATGTGCTGGCGCAGATTGACGTGCAGACCCTGACGCTGGAACTGGCACAGGTGCGCAGCAATGCCGCCGCCACGCGCGCGCAACTGGCACTGGCCGAATTGCAGCTTGAGCGCGTGCAAACGCTGGTTGACCGGGGCGTGACCACCGCATCAAGCCTGGATGAGGCCGAGAGCAACGTGACCGGCTTGCGCGCCAGTGTCAGCGCACAGGATGATCAGGTGGCGGGCGCGGAATTGCGGCTGGCCAATGCCACGGTTGTCGCGCCGTTTGACGGGATTATTTCGGCCCGCACCGCCGAGCCGGGGCAATATGTAGGCATCGGCACCTCGTTGATGACGATTGTCGATCTGACCAGCGTTGAAATGCAGGCCAATGCGCCGGTGGGCACGGGTGCTTCGCTTGCGCCCGGCCAATCGGTGTCGGTCAAGGTCGACGGGCTGGGCACGCGGATTTTTGAGGGCATTGTCACCCGCATCAACCCCGTGGCCGAGGAAGGCACGCGCACCATTCCGGTCTATGTGACCATCGACAATGCCGACGGCGTGTTGCTGGGCGGCATGTTCGCCAGCGGCCAGATCGTTGTCGAACAGGCCGACGCGGCTTTGGCTGTGCCAAGCGTTGCGCTGCGCGAAACTGCCGATGCGGTGCAATTGCTGCGCATCACCGATGGCCGGCTGGAGGCGGTAAGCGTTGAAACCGGCGGCACATGGGCGGGCGGGCTGACGCGCATAACCGCCGGGCTGGCGGCAGGAGACCGCGTGATCACCGCACCGCTGCCGGCCTTGAACGCTGGCGACGCCGTGCAGATTGTGGCGGAGTAGGCCCATGTTCTTGACCCGCATCAGTGTCAACGCCCCGGTTTTTGCAACCATGATCATGGTCGCGCTCATGGTCATCGGGGTCTATTCCTTCCAGCGCCTGCCGATCGAACAGCTGCCCGATGTCGACTTTCCGGTTGTGGCCGTTGTGGTCAGCTACCCCGGTGCCTCGCCCGAGGCGGTTGAAAGCGATATTGTCGAGCCGATCGAGGAATCGGTGAACACGATTTCCGGCATCGACTATATCGAAAGCACCTCGCGGGCTGGCGAAGCGATGGTCATTCTGTTCTTTGACATGAGCGTTGACAGCTCGACCGCCATGCAGGATGTGCGTGACAGGATGGGCGGGCTTTCGGGCCAGTTCCCGACCAATGCGAATGACCCGCTTTTGTTCAAGTTCGACCCGTCGGAACTGCCGGTCGTATCGCTTGCCGTAAGCGCATCGACCATGTCGCTGCGCGATCTGACCGCGCTGACCGAAGATGTGATCGAGCCGCGGCTTTCATCCATTCAGGGGGTGGGGCGCGCCACCGTTGTGGGCGGTATTCCGCGCCAGTTGAACGTGCTGATCGACCCTGACCGGCTGACGGCCTTTGGCGTGGGTGTGGGCGAGGTGACGGCGGCGCTTGGCCAGGAAAACCAGAACCTGCCCGCCGGCGATATTGAACAGGGGCTGGAGGTGCAGTCGATTCAGGTGGAGGGCCGGATCGAGAATGCCGCCGACTTCCTTGACATCATCGTTGCGCGCCGGGGTGGCCAGCCCGTGCGGCTGGGTGATGTTGCCACGCTGGTGGATGGCGAGGCCGAGGTGAACAGCCTTGCCCTGCTGAACGGCTCTGCGGCGCTGGCCGTGGATATTGTAAAAACCCAGGGCGCCAACACCGTGGGCGTGGCCGAAAGCATCCGGCAGGCCGTGGCGGAACTGATGGCTGACGATCTGCCGGAAGGGGTGATTGTTGAAATCGTGCGCGACAATGCCGTGCCGGTGGAAGACAGCTATTACGGTGTGCAAAACATGCTGATTGAAGGCGCGGTGCTGGCGGTGCTGATCGTGTTCCTGTTCCTCAATTCGTGGCGCTCGACCGTGATTACCGGGCTGACATTGCCGATTTCGGTGATCGGCACGATGACGGTGCTGTTTTTCCTTGGCTTCACGCTGAATATCATGACGCTGCTGGCCCTGTCTTTGGCGATTGGCCTGCTGATTGATGATGCGATTGTGGTGCGCGAAAACATCATGCGGCATTTGCATATGGGCAAAACGCACAGGCAGGCGGCGCTGGATGGCACCAACGAAATTGGCCTTGCCGTGCTGGCCACGACGCTGTCGATCGTGGCGGTGTTTCTGCCCGTGGCCTTCATGGACGGGATTATCGGCAAGTTTTTCCTGCAATTCGGGGTCACAGTGTCGGTTGCGGTGCTGATCTCGATGTTCGTGGCCTTCACGCTTGACCCGATGATGTCTTCCGTCTGGTATGACCCGGCGGGCGACCCGAAAGCTGCGCGTGGTTTTCTGGGCCGCCAGATCGGCCGCTTTGGCGATGCGTTCGACCGGCTCGGCCTGCGCTATCGCGGCTTGCTGCGCTGGAGCCTGCGCCACCGCGTGACCACGCTCGTGTTGGCCTTGGCCGCTTTTATCGGCAGCTTTTTTCTGGTGCCGCTGGTCGGGGCGGAATTTGCACCTGCGGTCGATAACAGCGAATTTCAGGTCGAGGTGGAAACGCCCGTCGGCTCGTCGCTGGCTTATACGGCCAGCAAAATCCGCCAGATCGACAGGGTGCTGCGCGCCTTCCCCGAAGTGACGGGCACCTATGCCACGATCAACGGTGCAACCTCCAGCGGTGGCGAGAATGCGGCAACCGTGGCGGTTACAATGGTCAGCCCGTCGCAGCGCAACCGCAGCCCGCAAGACATGACCCTGCCGGTGCGCCAGGCTCTGGCGCAAATTCCGGGGATTGATGTGACTATCGGCGCGGCTGGCGGGCTTGGCGGCGTGGAAGCCCCCGTGCAGATCAACCTTTATGGCGACAATTTCGACAGGCTCGGCCCGCTGGCCGAAAGACTGGTGCGCGCGCTTGAAGCGATTGACGGTCTGGAGGATGTAAGCTCGTCGCTTGACGCGGCGCAACCGGTGCTGGGCGTGCGGATCAACCGCGATGCGGCCTCCGATCTGGGCGTGTCCCTGCAGCAAATCGCCGCCACCCTGCGCCCCATGCTTGGCGGGCAGGATGTGAGCGACTGGACCGCGCCGGACGGGCGCAGCTTTACGGTGACCGTGCGCCTGCCCGCCGATATGCGCAACGATCTGGATGTGCTGCGCTCGCTTCCCGTGGCGCAAAGCGGGGCAACGGGCAGTGCGGGCATGGTGCGGCTGGACCAGGTTGCCGAGATCGTTCAAAGCTTCGGGCCATCCGAGATCCGGCGGCGCGATCTGTCGCGCCAGGTGCTGGTAAGCGCCAATATTTCCGGGGTGACGCTGGGCGAGGTGATGCCTGCCGTGCAGGCGGCAATCGACGGGCTGGACCTGCCATACGGCTATCGGGCGAGTGCGGGCGGCGATGCCGAGCAGCTTGCCGAAACCGGCGCGGCAGCCGCCTCGGCGCTGTTGCTTGCGGTCATCTTCATCTATCTGGTGCTGGCCAGCCAGTTCGGCAGCTTTTTGCAGCCCGTCGCGATCATGGCCGCCCTGCCGCTGGCGCTGATCGGGGTCATGCTGGGGCTGCTTGTCGGGGGCTCGACGCTGAACATGTTCTCGATGATCGGCTTCATCATGCTGATGGGGCTGGTCGTGAAAAACGCAATTCTGCTGGTGGATAACACCAACCAGCAGATGCGCGACCACGGCCTGAACATCTATGATGCGCTGGTTGAGGCAGGCTCAACGCGGTTCCGCCCGATCATCATGACCACATTGGCGATGATCTTCGGGATGCTGCCACTGGCGCTGAACCTTGATGAAGGCTCGGGGCAGAACGCCCCAATGGCACATGCGGTGATTGGCGGGCTGATCTCATCAACCATTCTGACGCTGGTCGTGGTGCCGGTGGTGCTGACCTATGTGCAAAGCTTCGGGCGCAGTGTTGGCAGGCTGTTCCCCAACGGGCCGGACCACGGCCAAGCGCCACAGCCACCCACACAAAATTCCTGACGGCGAGCAGGATGAAGCCCGGCCCTGCGAAACCAGGGTCGGGCTTTTTAGCCAGAGGCGCTCAAGGCCTGGCGCGCAGCTTGGCAGAGACTGCGCTGACCGCTTCGTTGATCGCCTCGTAAAAATCGGCGTAATCGGTCAGGCGCGCGCGCGGCCCGGCTTCGCTTTCGGGCAGTTCGGCCAGCGTTGCGGTTATTTCCTTATGCGCACGGCGGCTGGAATTGGCCGAATTTTCGAGCAATGTGATAAAGGCGTCATCGGCAATCTGGAAATAATCCTGCCGATCGCCCGGCTTGGCGACGCGCTTGATGATCTCGCGGCCTTCCAGGAGCCGCACCGAAGAGCTGACAGAGCCCCGGCTGACATTGAGCATTTTGGCAAGCTCGCCGAAAGACACACGCGCGCCATCATAGATCAGCAGCGCCAGCAGGCGGCCGGCAATGCGCGGAATGCCGTCGGCCTGGGACAGAACGCCGATTTTCTCGATGAAATCTTCGCGTATTTGCGCAATTTCTGCGGCAGTTTTCTGCGTGGCCATAGGGATTTTCCGTTCGCTCCTGTCGTCATGGGCAGGCTATAGGTTTGGCGCATGAAGGTCTAGTGCGTTCAGTTGCAATTGAACGCGCAGGCCAGTTCGGCGGCAAGCAGGCAATTTCAATTCTTGGTATTGCGATTTACCTGCCGCGCAAATATTGAGTTGCATTACACAATTTCAGCATCCTCGCCCGAAGCTTATGGGCAGGCACGCGCGCACCGCCCGCTGGCCAGATGTTTTTCGACATCAGAAAGTGACATGCCATGCAAAACGAACATCTGGCCGCCAACCCGCCCAGCGCCGCTGATGCCGCGCGCAACCGGCTTGTCATCATCCTGCTGCTGATTTCGACCTTTGTGATGATCCTGAACGAAACCGCGATGAGCGTGGCCCTGCCGCCGCTGATGCAAGACCTTGGCCAGACGGCAAGCGCGGTTCAATGGCTGACAACCGCGTTCTTGCTGACAATGGCGGTGGTCATTCCGATTACCGGGTTTTTGCTGCAACGCTTTCATACCCGCACCGTATTCATGCTGGCGCTGGCGTTTTTCAGCTTTGGCACCCTGGTCTGCGCCCTGGCGCCGGGCCTGGAAATGCTGGTTGTGGGCCGGGTTGTGCAGGCCTGTGGCACGGCCATGATGCTGCCGCTGCTGATGACCACGGTCATGAACCTTGTGCCCGCGCATAGCCGTGGCAAGACGATGGGCAATATCTCTATCGTGATTTCGGTTGCACCGGCGATCGGGCCAACGCTGTCCGGGGTCATCCTTGACCTGCTCGGCTGGCGCTGGCTGTTCATACTCATCCTGCCAATTGCGCTGGCCGCGCTTGGGCTTGGATATGCCAAGCTGCAAAATGTCACCGTGCCAAAGATCGTGCCGCTCGACATTCTCTCGGTGCCGCTTTCGGCGATCGGCTTTGGCGGCGTTGTTTACGGGCTTTCAACCCTGGGCGAAGGCAGTGGCGAAGCGGCCCTGCCCGTCTGGCTGCCGCTTGTGGCGGGGATGGCGGCGCTGACCCTGTTCATCTGGCGGCAGATCGTGCTTGGCCCAAAAGAGCGCGCCTTGCTGGATTTGCGCACCTTCACCGTGAGGGTGTTTACGGTTGCTGTCATCATGATGGCCATTGCCATGATGGCGCTGTTCGGCATGATCATTCTGCTGCCGCTCTACATGCAGAATGTGCTGGGCATGGCGCCGGTCGAATCCGGGCTGATGCTGCTGCCAGGCGGGTTGGTCATGGGCCTGCTTGCCCCCTTTGTCGGGCGGCTGTTTGATGCGCATGGGGCGCGCAAACTGGTCATTCCGGGCGCAATAGCGGTGAGTTCCGCGCTGTGGATCATGGCGGGGTTCGGCCCCGAAACGGCATTTGCGCTGGTGCTGGCCAGCCATATGATTCTAAGCCTCGGGCTGGCCTTCTTGTTCACGCCGCTATTCACATCGAGCCTTGGTTCGCTGCCACAGGCGCTGTATTCGCATGGCAGCGCGGTTCTGGGCACGACCCAGCAGGTTGCCGGGGCGGCGGGGATTGCGCTTTTCGTGTCGATCATGTCGCTGCGCAGGGCGGATGCGCTGGATACGGGCCTTGGCCCGCTGGACGCCACAGCCGCCGGGCTGCAACTTGCCTTCACCGTGGCGGCAAGCATTTCGCTGCTGCTGATCGTTGCCGGCTTTTTCGTGCGCCGCCCGCCGGACCAGGCCTAGCCGGCGCAGGCGCGCCAAGGCGCCACCCCCCATTTGCTGTAAAGCCGTTCGCGGCGATGCGCACAGCCGGCCACACTCGGCAAGATTGTGCGCACTTGGCGCTATTCGCTTGTAGCGCCTATTATGAAGACATAGAATAACCTGCAAATAAACGTTCAAGTTACCTGACGTTACGGCAAGTTGTGGCGCAGTCATGTTCGTCGGCGCATTGCGCCCGACTCCATGCACGCGCGACCGGTGGCAGATGAAGGCACTGCAATAGTGAACAACACGACAGACATCAAACAAGGCGCGGCATCGCGCCTCGGATTTTTCTATACGCGAATCCTCAAATGGGTGTTCTTTACGCTCGCCATCGGGCTGGTCCTGCTGTCTTTTGAAAACGAATCCGGTGTGCAGGCCGAATATCTGTTCATGGGCACGCCGGTTCTTGTTGTGTTTTACGCGCTGTTTCTGCACGCAAACCGGAAAAGCAGCACGCCCGCGCGCAAGCGGCAAACCCTGGAATGGCTATATTGGATTGCGGCAATCTGGCTTTTGCCCTGGGCTGCCTTGCGCCTGTTTTTTGGCGTGTTCGAAATTTACGCAGCCCTTTTTCATTTGCAGGCCGGCTTCGGCTCTGCCGCTGATTTCACAACCGTGCTTGCCATCATTGCAAGCACGATCATCGTTCTGATTGCCTTCCACGCGGCCCTTGTGCTGGCGCGGAAATTTCCGCTGCCCCGGCTGGCCCTGCTTGCCGCCATCGTGGTGGTCATCGCGGTCAACCCGCTCAACAAATATATGGTAGAGCAGCAATTTCGCGCCGCGGCATCGGACTATTTACTGCCGGAACTTGTAACCCCCGAAGTGGTTGGCACACCGGAGAGGCTGCCGAATCTCGTCATCATCTATCTGGAAGGCATGGAGCGCACCTATCGGCAAGCCGAGGCTTTTGGCCCGGCCTATGCCCCGATTTCGCGGCTCGAAGATGAGGCGGTGACCTTCGAGCAAATCGGCCAGTTGCCGCTGACAGAATGGACTATGGCCGGCATGGTCGCCGGCCAATGTGGCGTTCCGCTGGTGCCACGCGGTTTCTTCCAGAAAAACCGCGCCAATGACGGTTCTGTCTTCATGCCGGGCAGCACCTGCCTGACCGATATCTTGCGCGCTCAGGGCTATCGGCTTGAAAACCTGACCGGGGGCGACAAGGATTTCGGCGGATTGGCCGCCTTTGTTGCCAGTCATGGCAATGGGGCTTTTACCGATTATCAGCAGTTGGATGAGGTGCCCGGCCGCGCGCCGGATGATTGGCAATGGGGCGTTGGCGATGCAAATATGTTTGACGCCGCATTGGCACGGATCGGCGCGCTCGAAGCGGGTGATCAGCCCTTTTCCTTCATTCTGCAAACCGCCGGGCCGCATGGCCCGAAGGGGCATATCGCAGCCCCCTGCCGGCGCCCGGGCGAAGCACAGGTTTCCAACAGCATCCTGCGGCCGCTCGAATGCACCGCGCAATTGACCGAAGCCTTCGTGCGCAACCTGCAAAACACCGTAGATATGGACAATACGCTGATCGTGCTGATGAGCGACCATTTCGCCCACCCTTTTGTGAATGTCGCCGACACGCTTGCCAGCTACGAGCGGCGCAACACGGTCATGTTCATCGGTGCGGGCGCAACGCCCCGGCGCATTACAAAGCCCGGCACGATGATCGATGTATTCCCGACGATTCTTGCGACGATGGGCTTTGACATGGCCACTGACACCGCCGGATTTGGCGTGTCGCTCTACGCCGCACAACCCGGTAATTTCCTGCGCGACGACCCCGAAACTCTGGCGCGCGTTTTCCGGCAGGATATTGACCTGGCCAACGCCTTGTGGCGCAGCGAATAACCCGTTCATTGCCCTTGCACTGCGCCGGAATGTTGCTGCAAAGCAACGTGAACAAACAGCGCCAAACTCCCCAATGAGGAATTCGCGCAATCTGTTCAAGCAAGGAAAAGTTTGGTGAGCCCGGCGGGATTCGAACCCACGACCCACTGATTAAAAGTCAGTTGCTCTACCAACTGAGCTACAGGCCCGACCGAGGCTGCTTCTAGTGGCGGGTGGCCAAAGCGTCAAGCGGAAAATCCCAAGTTTTTGCATTGGAATTTCATCCTCTGGAACATCGCGACAGATCGGCGTATACGGGGCGCATGAATATGGGTCAAAAATCGGCGCTGCGTTTTGCCAAGATGCACGGGCTGGGGAATGATTTTGTGGTGGTGGATGCGCGTCGCTCCAGTGCCACGATCACCCCTGCGCTGGCGCGTGCGCTGGGAGACCGGCATCGGGGCGTGGGGTTTGACCAGTTGGCGGTTATCCGCAATGGCGCGGGCGTTGCCGCCGAGGTGGATTTCTGGAATTCCGATGGCAGCACGGCGGGCGCTTGCGGCAATGCCACGCGCTGTGTGGCGCAGATGCTGCTGGCCGAGTCCAGTGCCGAAAGCCTGACCCTGCGCACCGAGCGCGGCGATCTGGCCTGCGCGCTTGCGCCCGGCGGGCTGGTCCGCGTGAATATGGGCGCACCTGTGCTGCACTGGGCCGATATTCCGCTGGCGCAAGATGTCGATCTGAATGCGCTGCCGCTTGCGGGGCGCGCGGGCACTGCCGGCATGGGCAACCCGCATTGCGTGTTTATTGTTGCCGATGCCGACGCGGTTGATCTGGCCGTAGAGGGGCCGAAATACGAGCATCATCCGCTGTTTCCGGCCCGCACGAATGTGGCATTCGTGCAGGTAATCGACCGTTCGAATTTGCGGATGCGGGTGTGGGAACGGGGCGGCATGGTCACGCTGGCTTGTGGCTCGGGTGCCTGCGCGGCGGCGGTTGTCGCCCATCGCATGGGGCTGGCCGAGGCCTGTGTCGACATCCAGCTTGACGGTGGCACACTCAATATCGACTGGCGCGAAGATGGCGTCTGGATGACCGGCCCCACGGCGCATGTATTTGACGGCATTCTCACCCCCGAAATGATGGCGCTGGCATGAGCGCGCCGAAATTCGAAACCTTTGGCTGCCGCCTGAACGCCTATGAAACCGAGGCGATGAAAGACCTTGCGACCGGGCTTGATGATGCCGTGGTGATCAACACCTGCTCGGTTACAGCCGAAGCCGTGCGCCAGGCCCGCCAGCGCATCCGCCGCATCCGCCGCGAACAGCCCGATGCGCGGATTATCGTGACAGGTTGCGCCGCACAGACCGAGCCTGAGACTTTCGCCAGAATGGCCGAGGTCGATCTGGTGCTTGGCAATTCCGAGAAGATGGACCCGGCCACATGGGCGGCCATGAAATCGCCCGACTTTATTGGCCAAAGCGAAAAGGTGCTGGTTGATGACATCATGGCCGTGCGCGAAACCGCTGGCCATTTGATTGACGGTTTCGGCACCCGCAGCCGCGCCTATGTGCAGGTGCAAAACGGCTGTGACCATCGCTGCACCTTTTGCATCATTCCTTACGGGCGCGGCAATTCACGCTCGGTGCCCGCTGGCGTGGTGGTCGAGCAGATCAAGCGGCTTGTGGGGGCGGGCTATAACGAGGTCGTGCTGACCGGCGTTGATATGACAAGCTGGGGCGCGGACCTGCCCGCGCAGCCCCGTCTTGGCGACCTTGTGCAGCGCATTCTGAGGCTGGTGCCAGACCTGCCGCGCCTGCGGATATCCTCGATCGATTCGATCGAGGCGGATGCGGCGCTGATTGATGCTATTGCCACGGCCCCCCGCCTGATGCCGCATTTGCACCTGTCGCTACAGGCGGGCGATAACATGATTCTGAAGCGCATGAAGCGGCGGCATATGCGCGAAGACGCCATCCGCTTTTGCGCCGATATGCGCCGTGTGCGGCCCGATATTGTGTTCGGGGCCGATATTATTGCGGGCTTTCCCACCGAAACCGATGAAATGTTCGAAAACTCGCTGGCTTTGGTGAAAGACTGCGGGCTGACCTGGCTGCATGTTTTCCCCTATTCGGCCCGCAAGGGCACGCCCGCGGCGCGGATGCCCGCGGTAGACGGCGCCGCGATCAAGGCGCGTGCGGCGCGGCTGCGCGCGGCTGGCGCGGCGGCGGTCGCCCGGCATTTGCAGGCGCAGATCGGCGCGCGGCACAATATTCTTGTGGAAAGCCCGCGCATGGGCCGCACCGAGGGGTTTACCGAGGTGGATTTTGACACCGACCAGCCCGTGGGGCAGATCGTGCAACATGTCATTACCGGCGCATCGGCGGCACGGTTGCGCGTCGCCTAGGCGGGGTTTTCGGGCTGAAACGTCGTATCCATGCTGTTGTTGTCGGGGCCACGCCGCTAGGCTGGCCGCAAACAGCAAAAGGTGCGCCGCATGACCGCGTTTTCAACCGAGATTTTCCAGCACGCAACGCTTGACCATGTGGCACACAACCCCGGCCCCGGCGATGCCATAGAAACGGTGCTGCCACGGGGCGATTTTGCAGCCGCGGTAGACGAAATCCGCACATGGCCGGGCTATGCGCCCACTCCGCTGCACAGGCTTGATGCGCTGGCCGCCCGCCTTGGGCTTGGCGGCATTCATTACAAGGATGAAGGCCCGCGCTTCGGACTTGGCAGCTTCAAGGCGCTGGGCGGTGCCTATGCCGCGCTGCGGCTGTTGCAGCGCGAGCTTACAGCCATGCGCGGCCATGAGGTCAGCGCCGCCGACATTCGCGCAGGCCGGTATAAGGCGGCTGTTGCGGGCATCACGCTGGTCTCGGCCACCGATGGCAACCACGGCCGTTCGCTGGCCTGGGGGGCGCAGATGTTCGGCGCACCCTGCCGCATTTACATCCATAAGGATGTGAGCGCCGGTCGGGCTGATGCAATGGCCGCGCTTGGTGCCCATATCACGCGGATTGACGGGGATTACGATGCCTCGGTCGCGCGGGCGCGCAAGGATGCTGAAGACAACGGATGGTTTGTGGTCTCCGATACCTCGTGGCCCGGCTACAGCCAGCCGCCCCGCGATGTGATGGCCGGATACGGGATGATGCTGGCCGAGGTCACGGCCGCCATGCCCACCGCCCCCAGCCATGTATTCGTGCAGGCGGGTGTGGGCGGGCTGGCGGCAGCCGTGGCTGCGGCGCTTGTGCAGCATTGGGGCGCGGATGCGCCGCGCATTGTGGTGGTGGAACCGGCCTTGGCCGCCTGCCTGCTGGCATCGGCCAAGGCGCAGGCGGCGCGCAGCGTGGCGATTGACGCGGAAACCATTATGGCGGGCCTGTCCTGTGGCGAGCCTTCGCCACTGGCCTGGCAGATCCTCAGCCAGTGCGTGCAGGATTTCCTGACGATCGAAGACAGTCTTGTGCCGCCCACCATGCGGCTTCTGGCGCAGCCCCTGCCGGGTGATGCCGCCATAGATGCGGGCGAATCCGCCGTTGCCGGGCTGGCGGCGCTGATCGCCGCAAGCCAGCAGCCCGAATTGGCCGGCGCGCTGGGGTTGAAGGCGGATTCAACCGTCCTGCTCATCGGCTCGGAAGGGGTGACCGATGCGACGATTTTCAGCACCATCATGGCCGGTGTCTGAACATGGCCCCGCCGCGCGGCTTTGCATATCAGGAGTTCGAGGCGCGCACCGCCCGCGCCCAGGCGGCAATGGCCAGGCGCGGCGTCGAGGGTGTTTTGCTGACATCCGAGGCCGAAATCCGCTATTTCAGCGGTTTTCACACGCTGTTCTGGCAAAGCCCGACCCGGCCCTGGTTTCTTTATCTGCCCGCCAGCGGCAAGCCCATTGCCATCATCCCCGAAATTGGCGCAGCCCTCATGCGGCGCGGCTGGCTAAAGGATATTCGCACATGGGCCGCCCCCTGCCCGAAAGATGACGGCATTTCGCTGCTGGTCGACCTGCTGGCGCCACTGGCGGCGCGCGGTGCAACGCTGGGGCTGATGATGGGGCATGAAACGCATTTGCACATGCCGCTGGCGGATTATCAGCGCCTGCTTGAAGCCCTGCCGGGGCTGAAACTGGCCGATGTTACGGGCGAGGTTCAGGCGCTGCGCTGGGTCAAATCGCCCGCCGAAATTGCCAAAATCGCGCATATTTGCGGCATTGCCGGGCAGGCCTTTGCGCAGGCCGATGCGCTGTTTCATGAAGGCCAGCCGCTGGATGAGGCCTTTGCCGCCTTTCGCATTGCCTGCCTGAAGTTGGGGGCCGATGATGTGCCCTATCTTGTGGGCGGTGCGGCACAGGGCGGCTATGATGATGTGATCTCGCCACCCACCGCCGCCCCGCTGCGGGCCGGCGATGTGCTGATGCTCGACACGGGCGCCACATTCGATGGCTATTTTTGCGATTTTGACCGCAATTTCGCGATGGCCCGCGCCGATGATGCCAGCCGCCGCGCCTATGATGTGCTGTTTGCGGCAACCGAGGCGGGGCTCGATGCCGCCCGCCCCGGTGCAACCTGTGCGGCGGTTTTTGCCGCCATGCAGCGCGTGATTACCCGCCACAGCCCCGATGCAGGCGCGGTCGGGCGGTTGGGCCACGGGCTGGGTATGCAGCTGACCGAACAGCCCTCGCTTGCCGGGTTTGATACCGGCATTTTGCAGGAAAACATGGTCATCACGCTCGAACCCTCGCTCAGCTATGGCGCTGGCAGGATGATGGTGCATGAGGAAAATATTGTCGTGCAGAACGGCGCGCCCCGGCTGCTGAGCCCGCGCGCGCCCGCCGCGCTACCAATAATCGGGGGGCGGGCAATAATCGGGGGGCGGTCATGAAGCTGGCCTTTTCGCTGGACAAGGGCAGCGGCGCGCGCGCCCGTTTCGGGCTGATCGTGCTGCAGGCCGATGAGACGATCGAGCCGGAATTTGCCCGCATGTTGGGCGCACCGGGCGTGGCCCTGCACCATACGCGCATTCGCATGGCCCCGAATATCACGACAGAGTCGCTGATCACCATGCAGGCTGAAATTCCGCTGGCGGCAGCCATGCTGCCGGCCACGCGCTTTGATGCGGTCGGCTATGCCTGCACATCGGGCGCCACGGTCATTGGCCCCGAAAACGTGGAAACAGCGGTTAAGGCAGGCTGCGATTGCGCGCATGTTTCCGACCCGCTCAGCGCCAGCATCGCCGCGCTGCACCACATTGGAGCGCGCAAGATTGCCTATATCAGCCCCTATGTCGAAACGGTCACGGCACTGATGCGCGCGCGGCTGTCTGCGGCCGGACTTGAGGTTGCGACCTTTGCCTCGTTCGAGGAAAGCGATGATCGCATCGTCTCGCATATCAGCCAGGCCGATCTGCTGCAGGCCATTGTGCAGATCACGGCAAAAGCCCGTGTGGATGCGGTGTTTGTCTCCTGCACCAACCTGCGCGTTCTGGACATTCTGGCCGAGGCCGAGGCGCTGACCGGCAAGCCGGTCGTTTCCTCCAACACCGCGCTGGCATGGCATATGTGCAGGCTTGCAGGGCTTGGCGCCATGCCCATCGGGCCGGGGCGGCTGTTGCAGCGCCGCGCAAAAGAAAAGGGCTAAACGCGGTTGCGTCTAGCCCGGAATTCGAGTGGCGGACTGGGGAGGATTCGAACCCCCGACCCCTTGATTCGTAGTCAAGTGCTCTATCCAACTGAGCTACCAATCCACTGTGTGGGGTATTTAGCGAGGCGACGGGCGGAGTGCAAGGGTCAATTTCCGCCCTTGGCCATTGAATCGGCGGGCAGGCTCAGGCGGAAGGTGGTGCCGCTTGCGCCGGTCTCGATCAGTTCAAGCGTGCCGCCATGATTGCGGCTCAATTCTGCGGCGATGGCCAGGCCAAGCCCGGTGCCGCCCTTGCGCGCCGAACCCTCGAACGGGCGAAAAAGCTTGTCCCGCGTGCGCAGCGGCAGGCCGGGGCCGGTATCGGTCAGAAAAATTTCGGTCATCGCGCCGTTTTGCGCGGCTTTGATGGTAATGCGCCCCGGCTGGCCGGCATTGACAATCGCTTCGCAGGCATTGCGCACAAGGTTGGACAGGATGCGGAAAAGCTGCTCGGAATCTGCATTCACCCGCAAACCTTCATCAATTTCGGCGCTGATAACCAGATTATCCGGCGCGTGCAGCGATTCTGAGGAAACAACCTCGTCCACCAACGGCGCGAGCGCGACCAGCCTGAGCCTGGGGGCGGGCTCTTCGGCGCGGCCATAGGTAAGCGTGTGTTCGCACAGGTTGATGGCGCGGCTGAGCGAGGCCAGCAGCTTGGGGCTGACACGGGCAACGGTCGGGTCTGCGCTCTGCTCCAGCCTGTCGGCAAGAAGCTGTGTGGTGGTCAGGATATTGCGCAGATCATGGCTGACGCGGGCCACCGCCCCGCCAAGCTGAGCCAGCCGCTCTTTCTGGCGCAGCAACTGGCTGAGCTGGGTTTGCAGCTCGCACAGGCTTGACTCAGCCTCGCGCAGCTCGATCACTGTCGAGCTTGGCGAAATCAGCAGGCTTTGGTCTTCGGGGTTTTCGCGATAGGCGCGCATATTTGCCACGACACGGCGGATGGGCCGCACCATCAGGCTGCGCACGGCCCAGAACAGCAGGCCCGCCGTCATCAGCGAAATGGCGAGCGACAGCAGGAACACGTTCCAGCCATAGGTCAGCATGGCGGCGCGCAGGGGCGCTTCGCGCAGGGTTGTTTCAATCTCGTAGCCCGCATTCTTGACGGGCTGGCCGATGATGCGGATTGTCCGGTCCTGCCCGATGAACATTATGCGCATGGCATCGCGGATCAGGGTAATCGCGCCCGGATCGCGAATATCGAAGGTTTCGTCGATCGGGTCGGTCATCGGCGAGGACAGGATGAGTTCGCGCAGATCATTGCGCCGCAGCACGATATTCATCACCTCGGCATTGGCGAGCAACTCATCGGCCAGTTCGGGCGCGACCATTTCATCGGGCGTGGCGAGCAGCGCAAGCGTGGCAAGCTGGGCAAGTTCAAGCCGGCCCTGCAGGTAGGTCAGGCGAAATCGCGCGACCGATGGCACGAAAATAAAGACCTCGGCCAGCATGACAAAGCCGATTGTCAACAGCAAGAAACGGCCTGTAAGCGTGCGGAACAAATGGCTAACCCGGATTATTTCGCACCAAGCGTAAAGCGCACAGCCCATGCGCACAAGACATGGCTGAAAGCCGACCCTGTGTTTGGCTTAAAACCGCTGCACAAGGCGCACGATGCGCTTGACCCATTTGCTTTCAAACAGGCGGGGGGTAAAATACGCCCCGGCTGCGCGCTTGTTCAATTCGCCCAGCGTTGGATAGGGTGAAACCATGCCCGCAACCGCCGACAGCTTGAGCTTGGCAGACATGGCCAGCGCCCAGACATTGATAAGCTCGCCCGCTTGCGCCCCGGCCACCGCCGCCCCGACCGGCCGGCCCTTATAGGCGAAAACCTTCAGCAGCCCTGCCGTCTGGCCCGTGGCGCGGGCGCGGTCATTCTCGGCATATGGCGCACGCAATATTTCAAGTTTGTCGCCATATTTTTCGCGCGCCTCATCCTCGCTCAGCCCGACGGAAGCCAATTCGGGCGAAGTATATGTCGCTTTGGGGATATGCGCCGTGCTGGCGCGCACCGGCAGGCCAAACAGCGCCGCACGGATGACAAGCCCGGCATGATAGTTCGCCACATGGGTGAATTGCAGCCCGCCCGCCACATCGCCAATGGCAAAAACGCGGCGGTTGGTGCTGCGCAGCCCCGTATTGACCACGATCGCGCCGCTGGCGGTGTCTATGCCCGCCGCCGCAAGGTTCAGCCGGTCGATATTGGCGCGGCGCCCGACGGCCACCAAAAGCTGGTCGCCCTGAAAGCTGCGGCCGTCTTCAAGCCTCAGCGTGATCGCGCCCGCCTTGCCCGACACTTCGGCGACCTTGGCATCTTCAATAATGTCGATACCTTCGTCTTTCAGCGCGCCAAGCACGATGGCGGCCAGTTCGCGGTCATCCCGGCCCAGTGCCTTCAGCCCTTCAAGCACGGTCACCTTGCTGCCAAGGCGGCGATGCGCCTGTGCCATTTCCATGCCGATCGGCCCGGCCCCGATGATCAGCAGGTGCCTGGGCTGGGTTCTGTCCTTGAAAAGCGTTTCATTGGTATGGTGGGGCACATTTTCCAGCCCCTTGATCGGCGGCACAAAGGGTGAAGACCCCGTGGCCAGCACGAAGCGACGCGCGCGGATGGTGTAGCCACCCGCCTGCATTTCGCGCGGGCCGGTAAAGGCGGCATAATCCTCGATCACCTGCACGCCCAGCCCTTGAAAGCGTTCTACCGAATCATGCGGGGCAATGCTGGCGATGACCTTTGCAACATGGTCCTTGGCGGCGGCGAAACCCATGCCCGGCCGCGCGGCGGCAGATAGCAGCGCCTTGGAGGGCACGCAGCCGTAGTTCAGGCAGTCTCCCCCCATTTTATGGCCCTCGACCAGCACAACCGATGCCCCCATCTGCACCGCCCCCGCCGCAACCGAAAGCCCGCCCGAGCCACCGCCGACAACGCAGATATCTGGCGTCAGAAGTTTGCTCATAGCGGCGCCTCTTTGCTGCGGAAACCGCGCAATATGGCCGGCAGTGCCGCCAGCGCCGCCAGCGCCAGAAGCGGGCCCAGCACCGGCCAATCAAAGATGATCCCCAGATTTGGTGTTTCGCCACGGGCAAACACTTCGCCCAGACCCACGCCCACCGAGGTGTAGACCGCCGTGCCGGGGATGATACCCAAAAAGGTGGTGATGAAATAGTTGCGATAGCCTACGCCTAGCAGCGCCGGGGTCAGATTGGCCACAAAGAAAGGCACAATGGGCACAAGGCGCATGATGAACAGGAATGAGATTTCGTTCTGGCGCAGACCCTTTTCAAACCTTGCAATCATGCCATCATTTCCGGACAGCCGCGCATGAAACGCATCGCCAAACCCAAGCCTGACGGCAAAATAGATGGCCGAAGCCCCGAGCGTTGCGCCAAGCACCGTAAGCGCAGTGCCGGCAACCAGCCCAAACAGGAACCCGCCCGCAAGCGTTATGAACACACCGCCCGGAATGGAAAAGCCGACCACCAGAATATAGAGCCCGATATAGACCAATGCCGCGACCAGATAGTTCTGGTCGCGCCAGCCGATCAGTGATTCGCGGTTGTCGGCAAGCGTTTGAAAGCTGAGATAGCCGCCAAACTGCCACCAGGCGAAAACCGCGCCTGCAAGCAAAAGCAGCAAGGGCAGCACGCGCTTTGGAAATCCAGACTTGGGGGCCATTTTCATCCTTGAAATCGTGTTTGGGCAATCTTGTTTGGGCAATCTTGTTTGTCATGTCGGCGTGTTTGGCATGTCGGGCCTAGATTGCCGATATTTCGGGCGAATACAAAGGGGTCTCACGCCGGGTTGATCGGCAGTGCGCAAATGTTTCAGTTTGGCACGGGCAGGCGCAGAAACTTTGGCCGGGGCGAAAGAATTCGCGCGCAATCCGTTGACTTCATGCGCCAGCGCGCCTAAAGACCGGGTTCTGAATTTCTGGTTGCGAATCCCAAGGTTTGGCAGCCCGCCGCGCGTGTTGTGTGGCACGATCTGGAGATACGAGTATGAAACGCACTTTTCAGCCGAGCAACCTTGTTCGCAAACGTCGCCACGGTTTCCGTTCGCGCATGGCCACAAAGAATGGCCGTATCATCCTGGCCCGTCGCCGTGCGCGCGGCCGCAAATCGCTGTCGGCTTAAGGCCGAACCGTCGATCTGACATGACAGAACCGGCGCGGCGGAGGGCTGACCTGCAAGGGGCGGCTGCATCCGCGGCGCCGGTTTTCGCTTGCCCAAAAAACCCAAAACCCCAAAAACCCAGCGTGCTTAAAAAGCGCGCCGATTTTCTGGCCGCATCGCGCGCCCGCCGCCAGGCCAGCCGCGCCTTCGTGCTGCAGGCCCGCAAGCGCGGCCTTGATGACACATCCCCGCAAGATGCGCTGCGCATCGGCTATACCTGTTCCAAAAAGGTTGGCAATGCCGTGGCGCGCAACCGCGCCAAGCGCCGCCTGCGCGCGGCCGCCCAGGCGGTTCTGGCCTGTCACGCCCAGCCGGGTTGGGATTATGTGCTGGTGGGCCGACGCGATGAGACCGCCGCGATTGAATTTGCGCAGCTTTGCGACGATCTGCGCACAGCCCTTGGCAAAATCCACGCGCCGCGCCCGCAAAAGCCGCAAAACGCATGAGCCCGCTGGCCTATATCATCAGCCTGCCGGTGCGCGCTTACCGGCTTGTCGGCAGCCCCTGGGTGGGGCGCAACTGCCGCTACCAGCCCACATGTTCGGCCTATGCACTGGAAGCACTGGCCCGGCATGGTGGCCTTAAGGGCAGCTACCTTGCCGCGCGCCGCATTGGCCGCTGTCACCCCTGGGGCGGGCATGGATATGACCCTGTGCCGGGCAGCGATGAAGACCATGAAAGGGAAAGCGATGCTTGATGACGAGTTTGAGGACGGATCGGAAACCGGCGCCGCCATCCACCCGCTTTTCGCCAATGCCCCCGCCAGCACCGAATTCAGGAAACTGCGCAAACGCATCATCCGCCAGGTGCGCGAGGCGGTGGACAGCTACGGTATGGTCGAGCGCGGCGCGCGCTGGCTGGTCTGCCTGTCGGGCGGCAAAGACAGCTACACCCTGCTGGCAGCCCTGACCGAATTGCAATGGCGCGGCCTTTTGCCGGTCGAAATTCTGGCCTGCAACCTTGATCAGGGCCAACCGGGCTTTCCGGCCACGGTTCTGCCGGAATTCCTGA
The DNA here is from genome assembly GCF_020447305.1 of Abyssibius alkaniclasticus. NCBI lineage: Bacteria > Pseudomonadati > Pseudomonadota > Alphaproteobacteria > Rhodobacterales > Paracoccaceae > Abyssibius > Abyssibius alkaniclasticus. The sequence goes on along the minus strand of NZ_CP095732.1, from coordinate 1,409,153 downwards.
ACAAAATGGGCGTGCCGCACCGGATCGAGTATCAGGATACCTATTCGATCGTGATGGATAAGATCCCCGCCGGGCGCACGTTTTGTGCGCTATGTTCGCGGCTACGGCGCGGCAATCTTTACCGTATCGCGCGCGAGGAAGGCTGCTCTGCCGTTGTGCTTGGCCACCACCGCGACGACGCTTTGGAAACCTTTTTCATGAACCTGTTTCACGGTGGCAAGCTTGCCTCGATGCCGCCAAAACTGGTGAATGACGAGGGTGATCTTTATGTCTATCGCCCGCTGGCCCATGTGGCCGAGGTGGATTGCGAGAAGTTCGCAACCGCGCTGAACTACCCGATTATCCCCTGTGATTTATGCGGCAGCCAGGATGGCTTGCAGCGCCAGCAGGTCAAAGCCCTGCTTGATGAATGGGAGGCGCGCAGCCCCGGGCGGCGGCAGGTCATGTTCAAGGCGCTGACCAATGGCAACCCCAGCCACCTGCTCGATGTGAATATGTTCGATTTTGCCGGATTAACCCGGCCAAATCCGCCCGAAAACCCCAAAACAGCTTGACCTTTCGCGCCCACACCTGTTGAACCAGCCCCAGCAATTTAGACATGCGCACGCCCGTTTGGAGACGAAAATGGAAGACCAGAGCCAGACCCGAAATATGATCCTTGCCGCAGTGCTTAGCCTTGCGGTTATCATTGTCTGGACCATCATGTTCCCCCCGGTTCCTGCTGAAGCTCCGCCCGCGCCCACAGCCTCTGTTGCCGCCGATGGCACGCCGGTTGTGCCGGGGGCCACGGGCACGGCCACAGCACCTGTGATTGCCGCCGACCCCGAAGCCACGCGCGATGTGGCGCTGGCACGTTCCGAACGTTTGCCGATTGTGACCGCCAAGCTGAACGGCTCGATCTCGCTCACCGGCGGACGGATTGATGATTTGCACATGACCGATTACCGCGAAACGCTCGACCCGGGGTCGGATACGGTGACGCTGTTCTCGCCCGCAGGTTCGCCCCGGCCTTACTATGCGGTTTATGGCTGGGCGCCCGGTGCAGGCACCACCCAGCCCCTGCCCGATGCCAACACGGTCTGGAGCGTGGAAAGCGGCGAAACCCTGAGCGAAGATAGCCCGGTGACGCTGGTTTGGGACAATGGCAGCGGCCTTATTTTCCGCCGTGTGATGTCGGTTGACGAAAACTATATGTTCGACGTGGTGCAAACCGTGGAAAACACCACCGATACCGCCGTTCGGATGATGCCCTATGGCATTATTGCCCGCACCGGCACGCCGGAAACCATTGGCTTTTACATTCTGCACGAGGGCGTTGTGCGCGCCCAGGATGGCACGATTGAAGAAATCAACTATTCCGATATGCCCGATTTTACGCAGGTGCCGGGCGATGGCGCTGTCGACCGCGTTGAAGTGGCCGAGAACGGCTGGATCGGCTTTACCGATAAATACTGGATGGCCGCGCTGATCGCCGCCCCCGGCCAGGGCTTTTCCTCGGTCGCCAAATACACCGCCGGCAACGACACCTACCAGACCGATATGCGCCTGCCGGTCATGGAAGTCGCCCCCGGTGCCACGCTGTCCAGCGCCAGTTCGCTGTTTGCCGGCGCCAAGGTCGCCAACACGATCCGCGATTACCAGAATGACCGTGGCATCGCCAATTTCTACGATTCGATCGACTGGGGCTGGTTCTACTTCCTGACCAAGCCGATGTTCTGGCTGCTGACCCAGATTCACAACCTCGTGGGCAATATGGGCCTGGCCATTATCGGCCTGACCTTCGTGATCAAATCGCTGGTCTTCCCGCTGGCCTATAAATCCTATGTTTCCATGTCGCGCATGAAAAAGCTCCAGCCTGAAATGGAAAAGCTGAAAGAGCGTGTGGGCGATGACCGTCAGGCGATGCAAAAGGAAATGATGGCGCTTTACAAGCGCGAAAAGGTGAACCCCGCCTCGGGCTGTTTGCCGATATTGGTGCAGATCCCTATCTTTTTCTCGCTCTACAAGGTGCTGTTCGTCACCATCGAAATGCGCCATGCGCCCTTCTTCGGCTGGATCAAGGACCTGTCCGCGCCCGACCCGAGCAGCTGGCTGAACCTGTTTGGCCTTCTGCCCTATGATGTGGCCTGGGCGCCAACGATCATTTCCATCGGTGTGTTCCCCATCCTGATGGGTGTGACCATGTGGATGCAGCAAAAGCTGAACCCCGCCCCCACCGATAAAACCCAGGCCACGATTTTTGCCTGGATGCCCTGGGTCTTCATGTTCATGCTGGGCACATTCGCCTCGGGCCTTGTGATTTACTGGGTGGCCAACAACACGCTGACCTTCCTGCAGCAGTATTTCATCATGCGCAGCCAGGGCGTGAAGCCCGATATCTGGGGCAATATCCGCAAAAAACCGGCCACGGCAGCAGCAAACTCGCCCGCCAAACCGAAAGAGCGCAAACCCACGGTGCGCAAGTAACAATGGCAAAGCTGGCCCATATCTGGCGCCACCCGATCAAAAGCCACGGGCATGAGGCGGTTGAACGCGCCAGCCTGAAGCCGGGCCAGGGCCTGCCGATGGACCGCGTCTGGGCGGTTATCCACGCCAGTTCGGCTGTGGATGCCGCCGCGCCTGTCTGGGCCTCTTGCCGCAACTTCGTCATCGGGGCGGATGTGGCGGGGCTTGGCGCGATTTCGGCTGCAACCGGCACAGATGGGCGCATCACACTGCGCCACCCGTCGCTGGCTGCCATCACGCTTGATCTGGATGATGCCGCCGACCAGGCCCGCCTGCTGGACTGGAGCCAGCCGCTTATCCCCGCCGCGCGGCCCAAAGCCACCAATGTTGTGCGCCTGCAAACGCATGGCGTTTTCGACACCGACTTCGCCTCGATTTCGCTCAACAACCTTGCCTCGCTAGCAGCCCTGTCTGCAAAGGCTGGGCAGATGATGGATATGCGGCGTTTTCGTGGCAATCTGTGGATTGAGGGTTTGGAGCCCTGGGCCGAACATGGCTGGCCTGGGCGCCAGTTGCGCATTGGCGCGGCCAGCTTTGAAGTGGTGGAACCCATCGCGCGCTGTGCGGCCACAACCGTGAACCCCGAAACCGCGCTGGCCGATGTTGAAACCCCCTATCTTTTGCGCAAGCATTGGGGGCATCGCGATTTTGGCGTTTACCTGCGCGTGATTGCTGCGGGCGATATTGCCCTGAACGATGAACTGGTGCTGCTATGAGCCTGCCCTTCCCGCTTTCCACCGTATCGCCCGCCGATACCGAAGCCGGCCGCCTGCTTTTTGCCGGCGAGGTTGAATTCCTGAAAGGCGTGGTCGCCATGTCGGGCCTGCCCGCCGCCGACCGGCTGGAAGTGTGCTTTGCAGGCCGCTCGAATGTGGGCAAATCCAGCCTGATCAACGCGCTGACCGGGCGCAAGGCGCTGGCGCGGGCCTCCAACACACCGGGGCGCACGCAAGAGATCAACTATTTCACCCTGGGCGATTTTTGCTATCTGGTCGACCTGCCGGGCTATGGCTATGCCAAGGCACCTGTTGCCGTGGTTGCCAAATGGCAGGCGCTGTTGAAAGACTATCTTTCCGGCCGCCCCACGCTGCGCCGCGTTTTCCTGCTGATAGACGGGCGCCACGGTGCCAAGGCCGTGGATGAGGAGATCATGACCATGCTCGGCCGAGCCGCTGTCAACTTTCAGGTGGTCATCACCAAGGCCGACAAACCCGGTGCCGCCGATCTGGCGCGCGCGCTGGATGCCACACGCGCCGTGCTGGCCCGCCACCCCGCCGCCTATCCGGAAATGATCCTGACATCGTCGGATAATGGCGAAGGGCTGGATGTGCTGCGCGCCACGATTGCCGCCATCCGCTAGGCATGGGCGCGTATTTGCCCTAAACCGGATAATGCCGTTTTCTGGAGAGACCAATGGAGAAATCATCGAGCATGAATCGTGACTGGATCGCCACCGCGCGCACATTGTCAGAGGCCCTGCCCTATTTGCAGCGCTATGATGGCGCGACGATTGTCATCAAATTCGGCGGCCATGCCATGAGCGATGCCAAGGCTATGGCCAATTTTGCGCGCGATATCGTGCTGATGCGCCAATGCAATATCAACCCGATCGTCGTGCATGGCGGCGGCCCGCAGATCAACGAAATGCTCGAACGGCTCAGCATCAAAAGCGAGTTTGTGCGCGGCAAGCGTGTGACCGATGCCGCCACGGTTGAAGTGGTTGAAATGGTGCTGGCGGGCAAGATCAACAACCAGATCGTGCAGGCCATCAACGATATGGGCGGCAAGGCTGTCGGCCTGTCGGGCAAGGATGCCAAGCTGATGATCTGCGATGCCGCCAACCCCGAGCTTGGCTTTGTGGGCGATCCGGTCGAGATCAACCCCGGCGTTCTGCAATCGCTTGCCGCATCGGGCTATATTCCGGTTGTGGCCCCCATCGGCATGGGGCGCGGCGGGGAAACCTACAATATCAACGGCGATAATGCCGCCGGCGCAATCGCGGCCGGCATGAAGGCCGACCGGCTGATGCTGCTGACCGATGTGTCCGGCGTAAAGGATGCGGCGGGCGATGTGATTACCCAGCTCAGCCCCGACGATATTGAACGGCTGACCGCCGAGGGTGTGATTGCTGGTGGCATGATTCCCAAGACCGAAACCGCGCTGGCTGCGGTGCGTGGTGGCGTGCGCGCCGTGGTCATCATGGACGGGCGGCGCGCCCATGCGCTTCTGCTGGAGCTTTTCACCGCCCACGGTGCCGGTAGCCTGATCCGCGCCTGATTGCCGCGCTTGCACCCGCGCGCGCGGCACGGCACCATGCGGCATGGAGAATGAAAGCACGATTCGTCTGGCCATATTCCTGGGCCTGTTCGCAGCACTTGCGCTGGCCGAATGGGCATGGCCACAGCGCCATCGGGTTGAAAGCCAGCCTCGCCGCTGGCTGACCAACTGGGCCATGTCGCTGCTCAACACCGGATTGTTGCGCCTGCTGGCCTTCATATTGCCCGCGCTGGCCGTGGGTGCGGCGGTGGATGCGCAATCGCTTGGCATCGGGCTGTTCAACTGGCTTGACTGGCCGCTCTGGCTGGAAGGTCTGGTGGCGGTTCTGGCGCTCGATTTCGCCATCTGGCTGCAACATCTGATTACCCATAAGGTGCCGCTACTGTGGCGGCTGCACCGGGTGCATCATGCTGACCGCGACCTCGATGTAACAACCGCCATCCGCTTTCATCCCGTTGAAATCGGCCTGTCGATGCTGCTGAAAATCGGGCTGGTCTATGCGCTCGGCCCGCATTTCGTGGCGGTGATCGTGTTTGAAATCCTGCTCAACGGCACCGCGCTGTTCACCCATGCCAATCTGCGCCTGCCCAAGCGGGTGGATGCAGCATTGCGGCTGGTGCTGGTCACGCCTGATATGCATCTCATCCATCATTCCACCAAACGCGCCGAGCATGACAGCAATTACGGCTTTGCCCTGTCGGTTTGGGACCGGATTTTTACCACCTACCGCGCGCATCCGGCACCCGATTTCACGACCGGGCTGCAATGGCAAGACGCGCGCCCGGCCAAACTGGGTTTCAGCCTGCTCCTGCCATTCTTGCGAAAATGACGGCGCTGGCGGCCGGGCTTGCGGCGCAAAAGCTGGTGGTTCTGGGCGGGTTTCACCTCACACCCAAAGACAATTTGCCGGGGCAAACCCTGCTTTTGATCGGCCCAGGCGCCGGATTCTGGCCATATTTCACCAAAAGCCCGGAATGGGCCGATGGCGCGGACAACCCGATAGACCGCTGGTCGTCGCGCATTCTGGGCGGAATCGCGGCGGCGCATGGTGGCGCGGCGCTGTTTCCCTTTGGCGGGCCGCCCTATCATCCCTTCTATCAATGGGCCTTGCGCTCGGGCCAGGCCTGGGCTTCACCCGTGGCATTGCTGGTTCACGCCACACAGGGGCTGTTCGTGTCTTACCGTGGGGCGCTGCTGCTGCCCGAAGCTCTGCCGCTGCCCGCGCCCGCCGCGCCCCCCTGTGACACATGCGCAAAGCCCTGCCTTGCGGCCTGCCCTGCTGCCGCACTGACCAAAAAAGGCTATGATGTGCCGCGCTGTCATGACCACCTGAACACGCCCCAGGGCCGTGACTGTATGGAACGGGGCTGCGCGGTGCGTCGCGCCTGCCCTGTTGGGGCAGAGCTGCGCAGCACCGCAAAATCCGCCTATCATATGCAAAGGTTTCATACATGAGTGTTGCGCTGATCCTGACCCGCCATGCCAAATCCGATTGGGACGACCCTGCCGCGACCGACCATCTGCGCGCCCTGAATGCACGCGGGCGCGCGGCGGCCACGGCTTTGGGGCGCTGGCTGCGGATGAAGGGCTGGCAGCCGGATGAAGCCCTGGTGTCGGATGCCACGCGCACGGCAGAAACCTGGATGCTGATGGCGTCTGAATGGGACAGCCCGCCGCAGGCACGTTTCATGCGCAAGCTCTATCTGGCCTCGCCCGAAACCCTGCTTGGCGCGCTGCATCATGCCAAGGCGGCGCGGCTGCAAATGCTCGCCCATAATCCGGGCATTGCCATGCTCGCCGAAATGCTTTGCGCAACGCCGCCGCAACATGCGCGGTTTACGGATTATCCGACCGGCGCAAGCCTTGTGCTGCGCTTTGATGTTGCCCGTTGGGCCGATGTCAGGCCTGGCACCGGGATTGTGCAGGACTTTGTCACCCCGGCAGATTTGCAGGCATGAAAAAGGGCGCGTTCTGCAACGCGCCCTTGGTATATTTCTGCGCCGCCCCGGACTTGATCCGGGGCCTCGACCAGCATGGCAAGCGGCCCCGGATCAAGTCCGGGGCGGCGCAGCGCCTAATGCCCGAGAATCTGGCTCAGGAACAGTTTGGTGCGCTCGTTCTGCGGATTCTTGAAGAACTCTTTGGGTTCGTTCTGCTCGACAATCTGGCCCGCATCCATGAAGATCACGCGGTTGGCCACGGCCTGGGCAAAGCCCATTTCGTGGGTGACGCAGATCATCGTCATGCCTTCTTCGGCGAGCTGGATCATGGTGTCCAGCACCTCTTTGATCATCTCCGGGTCCAGCGCCGAGGTCGGCTCGTCAAACAGCATGATGCGCGGCTTCATGCACAGCGAGCGGGCAATCGCCACACGCTGCTGCTGACCGCCTGAAAGCTGGCCGGGATATTTATGGGCCTGCTCGGGGATTTTTACCTTTTCAAGGAAATGCATGGCAATTTCATCGGCTTCCTTTTTGGGCGTTTTACGCACCCAGATCGGGGCCAATGTGCAGTTTTCAAGAATGGTCAGATGCGGGAACAGGTTGAAATGCTGAAACACCATGCCCACTTCGCGCCGCACCTTGTCGATGTTCTTGAGGTCCGAGGTCAGCTCGGTGCCATCAACAATGATCTGGCCTTTCTGATGCTCTTCCAGGCGGTTCACGCAGCGGATGAGCGTGGATTTGCCTGAACCCGAAGGACCGCAGACCACGATCCGCTCGCCCCGGTTCACTGTCAGGTTGATATCGCGCAGCACATGGAACTCGCCATACCATTTGTTCATATTGCTGATCTGGATGGCGATCTCGTCGCTGACCTGCATTTTTGAAGTGTCGATTGCAGCTTCACTCATTGGATAGCTCCTAACTTAGTGTCCGGTCTGGAGCTTGCGCTCGAGATACATGGAATAACGGGACATGGAGAAACAGAAGATAAAGAAGACCAGGGCGATAAAGCCGTAGAGCTCCCAAATGATGCCGTTCCAGGCTTGGTTGGCGCGAATGGCCGAGCTGAGGCCCAACGGGTCGAGCAGGCCGATGATGGACACAAGCGTGGTATCCTTGAACAGGCCGATGAAGGTTGAAACGATACCCGGAATCGAGATCTTCAGCGCCTGTGGCATGATGATCAGCCGCTGCGCCTGCCAGTAGTTCAGGCCAAGCGCATCTGCCGCCTCGTATTGGCCGCGCGGCAGGGCCGCCAGACCGCCGCGAATAACCTCGGCCATATAGGCAGAGGCAAACAGCGTCACCATGATCATCACGCGCAGCACAATGTCAAAGGTGGTGCCTTTGGGCAGGAAATAGCCCAGCAGCAGCGATGCGGTGAACAGCAGGGTGATCAGCGGCACACCGCGAATGAACTCGATGAAGCCCACGCACATGATCTTCACAATCGGCATATCCGACTGGCGGCCAAGCGCCAGCACAATGCCGATGGGGAAAGACAGCGCGATGCCGGTCATCCCGATGATGATGGACAGCATGAAGCCGCCAAGCTGGTTCGAAGTCACCTCGACAAAGCCGATATCGGCAATGCTGATGAACACATCAGACACCGGGACCACCGCGTAAAGCCACCAGAACAGCGCGGCAAGCACGGCGATGATGATGGCGGCAAGCGTGCCGGCCAGCTTGTCGACAACGCTAAAGACAACGGCGCTAACCACAAACCCGGCAAGCACGAATATCGGCGGCCAGATCGACCCGCCCCAGATGAGCAGATACATGATGGCCGGATAGACCGCCGTTAACAGCAGCAGTTTTTTGGGCACCGTGTCGATCAACACGGGTGCCAGCGCAATGAGCAAAAGCACGAAGGCCAGGACAGGCCGCCAGTAAAGCTCGGACGGGTAAAAGCCGAACATCAGCTGGTTGAAACGCTCGTTGATCACCGCAAAACATGCCCCATCGGCAATTTCACGGCATTCGCTCAGGCTGCTGGCATTCCAAATGGAATTGGTGAACCAGGGCAGAATTTCATAGGCAAGAAAGATGATTACCGCCGCTGAAACAATGGTCAGGATCGTATTGAACGGGCCGGAAAACAGGTTCTGGCGCAGCCAACCCACCACACCAACCTCGCCGGGGGGCGGGGCTTGCTGGGGCAGCATCTCGGTGCGGACATATGTGATGTTGGTCATATCAGCGCTCCTTCAGGGAAACTGATGAATTGTAGATATTCATCGCGAGCGAGATCAGCAGGCTGATCACCAGATAGATGAACATCATCAACAGCATACTTTCGAGTTCACGCCCGGTCTGGTTCATCGTGATACCGCCGATCGTGCCCTTGATATCCATATAGCCCACCGCAATCGCCAGTGACGAGTTTTTGGTCAGGTTCAGATATTGCGAGATCAACGGCGGAATGATGACCCGCAGCGCCTGTGGCAGAATAACCAGCTTCATCACCCGACCGGGGCGAATGCCCAGCGCGGCTGCGGCCTCGCTCTGGCCCTTGGAAATGGCCATGATGCCTGCACGCACGTTTTCCGCGATGAAGGCGCCGGTATAGAGCGCCAGCGCCAGCCATAGCGCGATGAGTGAGTTCAGAAGATGAACGCCACCCTGAAAGTTGAACCCCTTAAGCTCGGGCTTGCCCAGATACAGGCCCAGAATGAACATCAGCGCGACTATCGGCAGAATGGAGACGGCCAGGCGTTGCAGAAACGTTGCGGGGCGCACCCCGGTAGCATTTTGCACCTTGTCCGCATGGCGCTTGATGCGCGCGCTGATCCATGCGCTGGCGAACAGCACCGCAAGAATGGCCAGCAGATCATTGCTGATCTTGAAATAGTAAAGGTCAAGATTGCCAAGCGAGCGCGCGAAAAGCGGCTCGGGGAAATAGGTGCCGCGGTTGGTAACGGCCATCGAATCCCAAAGGAACATGCTGGCCGTGGGATTGTCGCCGCGAAAGGCGTTGGGGGCGGGGGTAAGCTCGGTCAACACGGCAAAGAAGGCGATGATCCACAGCAAGACCGGCACGTTACGAAAGCCTTCGATGTAAACGGTCATCAGGCGCGCGACGAGCCAGTTTTTCGACAGGCGTAACACGCCGACAAGCACACCGATAACCGTGGCCAGCAAACAGCCAAGCGACGCGACGAGCAGTGTATTCAGAATGCCAACCACCGTGGCGCGCCCATGCGTGCTGTCATTGGTATATTCGATCAGCACCTGGCTGATATCATAGCCCGCGCGGCTGGAAAGAAAGCTGAAGTTGAAGTCCTTGCCGGCTATGGCAAGATTTTCGACCGTGTTGTTGACGAGCCAGGCGACCAGCGCCAGAAATCCCAACAATGCAAAAACCTGAATTGTCATCGAGCGATAGCGTGTATCGTAGATGAGCATACTCAGGCGGAACGCCCGCGGCTCTTCCGTCAGGGTGGTCATGCCACGCCTCCTTCAACCTGTTGTGAGCTGCACATGTGATGCGACACGGTTTTTCCGGCCTGCTTGCGCACTCTGTTTATGGGTAGAGTCAATCAGGGCGCGGAAATCCGCGCCCTGATCATGAACAGTTCTTAACGGAACGGCGGTGTGTAGATCAGACCACCCTGGGTCCACTGTGCGTTCAGACCGCGCGCAATACCGATCGGGGTGCCTTCACCAATGTTGGTGGCGAAGATTTCGCCGTAGTTACCACCAGCGGCAATGGCACGTTTGGCCCATTCAGCGTCGAGGCCGAACATTGCGCCAAGATCACCTTCGTTGCCCAGAAGACGGTTGATTTCCGGGTTGTTGGTGCCCGCAGCCATTTCTTCGAGATTGGCCGAAGTGATGCCCAGCTCTTCAGCGGCGATCAGCGCATTCAGCGTCCAACGGGCGATATCGGCCCACTGGTCGTCGCCCTGGCGCACAAGCGGACCAAGCGGCTCTTTGGAGATGATTTCCGGCAGCAGCATATGTGCGTCGGCATCTTCAAAAGTGGCGCGGGTCGAAGCAAGGCCCGAAGCGTCGGTGGTGTAAACGTCGCAAGCGCCGGCCAGATACTGGGCCTGGGCTTCGGCGTTGGTTTCAATCGGCACCGGCTGATACGACATGTTGTTGGCTTTGAAATAGTCAGCCAGGTTCAACTCGGTCGTGGTGCCGGTCTGGATGCAAACGGTCGCGCCATCAAGTTCGGTCGCCGAGCTGATGCCCATATCCTTGCGGATCATGAAGCCCTGACCGTCATAGTAGTTCACGCCAACAAAGGTGAACTTCAGGTCAACGTCACGGCTGAACGTCCAGGTGGTGTTACGCGCCAGCAGGTCGATCTCGCCCGAAGCCAATGCGCTGAAACGGGTCTGGCCCGTGGTCGGCACAAAGGTTACGGCGTTGGAATCGCCCAGAACGGCAGCGGCGACCGCGCGGCAAACTGCCACGTCAAAGCCCTGCCACTGGCCGTTTGCGTCGGGTGCTGCAAAGCCGGCCAGGCCGGTGGTCACGCCGCAACGCAACGTGCCTGCAGCCTGGACATCTTCCAGCGTCGCCGCAGCAGCGGCGCCAGCCATCAAGCCAGCGGCTGTCAGCGTCCCAAAAAACAATGATTTTTTCATTTGAACCTCTTCCCTATGGTCTCAGCCCGCTCATCGCGTTTCGCGGCGAACTGGCACACTTGTTTTGCAGCCCCTTGAGGGAGTGCTGCGCGTATCTTGAAATATATGAGTAGCATAGGTCAAGACACCTATTCCAAGCGGAGAATGGTCCTATCACGGATTTTATGACAGTATTTATTACCTATATCGGCGATTTGCGCGCATGGCGTGTAAAATATCGCCCTTTTCACATTTACCGCTGGGTTGCGCCGCGCCCGTGGCAACGGATTTATCCCTTGCGACACAGGGTTGGATTTGTGCAAAGCGGGTGCTGGAATACACTGTGTATTATGCGCTTGCGAAGTGTGGATTATACACATTAAAAGGTCATTAACTGCGACCTATATGCAGATATGGCGCAGAAAATCATTCCGCCGTTTGCGTAAAAAAAACCTGCAAAATTTCCGTCAGACGCCGGGTATCGCGAATATCGAGCAGGTTGTGGTGCCAATGGCATAGGTCTTGCCGTCGTCGATGCCGCACAGCACCGATTCTGCCACACCCGTTGTGCGGCCGACATGAAGCGCACGGCCGGTTGCGCGCATCTGTTTGCCATTGGGCTGCAAGGGGCGAATGATGTTAATCTTGTATTCCAGGGTGGTATACATCTGCCCGGCCTTCAGGCGTGACTGCACCGCGCAGCCAAGGGCCGAATCAAGGATCGCCCCAAACCAGCCGCCATGCGCAAAGCCGAACGGGTTCAGCGCGCTTTCCGGCACCTGGCCTTCAAAAACAACCTCTCCCGGTTCGGCGCGCACCAGCCCAAAGCCAAGCGTTCCGGCTATGCTGGGGCCGGGGAAAGTGCCGTCGATTATTCCGTGCAAGAAGCGAATACCGTCCATTTGCGCGGCATCTGCATGGGTCAGTTTCAGATCATTCGGCATCAGGCTTCTTTCAACAGGTCCAGCATATGTGCGGCGGCGCGCATGTCGCGGCGGTGGTTGGCGGCAGCGCGCTGCGCCTCGTCATCCTCGCCCCACAAATTTGCCTGCCATGCCGCATCGAGCCGCGACAGATCAAACGCCTCATCCGCGTTCAGCCGCCCGCGCAAAACCGCAAGACCAAGCACAAGCGAGCCCGAAATCGTCACCAGATCGTGCAGCGCCGTCAGATGAAACGCATCACAGGCCGCCACGGCAGCGCCAAGCCGGACAACACTGTCGGGCGGCTGCTCGATAGGCATAACCCCGGCTTGAACGCGCAGCCTTGCGCCAAATTCCTGCGCCGCCCAGTGCAAATGCGCATCCCAATGGGCCGCCTGATGCGCGATCAGATCTTCGGGCTGCGCGGCACGATAGCACAAAAGATCGGTCGCGCCATATTCGGCCAGCATATCGGCCACGGCCTTGTGCTGCGGCGTAACCTTGTCTATGGCAGAGTTTGCCGCGCGGGTCAGCGGCATATCGGCCGGGTTCACCTTTTCAGCAACCGCGTCCCATTCCGCCGCAATGCCCTGCGCCAGAGCCTTTGTTGGCAATAGCAAGGGCGCGCGGCCCGGGGTCATCAGCCCGCGTTTGTCGAGATATACGGCAAAGCCCGCATCTTCCGGCTGCACAAAGACCGAGGTCCAGACACGTTTGTTGAACTGCGCCATGCCTAGCCCCAAAGCCGTTGCAGGGCATCATCGAGGCCCGCAAAATCATCGATCAGAAAATCGGGTTGCGCGGCTTCAAGCCGGGCGCGGCCATGATAGCCCCAAAGCACGCCGATTGTCGCAAATCCGGCATTTCGGCCCATCATAATGTCAAACTCGGTATCGCCAACAATCACACCGCGCGGCACCCCGCATTCCACCGCCGCGCTGTGCAGCATGGAAGGGTGGGGCTTGGAGGGGTGATTATCGGCGCATTGCAGCGTGGTGAAATACGCGCCAAGGTCGTGATGGTGCAGCGCATGGTCCAACCCGCGCCGCGCCTTGCCGGTGGCCACACCCAGCAGCACGCAAGGGTCGGCCGACAGCCGGTCTAGTGCTGCGCGCGCGCCGGGGTAAAGCGGGGCCGCGGCCTCGCCGCCAGCCTGTGCCCGTTGCAATACAAAAGCATCGCGGTAAGCATCAACCAGCGCGTTCAGGGCTGGCACGGCAAGCCTGGGGCGCAGCGTTTGCATCGCCTCAAAAAGCGAAAGGCCGACAATAGACAGTGCCTCGGCGGGGGGCGGGGCGGGCAGTTCGCAGGCGGCAAACGCATGGTTCATGGCAGCAAGAATGGCGGCCTGGCTGTCAATCAGCGTGCCGTCCATATCGAACACAACCAGGCGGTTTTCGCTCATTCGAACACCTTGAACGGGTCTTTCGGCGCCCATTTCAGGTTCCAGCCGAAATAGTCAAAGCTCTTTTGCATATGGTCGGGCAAGGGCGCTTCAAAAAACATCTGCTTGCCCGAAAACGGGTGCGTAAATTCGATTGAACGCGCATGAAGGTGCATTTTCCGGCTGATATCGCCGCCCAGAATGGCGCCCCAGCCATCGCCCATATTTTCCTGACCGCGCCCGCCATATTTGCCGTCACCCACGATCGGGCAGCCGATTTCGGCCAGATGCGCGCGCAATTGGTGTGTGCGCCCCGTGATGGGCGACAGGCCCAGCCAGGCGGCGCGGGTGCCGATTTTCTCGATGGTCGCAAAATCGGTGGTGGCGCGTTTGGCGCCGGGGGTTGCATCCACCTCATCGGGGTGGATGCAGGTCATCCGCTCAACCCCGATTCCGCCCTGTTTTACAAGCCCGTAGCGGATGGTGCCTGCCGCATCGACCGGGCAACCGGCCACAAGCGCCCAGTAAATTTTGCGGGTTTCCTTGGCCTGAAACGCCTTGGTCAGCAGGGCCGCAGCGCGCCCCGAGCGCGCTAAAAGCAACACGCCCGATGTATCGCGGTCGAGCCGATGCACAAGGCGCGGCTTTTCCTCAAGCTCGAATTTCAGCGCATTGGAAAGCATGTCGATATGCCGCGTTTGCCCGGTGCCACCTTGCGTGGCCACGCCCGCGGGCTTGTTCAGCACGATCAGGTGTTCGTCTTTGTAGATCACCGAATCCTGCATCAGCCTGATGTCGTCATCGCTCAGAACAACCTCGCGCGGGGTGGTTTGCGCTTCGGGCTCCGGCAGCGGTGGAATGCGGATGGTCTGGCCCGCTTCAAGCCGCGTGGCTGGCTTCACCCGCCCGCCATCGACACGGATTTCGCCCTTGCGGCACAGTTTTTCGATGCGGATTTGCGTGACATGCGGGAAATTGTTGCGAAACCAGCGGTCAAGCCGCATGTCCTGCCCATCGTCACCGACATCGCGCATCTGCACACCGCTCATGCCATTGCCCGCATCATCAGCGCCCCCAGAACCAAAGCCATGATCGACAGGATGACCGAACCGCCGATATAGCCGCCCGCCGCCAGAATGCGGCCGCGCTCGATCAGTGCAACCGCATCCAGCGAGAAGGCAGAAAACGTGGTGAAGCCGCCCAGAATGCCGGTCAGCAGGAACAGGGCGGCGCGCGGCGATTGCCCGGCCCGCTGGCTGAGCGCCACGGCCAGAGCGCCCATAAGAAAGCTGCCAATCACGTTGACGGCCAGCGTGCCCCAGGGGAAGCCCGCGCCAAACCAGCGCGCCACGGCCAGGCCGGTGCCATAGCGCCCGGCTGCCCCCAGCGCCCCACCGGCTGCGACAATCAGAAAATTCATTGCATGTTCCTTTGTTGCCGCCTGCATCGCCAATTCAGCAGCAAAAGGCAAGCCCCGGCGCCATTTTAGCCCTTGTTGCGCTGGCTGCGCAGCTTGGCAAAATAGTCGAGCCGCTTTTTAAGCTCGCGCTCGTGGCCACGCTCGACCGGCAAATAGTAAATGCCGCGCTTCATGGTTTCGGGAAAGTAGTTCTGCCCCGAAAACCCGGCCTCGGCATCATGGTCATATTCATAGCCCGCACCAAAGCCTTGGTCCCTCATCATGCCGGTTGGGGCATTCAGAATATGTTTGGGCGGTGGTTCCGAGCCGAATTTCCTGGCCGCCGCCAGTGCATTCTTGTAGGCGGCATAGGCGGCGTTCGACTTGGGCGCGAGCGCCAGATACAGCACAGCCTGAGCCAAAGCCAGCTCACCCTCGGGGCTGCCAAGCCGTTCATAGGTTTCCCAGGCATCAAGGCATTGGCGCTGTGCAGCAGGGTCGGCAAGGCCGATATCTTCAACCGCCATGCGGGTGATGCGCCGTGCGAGATAACGCGGGTCTTCGCCCCCCGTAAGCATCCGGGCGAGCCAGTAAAGTGCTGCATCCGGGTCGGACCCGCGCACCGATTTATGCAATGCCGAGATCAGGTTGTAATGCTCATCGCCCGATTTATCGTATTTTGCAGCACGGCGCGCCAGCCGCTTGGCCATCTCCTCGGGGCTGGCCACGTCTTTCCAGGTGAAGATCTGCTCCATCAGGTTCAGCAGCGCGCGGCCGTCGCCATCGGCCATGTCCAGCAACTGGCTGCGCGCCTCAGGCTTCAGTGGCAAGGCGCGGCCCATATCCTTTTCGGCGCGGGCTGCAAGCTGCTCAAGCGCCTTTGGCTCCAGCCGGTTCAGCACCAGAACCTGCGCGCGCGACAGCAGCGCGGCATTCAGCTCGAAGCTCGGGTTTTCGGTGGTCGCGCCGACGAGCAGAATCGTGCCATCTTCCATATGCGGCAGAAACCCGTCTTGCTGGGCCTTGTTGAACCGGTGGATCTCATCAACAAACAGCAGCGTGCCCTTGCCATTCTGGCGGCGGATGCGCGCCGCCTCGAACACCTTGCGCAACTCCGGCACGCCGGTGAATATCGCGCTGATCTGCACGAAATGCAGGTCGGTTTCATCGGCCAGCAGCCGCGCAATGGTGGTTTTACCCACGCCCGGCGGCCCCCAGAACACCAACGATGGCAGGTTGCCGCCATCCAGCATGGTGCGCAAGCTGCCTCCCTTGCCCAATAAATGCGCCTGCCCGATGACATCCGCCAGCTTGGCGGGGCGCAGCCGGTCGGCCAGCGGGCGTGGCGCTGAACTTGAAGCGCCGGGTTGGTCAAACAGGTCAGCCATTGATGCGCCAAACAGAGATTGGGGGGGCAGACATTGGCCCACGATTTGCGCCAAGTCTAGCACGGCGCCAAAAACAAAAAACCCCGGATCGATGACCCGGGGTTTTCCTGTGCAACCGGGGTTGCCTATTCGTCGTCGTCCATTGTCATTTCTTCGGCAAGACGAGCCTTGTCGGCGGCACCCTTGGCGGCCGGATCACGGTCGACCAGTTCGATGATCGCCATCGGCGCCATATCGCCATAGCGGAAACCGGCTTTCATCACGCGGCAATAACCGCCCGAACGTTCGGCATAGCGCGGGCCGAGTGTGCCAAACAGTTTGGCAACGGGCGCTTCTTGCTTGAGCTGTGCGAAAGCCTGACGGCGGGCGTGCAGATCGCCACGTTTGCCAAGGGTGATCAGCTTGTCGATGATGCGCTGCATCTCTTTGGCTTTGGGCAGGGTCGTCTTGATCTGCTCATGCTCGATCAGCGAATTTGCCATATTGGAGAACATCGCCTTGCGGTGTTCGTGGGTGCGGTTGAGGCGGCGGTAGCCGTTTCCGTGGTTCATTTTGCGTTTCCTTACAGTGCTTTATACTTTGTCCGGCGATGCTGCGTGTGCGTCGCTCTCCTTGGGGCGGAATGCCCGGTCGTTTGGGGGCGGTTGCCCGCCCCCGTTCTGAAAACCTAGAAATGGTCTTCGAATTTCTTGGCCAGATCTTCGATATTCTCGGGCGGCCAATCAACAATATCCATACCCAAATGCAGGCCCATTGCCGACAGGACTTCCTTGATCTCGTTCAAGGATTTGCGGCCAAAGTTGGGGGTGCGCAGCATTTCGGCTTCGGTTTTCTGAATCAGATCGCCAATATACACGATATTGTCGTTCTTGAGGCAGTTTGCCGAACGCACGGAAAGTTCCAGCTCGTCGACCTTCTTGAGCAGGAGCGGGTTGAATTCCAACTCGTCCTCATCATCGGCACGGCCAGCGGCTTCGGGCTCGTCGAAGTTCACAAAGACCGAAAGCTGGTCTTGCAGAATGCGCGCGCCATAGGCGATTGCGTCTTCCGGCGTGATCGACCCATCGGTTTCAACGGTCAGGGTCAGCTTGTCATAGTCAAGCACCTGGCCTTCGCGGGTCGGTTCAACCTTGTAGGAGCATTTCTTGACGGGAGAAAACAGCGCATCAACCGAAATCAGGCCAATCGGCGCATCTTCGGGGCGCAGTTTTTCGGCGGCCACATAGCCCTTGCCGGTGTTCACGGTCAGCTCCATGAACAGGCTTGCGCCATCATCGAGGTGGCAGATCACATGGTCACGGTTCAGCACTTCAATACCGTTGGTTTCGGCAATGTCGCCAGCGGTGACAACGCCGGGGCCGGTTGCGTTGATCGCAACGCGCTTCGGGCCTTCGACTTCCATTTTAAGCGACACGCCCTTGAGGTTCAGCACGATGTCGGTCACGTCTTCGCGCACACCGGCAACCGAGGAAAACTCGTGCAGCACATTGTCGATCTGCACCGAAGTAATCGCTGCACCTTGCAACGAGGACATCAGCACACGGCGCAGGGCGTTGCCCAGCGTCAGGCCAAAGCCACGCTCCAGTGGTTCGGCAATGGCGGTTGCAATGCGCTTGGGGTCTGCGCCGGCTTTAATGTCCAACTGCTGTGGACGAATAAGTGTCTGCCAATTCTTGTGGATCATCTTTGGCCTCCATTCTTGTCAGCGCCCGATCCGGAAGGGTGCCAACGCCCGAGGTAAACGACCATCCGGCGCACAAACTGCGCACCGGATGGCAAATCAGAATTGCTTAAACGCGGCGGCGTTTCGGCGGACGGCAGCCGTTATGGGCCATCGGCGTAACATCGCGGATGGAGCTGATCGTCAGACCAACCGCAGCCAAAGCGCGCAGCGCGCTTTCACGGCCCGAACCGGGGCCCTGCACTTCAACTTCCAGCGTCTTCATGCCGTGTTCCTGTGCCTTTTTGCCTGCATCTTCAGCCGCCATCTGCGCCGCATAGGGCGTGGATTTACGCGAGCCCTTGAAGCCCATCGTGCCTGCCGAAGACCAGGAAATCGCGTTGCCCTGGGCATCGGAGATCAGGATCTTGGTGTTGTTGAAGCTGGAGTTGATATGCGCAACACCAGAGGAGATATTTTTGCGTTCTTTACGCTTCGTCCGAACTTTTTCGCGTGCCATATGCCCTACCCCTTATTTCTTCTTGCCGGCAATGGCGACAGCTTTACCCTTGCGGGTGCGCGCATTGGTATGCGTGCGCTGGCCACGAACAGGCAGACGGCGGCGGTGGCGCAGGCCGCGATAGCAACCAAGGTCCATCAGGCGCTTGATGTTCATCTGGGTGTCGCGGCGCAGGTCGCCTTCCACCATCAGGTTGCCATCGATATGCTCGCGGATGGACAGCACTTCGGCATCCGACAGATCATTCACGCGGCGGTCCTGGGCAATGCCAACAGCCTCGCAAATGTCTTGGGCGGATTTCAGGCCAATGCCGTGAATATAGGTCAGTGCGATATGCACCCGTTTATTGGTGGGGATGTTGACCCCGGCGATACGTGCCAAATCGGCTCTCCGTTCTTTCGTTTGCGGTTCCGTAGTGCCGGAACCTTTTTTCACAATAGAACCCGCCGGGCCAAAGGCCGTGGCGGGCCGCCCCGCTACCGGGGCCGAAAGGATAGCAACCAGATTTGGGCGCAACCTTTGATTCTCTGCCATGCAGAAGAAGCGCGGAGTATAGAAACCCGCGCGCGATCGTCAAGGCCGAAATATTCGGGCTTAACGGGTGAGTATTTCGTCTATTTCACCGGCAACAGCGTCGATGCTGCCCAGCCCGTCAACCCGGTCCAACAGGCCCTTGGCATAGTAATAACCGATCAGCGGAGAGGTATCGCGGTAATAGGCCAGCAGGCGCGTGCGCAGGCTGTCTTCGTTATCGTCCTTGCGGCGGGTGAACTGCTCGACCGCGCCGCAATTGTCGCAGACATTGTGCTTCTTTGTCGGCTTGGTTTCGTCATGATAGACCGCGCCGCAATTGCTGCAGGTAAAGCGCCCGGTGATGCGGGCCACCAGCGCATCGTCATCAACGCGCATTTCGATGACATGGTGCAGCTTCAAACCCTTGCTGTCGAGCAATGCGCCCAAAGCATCGGCCTGGGCCAGCGTGCGGGGAAAGCCATCAAAGATGAAGCCCTTGCCATCGAGCGCGGGGTTGGAAAGCTGCTCGTCAATCAAGCCAATGACGATTTCATCGGTCACCAGATTGCCGGCATCCATGACCGCGGCCACGCGCTTGCCCATTGCCGTGCCGGAACTGCGCGCCGCGCGCAGCATGTCACCGGTCGACAATTGAATCATATCACGCTCGGCCACCAGACGATGCGATTGCGTGCCTTTTCCGGCACCCGGTGGTCCTAGCAGTATGATATTCATTGACGCGTTGTCCTTGCCTTGTTGCGGCTCTTGCCACGCAGTTTCGACTTTTCGATCAGCCCTTCATACTGATGCGCCAGCAGGTGCGACTGAATCTGTGTGATCGTATCCATTGTGACAGAAACCACAATCAGCAACGACGTGCCGCCAAAATAGAACGGAATTGCGAATTGTGAACGCAAAATCTCGGGCAAAAGGCTTACCGCAGCAAGATAGGTCGAGCCCAGAACCAGAATGCGCGTAACGACGTAATCCAGATATTGCGCGGTTTTTGCACCGGGGCGAATACCGGGCACAAAGCCGCCCTGCTTCTTGAGATTGTCGGCCACGTCTTCGGTTTTGAACGCCACATTTGCGGTATAGAAATAGGCGAAGAAAATGATCATCACCGCGTAGAACAGCAAATAAAGCGGCTGGCCCGGCCCCATATAGGCGGCAAGCGTTGCCCAGAAGCCCGTGCCGGATTCCGCGAAAGTGGTGGCGGTGGTAGGCAGCAGCAGCAACGAGGTTGCAAAAATTGCCGGAATAACGCCTGACGGGTTGATCTTGATCGGCAGGTGGCTCGATTCCCCGCCATACATTTTCTGCCCGACCTGGCGGCGCGGATACTGGATATGGATCTTGCGCAAGGCGCGCTCGACAAACACCACAAGCGCCATGACCGCAACGACCATGACAATCACCGCCAGTATGACCGGGGTGGAAATCTGGCCCGAGCGGCCCGAGGCCAGGAATTGCGCGATTGCGGCGGGCAGTTCGGCCACGATGCCGACAAAGATGATCAGCGAAATGCCATTGCCGATGCCGCGCGCGGTAATCTGCTCGCCCAGCCACATCAGGAACAGGGTGCCGCCGACCAGCGTGATCATGCAGGCGGCCTGAAAATACAGGCCCGGATCAACCGCAAGCCCCTGGCTCTCAATCCCTCGGGCAATGGCGTAAGATTGGAATATTGCCAGCAATACCGTGCCGAAACGGGTGTATTGGTTCAGCTTCTTGCGGCCCTGCTCGCCCTCTTTCTTCAACTGTTCCCAGGCGGGGATCATCGAGGCCAGAAGCTGCACGATGATCGAGGCCGAGATATAGGGCATGATGCCGAGCGCGAAAATCGCCATACGCGACACCGCACCGCCGGTAAACATGTTGAGAATGCCGCCAATGCCCGATTGCTGGCTTTCAAAGAAGGTCTTGAGTTGCACCGCGTCGATGCCGGGCACCGGAATGAATGTGCCGATGCGATAAACGATCAGCAATCCAATCGCAAAAAGAATGCGCTGCTGCAATTCCTTGGCCTTGCCAAAGGTGCCCCAGCTCATGTTTGCGGCCATTTGTTCAGCTACCGATGCCATTCAGGCTCTCCCATGATTGCGCCGCCAAACCCCGGTTGGGATGTGACGGCGCATAAATGCTTCTCACGATGTAAGCCTTGCAGGCCCGGCCTGCAAGGCATGGCGCGCCGTATGTTAGGCGGCAGGCAGGTTCACCTTGCCGCCAGCCTTCTCGACAGCCTCGACCGCAGCCTTGGAGGCGCCGGTCACTGTAATGTCGAGTTTCGCCTTGATCTCGCCCTTGGCAAGCAGGCGGATGCCGTCGAGCTTGCGGCGCACAAGGCCGCTTTCCACCAGCAGATCTTCGGTGATCGCCGCTTTGGCGTCAATCTTGCCAGCGTCGATGAATTTCTGCAGGATCGACAGGTTCACCACCGCGAAATGCTTGGCATTGGGCTTGTTGAAGCCACGCTTGGGCAGACGCTGGTAAAGCGGCATCTGGCCACCCTCGTAGCCACCAATCGCCACACCCGAACGGGATTTCTGGCCCTTGATGCCACGACCGGCGGTTTTACCCTTGCCCGAACCGGGGCCACGGGCTTTGCGCTTCTTGGATTTGGATGCACCGTCATTGTCGTGCAATTCGTGAAGTTTCATGTCGCTTCTCCTCTGCCGGAACTACCCTCCAGCGACGGAGCGGGCAAACACGGCGTTAAAACTGAATCTGGCGGGCCATAATGGCCCAAAACAGGTGGTGGCGGGCCATGATGGCCCAAAAAAGTGGTGGCGGGCCATGATGGCCCGCCGGGCGGGCCTTAGCCCTGTTCTTCGATGATTTCAACCAGATGCGGGATCTTGTTGACCATGCCGCGCACGGAAGCTGTGTCTTCCAGAATGCGGGTTTTGTGCATCTTGTTCAGACCAAGACCAACCAGCGTTGCGCGCTGATCGGCGGGGCGGCGGATTGGCGAGCCAATCTGCTTGACCGTGATGGTTTTTGCTTTCGCTTTTGCCATGATTTAGGCCTCCGCAACTTCGGGCGCAACTTCAGGCGCAGATGCCCCCTGCTGACCACGGGTCAGGATATCGGCCACCTTTTTGCCGCGACGCTGCGCAACCAAACGGGGGCTGGTTTCCTTTTCCAGGCCATCGATCGTGGCGCGGATCATGTTATACGGGTTCTGCGAACCGGTTGATTTCGCAACCACATCCTGCAGGCCCAGCATTTCAAAAACCGCACGCATCGGACCACCGGCGATGATGCCGGTCCCCGCCGGGGCGGTGCGCATGACCACTTTACCGGCGCCGTGACGGCCCTCGCTATCGTGGTGCAATGTGCGACCCTCGCGCAGCGGCACGCGGATCATCTTGCGTTTGGCCTGCTCGGTGGCCTTGCGGATAGCTTCGGGCACTTCTTTCGCCTTGCCCTTGCCATAGCCGACGCGGCCCTTCTGATCGCCAACAACCACCAGTGCCGCAAAACCAAAGCGTTTACCGCCTTTTACCGTTTTGCTGACGCGGTTGATCGCCACAAGGCGGTCTGCGAATTCCGGTGTTTCCTCGCGGTCGCGACGATCCCGGCGATTATCTTCTCTTGCCATTATCGTGCTCCTCTTAGAATTTCAGGCCGCCTTCACGGGCAGCATCGGCCAAAGCCTTTACCTTCCCGTGAAAGAGAAACCCACCACGGTCGAAATAGACCACTTCGACGCCCTTGGCTTTGGCGCGTTCGGCAATCGCGGCGCCAATTTTCGTGGCCGCCTCGATGTTGTTCTTGCCAACCACACCCAGCTCTTTTTCGAGTGTCGAGGCCGAAGCCAGGGTAACACCCTGGGCATCGTCGATCAGTTGCACCGAAATGTTCTTGGAAGAACGATGCACCGACAGGCGCGGCCGGCCATCGGCCGACTTGCGCAGTTTGTTCCGGACGCGCAGGCGGCGTTTCAGGAACAAGTCTCTTTTGTTGTTCGCCATCTATCGCATCCTTACTTTTTCTTGCCTTCCTTGCGGAAGATATACTCGTCTTTGTATTTGATACCCTTGCCTTTATAGGGCTCGGGCTTACGCCATTCGCGGATATTCGCCGCAACCTGGCCGACAAGCTGTTGATCAATCCCTTCAACGGTAATTTCCGTCGGCTTCGGGACAGTTACGGTCACACCTTCGGGAATGTCGAAATCCACGTCATGGCTGTAGCCAAGCGCAAGTTTCAGGGTCTTTCCCTGCAGGGCGGCACGATAACCAACACCGTTGATTTCAAGCTCTTTCTTGAAACCGGTGGTAACGCCGGTCACCAGATTTTCGATCTGGCTGCGTGACATGCCCCATTGCTGGCGGGCGCGCTTGGATGTGCCGCGAGGCTTCACCGTGACCGCACCACCATCAACGGTGATTGTTACATCGTCAGTCGCCTGAAAATGCCGGGTGCCCTTCGGCCCCTTCACTTCAACCTTCTGGCCGCTCAGCGAAGCGGAAACACCGCTTGGCAGTGGAACGGGCTTTTTGCCGATACGTGACATCAGAACCCTCCTAGAAAATTGTGCACAGGACTTCGCCGCCAATATTGGCTTGGCGCGCCTGCGCATCAGACATGACACCTTGCGATGTCGACACAATCGCCAACCCCAGGCCCTGACGGACCAGCGGGATATCGGCCGCACCCGCGTAAACGCGACGGCCGGGCTTTGATACGCGCTTGAGTTCCTTGATCACGGGAACGCCATCAAAGTATTTCAGCGACACTTCAAATTCGGGGCGACCTTCGGCCGAGGAGACTTCCTCATAGCCGCGGATATAGCCCTCGGACAGCAGCACATCCAAAACCCATTTGCGGAGTTTGGAGGCCGGGGTCCGGGTGGTCGAGCGATTGCGCATCTGCGCGTTGCGGATACGTGTCAGCATATCGCCGAGAGGATCGTTCATCATGGACATTTTCTTCCCTCCCTTACCAGCTGGACTTGACCATGCCCGGAATCTCACCGCGCGATGCAAGATCGCGAAGCGCAATGCGGGACATTTTCAGTTTACGGTAATAGGCTTTCGGGCGACCCGACACCTGGCACCGGTTGTGCAGGCGCGTGGCCGAAGAGTTGCGCGGCAGGTCGGCCAGTTTCAGACGCGCCTTGAAACGCTCTTCCATCGGCAGGTCCTGGTTTGCAGCAATCGCTTTCAACTCGGCACGCTTGGCGGCATATTTTTCCACCAAAGCCTGACGACGCTTTTCGCGATTGATCATAGATACTTTTGCCATCTTGTCTCTCCCGCGATCAGTTGATGAAAGGCATGTTGAATTGCTTCAACAGGGCTTTTGCTTCGGCGTCTGTCTTGGCGGTCGTCGCCATGACAATATCCATCCCGCGCATGTCTTCAACTTTGTCAAAGTCGATTTCGGGGAAGACGAGATGCTCTTTCAGACCCATTGCATAGTTGCCGCGGCCATCAAAAGCATTGCCCTTTACACCGCGAAAGTCGCGAATACGCGGCATGGCGATGTTGATCAGACGGTCGAGGAATTCATACATGCGCGCACCGCGCAGGGTCACCTTGACACCCAGGGGCATATCTTCACGCACCTTGAACCCGGCGATCGACTTGCGGGCCTTGGTCACAACCGGCTTCTGGCCGGCAATGGCCATCATGTCGGCTTCAGCCGCACGAATTTTCTTGCTGTCGGCAACAGCCGCGCCAACGCCCATATTCAGGACGATCTTTTCAAGGCGCGGAATCTGCATATCGTTCTTGTAGCCGAACTCTTCTTTCAGAGCGGCGCGCACCGTTTTCATGTAATGCGCTTTAAGACGTGGTGTGTAATCAGCCATTGATCACTTCCCCCGATTTCTTGGCAAAGCGCACTTTCTTGTCGCCTTCCATACGGAAACCTACGCGGGTCGGGCCACCGTCTTTGGGGTCGATCAGCGCGATATTGGACAAGTCGATCGGCGCTTCTTTACGAAGGCGACCGCCCTGGCTTGTCTGGCTTTGTTTGGTGTGGCGCACAACTTCGTTGATGCCGGTCACGATGGCCTTGCCATCTTTGGGCATCACAGCGGCGATCTCACCCTCACGGCCCTTGTCCTTGCCTGCAAGCACAACAACCTTGTCACCTTTGCGGAGTTTGGCAGCCATTACAGCACCTCCGGCGCAAGCGAGATGATTTTCATGAAGTTTTTGGCCCGCAATTCGCGCACAACCGGCCCGAAAATACGTGTGCCAACCGGCTCACCCTGATTGTTCAGGATGACGGCGGCATTGCCATCAAAACGAATGGAGGTGCCGTCTTCACGACGGACTTCCTTGGCGGTGCGAACAACAACGGCTTTACGCACGTCGCCCTTCTTCACCTTGCCGCGCGGAATGGCTTCCTTGACCGACACCACAATGATGTCGCCCACGGAGGCATACCGACGGTGTGAACCGCCCAAAACCTTGATGCACTGAACACGGCGCGCGCCGCTATTGTCAGCCACATCCAGATTGGTCTGCATCTGGATCATAATGTTACTCCCGACCTGTGGAGACCCTTTGCAGATCTGGCCCCACGGTTTCGATTAAGCTGGAAAAGCCCGATTACTCGGCGAAAACTTCCCAACGTTTCGTCTTCGAAATCGGCGCGCATTCGCGGATGCGAACCTGATCGCCAATCTTGAATTCGTTCTTCGGATCATGCGCATGATATTTTTTCGACTTGCGCACAACTTTCTTGAATAGCGGGTGGGTGAAGCGGCTTTCGACCAGAACCGTGATGGTCTGCTCGGATTTATCGCTGGTCACTGTGCCCTGAAGGATACGACGCGGCATCTAGTTCACCCCTATTCAGCAGCCGCAGCAGCGGCTTTTTCGTTCAAAACGGTTTTGACGCGCGCAGCGTCACGGCGCACGGTTTTCACGCGTGCTGTGTTTTCCATCTGGCCGGTGGCCTTCTGGAAGCGCAGGTTAAACGACTCTTTTTTCAGCGTCTCAAGCTGCTCGCGCAGTTGGTCCGGTGTTTTGTCGCGCAGTTCGGCGGCTTTCATTTCACATCAGTCCTTTTCAACATCACCGGAGGGCCACGAGGTCACCCTGATTCCCGATGGAGTATGTGGTGAAGCTGGCCGTATAGGCGTCACGCCCCTATTTGGCAAGCTCTAAATTGGTATTGGCCGCCCTGCCCCCGGCTCACACAGGGTGAGTTGGCGCAGCTTGGCCTTTGGTCGTAGAAAAACCCCGCCGTTTAACGGGCGGGGTTTGTCGATAGGTTTGCCGAATTACCAGTCTTCGCGGGTAATGAAGCGGCATTTGATGGGCATCTTCATGGCCGCAAGGCGCAGGGCCTCACGGGCAACCTCTTCGGTCACACCATCAATTTCGAACATCACACGGCCGGGTTTGACCTTGGCGACCCAACGGTCGACCGAGCCCTTGCCCTTACCCATACGCACTTCGATGGGTTTGGCGGTTACCGGCACATCCGGGAAAATCCGGATCCAGACACGGCCCTGGCGTTTCATGTGGCGCGTCAGGGCACGACGTGCAGATTCGATCTGGCGCGCGGTTACACGCTCGGGTTCTGTCGCTTTCAGCCCGTAATGGCCAAAGTTCAATTCGGACCCGCCCTTGGCTTCACCGTGGATACGGCCCTTGAACTGCTTACGGAATTTTGTGCGCTTCGGTTGGAGCATCTTTTCTCTCCTTCAAGAGATTCGGTTCTCAGCGACGCTGCTGAGAACGCGAACCACCTTCTTGCATTTCGGACTGGCGACGATCACGTGCCTGCGGGTCGTGCTCCATGATCTCGCCTTTGAAGATCCAGACCTTGACACCGATGATGCCATAAGCGGTCAGGCTTTCAGCCAGCGCATAATCAATATCGGCACGCAGCGTGTGGCGCGGAACGCGGCCTTCGGCGGCCCATTCGGTGCGGGCAATCTCGGCGCCGCCCAAACGGCCAGCCACTTCAACACGAATCCCAAGGGCACCCATGCGCATTGCATTCTGGATCGAGCGTTTCACCGCACGGCGGAACGACACACGGCGCTCCAACTGCTGGGCGATATTCTCGGCGACCAGGGCGGCATCGATCTCGGGCTTGCGCACTTCAACGATGTTGAGATGCAGTTCCGAGCTGGTGAACTCCGAAAGTTGCTTGCGCAGCGTTTCGATGTCGGCACCTTTTTTGCCGATGATCACGCCGGGGCGCGCTGCATGGATCGACACGCGGCACTTGCGGTGCGGACGCTCGATGATCACGCGCGAAATACCAGCCTGTGCGCAGGTTTTCTTGACGAAAGCGCGAATGGCCAGGTCTTCGTGCAGCAGGTTGCCGAAATCTTTGGTATCGGCAAACCAGCGGCTGTCCCAGGTGCGGTTGATCTGCAGGCGCAGACCGATCGGGTTGATCTTGTGTCCCATTACGCTTGCTCCTCGGCTGCATTCTGGCGAACTTTGATGGTGAGCTGGCTGAACGGCTTCAGAATCTTGCCGTAGCGACCACGGGCACGCGGACGGCCACGTTTCATCACCAGGTTTTTGCCGACATAGGCTTCGGCAACGACCAGTTCATCAACATCCAGACCGTGGTTGTTTTCCGCATTGGCAATCGCCGACTGCAGGCACTTTTTCACGTCAATCGCGATACGGCGCTTGGAGAAGGTCAGATCGGCCAAAGCCTTGTCAACCGGCTTGTTGCGGATCATCTGAGCCACTTCATTCAGCTTCTGGCCGGAACCGCGCAACATTCGCAGGGTTGCAATTGCTTCATTATCCGCGGCGCGGCGGGGGTTTTTTTCTTGTCCCATGATCTACTTCCGCTTCGCTTTTTTGTCCGCGGCGTGCCCGTAATAGGTGCGCGTTGGGGAATATTCACCGAATTTCTGGCCGATCATGTCCTCGGTCACATTGACCGGGATATGTTTCTTGCCGTTGTAAACACCGAAGGTCAGGCCAACGAATTGCGGCAGAATGGTCGAACGGCGCGACCAGATCTTGATCACTTCGTTGCGGCCGGATTCGCGCGTTTTCTCGGCTTTCTTCAGAATATGGGCCTCGACGAACGGGCCTTTCCAGATAGAGCGTGCCATGATTACCGACCCTTCTTCGCATTGCGCGAGCGCAAGATATACTTGTCGGTCGCTTTGTTGGTGCGGGTTTTGTTGCCCTTGGTGCCTTTACCCCAGGGGGTAACGGGGTGGCGGCCACCGGATGTGCGGCCTTCACCACCACCATGCGGGTGGTCGATCGGGTTCATGGCAACACCGCGCACCGAGGGGCGGATGCCTTTATGGCGGTTACGACCGGCTTTACCAAGGTTCTGGTTGCCGTGGTCGGGGTTGGAGACTGCGCCAACCGTTGCCATGCATTCCTGGCGCACAAGGCGCAGCTCGCCCGAGGCCAGACGGATCTGCGCATAGCCGCCATCGCGGCCGACAAACTGTGCATATGTGCCGGCAGCGCGGGCCAACTGGCCACCCTTGCCCTGCTTCAACTCGATGTTATGCACGATCGTGCCAATCGGCATCCCGGTGAAGGGCATGGCGTTGCCGGGCTTCACATCGGCCTTGGCCGAGGCAATTACCGTATCACCAAGCGCAAGGCGCTGGGGTGCAAGGATATAGGTGGCGACACCGTCCTCATAGCGGATCAGCGCGATGAACGCGGTCCGGTTCGGGTCATACTCAATGCGCTCGACGATTGCGGGCATGTCAAACTTCGTGCGTTTGAAATCCACAATACGATACAAGCGTTTCGCGCCGCCGCCTTTGCGACGCATGGTGATCCGCCCGGTATTGTTCCGTCCGCCATTCTTGGACAAACCCTCGGTGAGGGATTTGACCGGGCGGCCTTTCCAAAGCTCCGAACGGTCGATCAGAACCAGTCCGCGCTGGCCAGGCGTTGTCGGTTTATACGACTTCAATGCCATCTTGCTGTCTTCCGTGTGCTTAGGGCTCTATGCGAGCCCGGTTTAGTAAATGCAACACGGCCCCGTTGTCGGGGCCGTGATTCGTGGTCTTCTATCAAAGGCCGGTGGAAACGTCGATGGTGTTCCCGGCTTCCAGCGTCACATAGGCTTTCTTGACATCCTTGCGGGTGCCGAGCTTGCCTTTGAAGCGCTTGACCTTGCCTTTGGTCACGGCAGTATTCACCGCCTTGACCTTGACGTTGAACAGCGTTTCAACCGCTTCCTTGATCATCGGTTTGTTCGCATCCATCGCAACTTCGAACACAACGGCGTTGTATTCCGATGCCATAGTCGCTTTTTCCGTGATGATCGGCTTGCGGATCACGTCGTAAAGTTCGGCTTTCGTGGTCATTTCAGACGTGCCTCCAGAGCTTCCACACCGGCCTTGGTCAGCACCAGCGTGTTGGATTTCAGAATGTCATAGACATTCGCACCCATCGACGGCAGCACATTCACGCCGTCAATATTGCGGGCCGCCTGCACAAAACCCTGATCGAGATCGGCGCCGTCAATGAACAGAACCTTGCTCCAGCCCATCGACTTGATGATGGTGGCCAGATCCTTGGTTTTGCCCGAAGCCAGCGTCGCTGCATCCAGAACCACCAGCTCGCCGGCGCCGGCTTTGGCCGAAAGCGCGTGCTTCAGGCCCATAGCGCGGATCTTCTTGGGAAGATCGATGGCGTGGCTGCGCGGGGTCGGGCCCTTATAGACACCACCCTTGCGGAAGATCGGCGCCTTGCGCGAGCCGTGGCGTGCGCCACCGGTGCCTTTCTGGCGGTAGATCTTCTTGGTCGAATAGCTGACCTCCGAGCGGCCAAGCACCGAATGGGTGCCCGCCTGGCGTTTGGCCAGCTGATAGCGCACGACGCGGTGCAGAATGTCTGCACGCGGCTCAAGCGCGAAGATGTCGTCAGACAGGTCGATCGACCCGGCTTTCTTGGCATCTAGTTTGATGACATCGGCTTTCATTCTTCAGCGCCTCCCTTGGGGGCTTCATTCGATGCGGCCTCTTCACTGGCAGCCTCGATTGCGGCCTGCTCAGCTGCGGCTGCGGCTTCGGCTGCGGCGGCTTCTTCGGCGGCAAGCGCCGCTGCTGCGGCTGCGGCGGCGGCCTCATCGGCCTTGGCTGTAGAGCGCAGTGCCGCTGGCAAAATCACATCTTCGGGCGCAGCTTTCTTGACCGCATCCTTGATTGTGACCCAGCCGCCCTTGGTGCCGGGCACAGCGCCCTTGACCATGACAAGGCCGCGCTCGGCATCGGTGCGCACGATCTGCAGGTTCTGCGTGGTCACCCGCACAGCCCCCATATGACCGGCCATCTTCTTGCCCTTGAACACTTTGCCAGGCTCCTGGCACTGACCGGTCGAACCATGCGAACGGTGCGAAACCGACACACCATGCGATGCACGAAGCCCGCCGAAGTTGTGACGCTTCATCGCACCGGCAAAGCCTTTACCGGTCGAGGTGCCAGCGATGTCCACGAACTGACCGGGCAAGTAATGATTGGCGGTGATCTCTTCACCAACGTCAATCATGTTGTCCGGGCTGACGCGGAACTCGGCAACCTTGCGCTTGGGCGCAACATTGGCGGCGGCAAAATGCCCACGCATAGCTTGGCTTGTGCGTTTGGCCTTGGCATTGCCCGCGCCAAGCTGAACAGCCGAATAGCCATCCTTCTCGGCGGTGCGCTGCGCGACAACCTGCACGTTTTCCATTTGAAGCACGGTCACCGGAACCTGGCGGCCATCCTCCATGAACAACCGGGTCATGCCCAGTTTTTTCGCGATTACTCCAGAACGCATGTTTCTTGCCCCTTAGAGTTTGATTTCGACATCGACACCGGCGGCGAGGTCGAGCTTCATGAGCGCGTCCACGGTCTGGGGTGTCGGATCGACGATATCGAGAAGACGCTTATGCGTCCGGATTTCGAACTGTTCCCGCGACTTCTTGTCGATGTGCGGGCCACGCAGAACGGTGAATTTTTCGATCTTGTTGGGCAGCGGAATGGGCCCGCGCACGGTGGCGCCGGTCCGTTTAGCTGTCGAAACAATTTCCGCAGTGCTTGCATCAAGCACGCGGTAATCGAAGGCTTTCAGCCGGATGCGGATATTCTGACTCTGCATTTGAATGCGCCTCTTGGGCTGGCAGGTTTCAAACAATCGTGGCCGGGGGGAATACCCCGACCACGCTTACACGGCCCTTAGGCGTGAATTTTCGATACGACGCCTGCGCCGACGGTGCGGCCGCCTTCGCGGATGGCGAAGCGCAGGTTGTCTTCCATTGCGATCGGGGCGATCAGTTCAACGTCGAACTTCAGGTTGTCGCCCGGCATCACCATTTCCGTGCCTGCCGGAAGAATGACCGTGCCGGTCACATCCGTCGTGCGGAAGTAGAATTGCGGGCGGTAATTCGCAAAGAACGGCGTATGGCGGCCACCCTCTTCCTTGGTCAGGATATAGGCCTGAGCCTCGAATTTGGTGTGCGGCATGACCGATTTCGGCTTGCACAGAACCTGCCCGCGCTCAACGCCCTCGCGGTCAATCCCGCGCAGCAACACGCCGACATTGTCGCCAGCCTCACCACGATCCAGCAGTTTGCGGAACATTTCCACGCCCGTGCAGGTGGTTTTCTTGGTGTCGCGGATGCCGACGATTTCAATCTCGTCGCCAACATTCAGCACGCCACGCTCGATACGGCCGGTGGCAACCGTGCCGCGACCGGAAATCGAGAACACATCCTCGATCGGCATCAGGAAGGGCTGGTCAACCGGGCGCTCGGGCTGCGGAATATAGTCATCAACCGCCTTCATCAGCGCGCGGATCTGGTTCTCGCCAATCTCCGGATCACGGTCTTCAAGCGCGGCAAGGGCCGAGCCTGCGATGATCGGGATATCGTCGCCGGGGAATTCGTAGCTGGACAGCAGCTCGCGGATTTCCATTTCAACCAGCTCAAGCAATTCGGCATCGTCAACCTGGTCAACCTTGTTCAGGAAAACCACCATCGCCGGAACGCCAACCTGCTTGGCCAGAAGAATATGCTCGCGGGTCTGCGGCATCGGGCCATCGGCGGCGTTCACCACCAGAATGGCACCGTCCATCTGCGCCGCGCCGGTGATCATGTTCTTCACATAGTCGGCATGGCCGGGGCAATCCACATGCGCATAGTGGCGCTTCTCGGTCTCATATTCGACATGCGCGGTCGAAATCGTGATCCCGCGCGCCTTCTCTTCCGGGGCCGCGTCAATCTGGTCATAGGCGCGGTAGTCACCAAAATATTTGGTGATCGCCGCCGTCAATGACGTCTTGCCGTGGTCAACGTGACCGATCGTTCCAATGTTGCAATGCGGCTTATTCCGCTCAAACTTTGCCTTCGCCATCTTGGCCTCCATTCAATTTTGGTCAGGCACCTGACCTGGTTACAGATCAGGCGAATTTCGCCTGAATTTCATCCGAGATATTCGACGGCACTGTATCGTAGTGGTCGAACTGCATTGAGAACTGCGCGCGGCCCGAAGACATTGAACGCAGGGTATTGATATAGCCGAACATGTTGGCCAGCGGCACCATCGCGTCGATCACGTTGGCATTGCCGCGGCTGTCCTGGCCCTGAACCATGCCACGACGGCTGGTCAAGTCACCGATCACACCACCGGTATATTCTTCCGGGGTCACAACCTCGACCTTCATGATCGGTTCGAGCAGTTTCGCACCGGCCTTTTTCAGACCTTCGCGCATGGCGGCACGGGCCGCAATTTCGAAGGCCAGAACCGAAGAGTCGACATCGTGGTAGGCACCGTCGATCAGCTGCACCTTGAAGTCGATCACGGGGAAGCCGGCCAGCGGGCCGCTATCCATAACCGATTTGATGCCCTTTTCAACGCCCGGGATATATTCCTTGGGCACCGAACCACCAACGATTTTCGATTCAAACGAGTAACCCTCGCCCGGCTCGGTTGGCATGATAACCATTTTGACGCGCGCAAACTGACCCGAACCACCCGACTGTTTCTTGTGGGTGTAGTCAATTTCCGCATCGCGGCTGATGGTTTCGCGGTAAGCCACCTGGGGTGCGCCGATATTCGCCTCGACCTTGAATTCGCGCTTCATGCGGTCAACCAGAATATCGAGGTGAAGTTCACCCATGCCCTTCATGATGGTCTGGCCCGATTCAAAATCGGTTTCAACGCGGAAGGACGGGTCTTCGGCGGCCAGACGGGCCAGCGCAATACCCATTTTTTCCTGGTCAGCCTTGGTCTTCGGCTCGACGGCGATTTCGATCACCGGATCGGGGAAGGTCATGGTTTCCAGAACGACCTGATTGTTCGGGTCGGACAGGGTGTCACCGGTCGTGGTTTCCTTCAGACCGGCCAGCGCGATGATGTCGCCCGCAAAGGCTTCTTCGATCTCTTCGCGGTTGATGGCGTGCATCATCATCATACGGCCAACGCGCTCTTTGCGCCCCTTGGTCGTGTTCATCATCTGATCGCCCTTCTTCAGCACGCCCGAATAGATGCGTGTGAAGGTCAGCGACCCGACGAAGGGATCGTTCATGATTTTGAAAGCCAAAGCCGAGAAGGGCTGCTTGTCATCGGCCGAACGGGGCTGGTCACGGGTCTCTGTCTCGTCGCCAGCCTTGAAGCCCATATAGGCGGGCACATCAAGCGGCGATGGCAGATAATCGATAACCGAGTTCAACAGCGGTTGAACACCCTTGTTCTTGAATGCCGAACCGGCCGTTACCGGAACGAAGGTCAGCGACAGGGTGCCTTTGCGGATGAGCTTGCGCAGGGTCGCCTCATCGGGCTCGTTGCCCTCCAGATAGGCTTCCATAACCGCATCATCGAGTTCGACAACGATCTCAAGCAGATTGTGGCGCCATTCTTTGGCCAGTTCCTGCAAATCGGCACGGATCGGCTTGCGCACCCAGGCTGCGCCCAGGTCTTCGCCTTCCCAAACCCATTCTTCCATCTTGATCAGGTCGACGATGCCTTCCAGCTTGTCCTCGGCCCCAATCGGCAAGGCGATCGGCAGCGGGGTCGCGCCGGTGCGGTCCTTGATCATTTTGACGCAGTTGTAAAAATCGGCGCCGATCTTGTCCATTTTGTTCACGAACACGATGCGCGGAACTTTGTAGCGGTCGGCCTGGCGCCAAACGGTTTCGGTCTGCGGCTCTACACCGGCATTGGCGTCGAGCAGACAGATTGCGCCATCAAGCACAGCCAGCGAACGCTCAACTTCAATGGTGAAGTCAACGTGGCCCGGCGTGTCGATGATGTTGAACCGGTATTTGGTGTCCGAAGTGCCTTCGGTGGTCGGGTCTTCCTGACGCTGCCAGAATGTCGTGGTTGCAGCCGAGGTGATCGTGATGCCACGCTCCTGCTCTTGCTCCATCCAGTCCATCGTGGCGGCACCGTCATGCACTTCGCCGATTTTGTGCGACTTGCCCGTGTAGAACAGAATCCGCTCGGTCGTCGTGGTTTTACCCGCGTCGATATGGGCCATGATCCCGATATTGCGGTATCTGTTCAGTTGATATTCGCGCGCCATTTTCTCGTCCTGACCTGTAACTTACCAGCGGTAATGGCCGAACGCTTTGTTCGCGTCTGCCATTTTGTGGGTGTCTTCGCGTTTCTTCACGGCAGAGCCGCGCGAGTTGACTGCATCGACCAGTTCACCGGCCAGACGCTCTTCCATCGTTTTTTCGTTGCGCGCACGGCTGGCATTGATCAACCAGCGGATTGCAAGTGCTTCGCGGCGCTCGGGGCGCACTTCAACAGGCACCTGATAGGTGGCGCCGCCAACGCGGCGCGAGCGCACTTCAAGCGAGGGCTTGATATTCTCGAGCGCTTCATGGAAGGCCTCGATCGGGGCACGCTTCAACTTGCCTTCGACACGATCAAGCGCGCCGTAGACAATACCTTCAGCGATGGATTTCTTGCCATCGAACATCAGGTTGTTCATGAATTTTGTCAGCACGGTATCGCCATATTTGGCGTCCGGCAGAATTTCGCGTTTCTCGGCGCGGTGACGACGGGACATCTCTGTCTCTCCTTATTTCGGACGCTTGGCGCCGTATTTCGAACGACGCTGGCGACGATCTTTCACGCCCGTGGTATCCAGCACACCGCGCAGGATGTGGTAGCGCACACCGGGAAGGTCTTTTACGCGACCGCCGCGGATGAGGACTACGGAGTGTTCCTGCAGGTTGTGGCTTTCACCAGGGATATAGGAAATGACCTCAAAACCATTGGTCAGGCGCACTTTGGCAACCTTACGCATGGCCGAGTTCGGCTTTTTCGGCGTCGTTGTATAGACGCGCGTGCAAACGCCGCGCTTCTGCGGGCAACCCTGCATATGCTGCGACTTCGAGCGCTGGACTTTAGGCTGCCGCGGTTTGCGGATCAGCTGTTGGATCGTTGGCATGCGGCAATAACCCCGTTCAACCCGTTTCATTCGTCAAGCATCCGCGCGATTCGCGGAATGCCAAAAGTGCCGCCCTCGGCCCGAAGACGGGGCCGGCGCGGCTAAATTCCAGAGGATCGGGGCCTTCGCCCGGATCATGACCACCAGTATGTGGCTATAAGCCCAAGGTCACATACCGACCCCAAGCGGGCGGAACCTAGGAGGAGTCGGCCCCATTGTCAACAGCCAAAAACCTGGCCACGAACAGCACGTTTTCGTGCAATTTTTTGACGCGATCAGGCTGTTTTCCGCAATATTCGGCACACAGACTTTCCAACCGATCGGCCGCGTCCTGCTTTCGCAAAAATATACACGGCGCCGCCGGTCGATCCGGCAGCGCCGCGTGTTTTTTTGAGTCGGCACACGGAATGGCGCGCGCCGATTCGTCAGATCAATCGAAATCGGCCTCGCCGGTTTCGACTGTTTCGGCTTCGCCGACGCTCATCGCATCGCTGACAAGCTGCGCTTCGGCGCGGCGGTCGGCAATGACCTTGGCGTCGCGGGTTTGCGCCACACGCTTGATCTCGTGTGTCGCACGGCCCGTGCCTGCCGGAATGAGGCGGCCGACGATGACGTTCTCCTTCAGGCCCACCAGCTTGTCGCGCTTGCCTTGCGTTGCCGCTTCGGTCAGCACGCGGGTGGTTTCCTGGAAGGAGGCCGCCGAGATGAAGCTGCGGGTCTGCAGGCTGGCCTTGGTGATGCCCAGCAGGATCGGGCCGCCTTTGGCAGGTTCGCGCCCCGCGGCAACAGCCTTTTCGCATTCGGCATCAAACTCGGCCTTGTCAACCTGCTCGCCTTTCAGCAGAACGGTGCCGCCGCTTTCGGAAACCTCCCATTTCTGCAGCATCTGGCGCACGATCACTTCGATATGCTTGTCGTTGATCTTCACGCCCTGCAGACGATACACCTCTTGCACCTCGTCGATCATGTAGTCAGCCAAGGCCTCGACACCCAGAATTTGCAGGATGTCATGCGGCGCGGGGTTGCCGTCCATGATGTATTCGCCCTTGCCGACAAAATCACCTTCCTGAACAGGAATATGCTTGCCCTTGGGCACGAGGTATTCGACCGGGTCCAGACCCTCTTCGACGGGCTCGATGGTGATGCGGCGCTTGTTCTTGTAGTCTTTGCCAAAGCGCACGTAACCGTCGATTTCGCAGATCAGCGCGTGGTCTTTCGGGCGGCGGGCTTCGAACAATTCGGCCACGCGGGGCAGACCCCCGGTAATGTCCTTGATCTTGGCACCTTCGCGCGGAATACGCGCCAGCACATCGCCCGCCTTCACGTCCTGCCCGTCTTCGACCGACAGAATCGCGTCAACCGACATGGGGTGAACTTCGGGGTTGCCATTGTCCAGACGCATCGGCTCGCCGGTTTTCGGGTCCATCACGATGATTTCGGGCTTGATCTCGTTGGCCTTGGGGGCCGAACGCCAATCCGAAACGATCTTCTGGGCGATACCGGTCGCATCGTCTGTTTCCTCACGCACCGACAGGCCGGAGGTGAGGTCGACAAACTTCGCCTGCCCGTCACGCTCGGCAATGATCGGCAGTGTATACGGGTCCCACTCGAACAGCTTCGCGCCACGCTCGACCTGCTGGCCGTCTTTGACGATCAGCTTGGTTGCGTAGGTCAGCTTGTGATGCGCGCGTTCAACGCCATGCTCATCGATGATCGCCAGTTCCATGTTCCGGCTCAGAACGATCTGCTCACCTGCGGAGTTGGTCAGAATGTTCGGATTGCGGAATTCAACACGACCTTTCTGGCTTGCCTCCATGAAGGATTGCTGACCACCCTGCGCGATACCACCAATGTGGAAGGTCCGCATGGTAAGCTGCGTGCCGGGTTCACCGATGGACTGCGCGGCAATGATGCCGACAGCCTCGCCGGGGTTCACGCGGGTGCCACGGGCCAGGTCGCGGCCATAGCACTGCGCACAGATCCCGTCTTCGGCTTCACAGGTCAGTGGCGAGCGCACCTGAACCTGCAACAGGCCAGCGGCCTCCAGCTCTTCGGATGCACGTTCGTCAAGCAGCTGGTCGCGATGCGCCAGCACTTCGCCGGTGGCCGGGTCAAGCACGTCTTCGGCCACAACGCGGCCAAGAACACGCTCGGCCAGCGAGGCAACCACCTCACCATCATTGATGGCTGGGCGCACGGTGATCGAGCGATCGGTGCCGCAATCGTCGATCTTGACAATGCAGTCCTGCGCCACGTCAACCAAACGCCGTGTCAGGTAGCCCGAGTTCGCGGTTTTCATCGCGGTATCGGCCAGACCTTTACGCGCACCGTGGGTCGAGTTGAAATACTCAAGCACGGTCAGGCCTTCCTTGAAGTTCGAGATGATCGGCGTTTCGATGATCTCACCCGACGGTTTGGCCATAAGGCCGCGCATACCGCCAAGCTGCTTCATCTGCGCGGGCGAACCACGCGCACCGGAATGGCTCATCATGTAAACCGAGTTCGGCTCTTCCTGAACGCCGGCATCCGAGGTCCGCATCGCCGAGATATCCGCCATCATGGCATCGGCCACACGGTCGGAACATTTCGACCAGGCATCAACCACCTTGTTGTATTTCTCACCGGTGGTGATCAGACCATCCATGTATTGCTGTTCGTATTCCTTCACCTGATTGCGGGTGTCGTTCACCAAATCCCATTTGGTATCGGGAATGACCATGTCATCCTTCCCAAAGGAAATACCGGCTTTGAACGCTTCGCGGAATCCCAGCGTCATGATCTGGTCGCAGAAGATGACCGATTCTTTTTGCCCGCAATGGCGGTAAACGGTGTCGATGACCTCGCCCACTTCCTTTTTGCGCAGCAGGCGGTTCACAATGTCAAACGGTGCCTTGAAGTTCTTCGGCAGCATCGAGCCAAGGCGCATCCGGCCCGGCGTGGTTTCAAACCGCTTCAGAACCGTGTTGCCCTCTTCGTCGATCTGTTCGATACGCGCCTGGATCTTGCTGTGCAAATGCACAATGCCGGCATCCAGCGCATGTTCAACCTCTTCGAGCGAGCCAAAGACCATGCCTTCGCCCTTCAGGCCCTCACGCATCAGCGACACGTAATAGAGGCCCAAAATCATGTCCTGCGAAGGCACGATGATCGGCTTGCCGTTGGCCGGTGACAGCACGTTGTTGGTCGACATCATAAGCACGCGGGCTTCCAACTGGGCTTCCAGCGAAAGCGGCACGTGAACGGCCATCTGGTCGCCATCAAAGTCGGCGTTGAAGGCCGAACAGACGAGCGGGTGAAGCTGGATGGCCTTACCCTCGATCAGCACGGGCTCAAATGCCTGAATGCCCAAACGGTGCAAGGTCGGCGCACGGTTCAGCAGCACGGGATGTTCGCGGATCACTTCGTCCAGAATATCCCACACTTCGGGGCGCTCTTTTTCCACCAGCTTCTTGGCCTGCTTCACGGTCGAGGACAGGCCCTTGGCTTCAAGGCGGCTATAGATAAACGGCTTGAACAGTTCGAGCGCCATTTTCTTGGGCAGCCCGCACTGGTGCAGCTTCAACTCCGGCCCGGTCACAATTACCGAACGGCCCGAAAAGTCGACGCGTTTCCCCAGAAGGTTCTGGCGGAAACGGCCCTGCTTGCCTTTGAGCATGTCCGAAAGCGATTTCAGCGGGCGCTTGTTGGCACCGGTGATCACGCGGCCACGGCGACCATTGTCAAACAGCGCATCGACCGATTCCTGCAACATACGCTTTTCGTTGCGGATGATGATATCGGGCGCGCGCAGCTCGATCAGCCGTTTCAAACGGTTGTTCCGGTTGATCACGCGGCGATACAGGTCGTTGAGGTCGGATGTCGCGAAGCGGCCACCATCCAGCGGCACCAGCGGGCGCAGCTCGGGCGGAATAACCGGAATCACGGTCAAAATCATCCATTCCGGGCGGTTGCCCGATTCACGGAATGATTCAACCAGCTTCAGGCGCTTGATGATCTTCTTGGGCTTCAATTCGCCAGTGGCGACAGCCAGATCGGCGCGCAACTGCTCAACTTCGGCTTCAAGGTCGATCGCGGCCAGCATTTCACGAATGGCTTCAGCACCGATACCGGCGGTGAAGGCATCTGCGCCATACTGGTCTTCCGCGTCGAGGAATTCTTCCTCGGTCATCAGCTGGCCATGCTTGAGGTCGGTCAGGCCGGGCTCGATCACCACATACTGCTCGAAATACAGAATGCGTTCCAGATCGCGCAGCGTCATGTCCAGCATCAGGCCGATCCGGGACGGAAGCGACTTCAAAAACCAGATATGCGCCACGGGCGCGGCAAGCTCGATATGGCCCATACGCTCGCGGCGG
This sequence comes from Abyssibius alkaniclasticus, assembly GCF_020447305.1. Lineage (NCBI taxonomy): Bacteria > Pseudomonadati > Pseudomonadota > Alphaproteobacteria > Rhodobacterales > Paracoccaceae > Abyssibius > Abyssibius alkaniclasticus. Next base: position 1,369,348 of record NZ_CP095732.1, on the reverse strand, counting down.
ACCTTTTGCAGCGTGACTTCCACACCACATTTTTCGCAGGTCACACCGCGGTATTTCATGCGCTTATACTTGCCGCACAGGCACTCATAATCCTTGACCGGCCCGAAGATACGGGCGCAGAAAAGACCGTCACGTTCCGGTTTGAACGTGCGATAGTTGATGGTTTCGGGCTTTTTGATTTCCCCGAAGGACCACGACAAAATCCGCTCCGGCGAGGCGAGCGAGATTCGAATCTCGTCAAACGCCTTGACTGGCTGGACCGGATTGAACGGGTTCATGACTTCCTGGTTCATTGGATGTTCCTTGATCTCGTTTCTGGGGGAGTGGGCGCGGACGCCCTACTCCTGCTCCGAATCCTGCAGCTCGATATTCAAGCCGAGCGAGCGGATTTCTTTAATCAACACGTTGAACGATTCGGGAATTCCGGCTTCGAAATTATCCTCGCCCTTCACGATGCTCTCATAGACCTTGGTGCGGCCGGCCACGTCATCCGATTTCACGGTCAACATTTCCTGCAAGGTGTAGGCGGCGCCATAGGCTTCAAGCGCCCAGACCTCCATCTCACCAAAGCGCTGGCCACCGAACTGCGCCTTACCACCCAGCGGCTGCTGGGTAACCAGGCTGTAAGGCCCGGTCGAACGCGCGTGGATCTTGTCATCCACAAGATGGTGCAGTTTGAGGATGTATTTCACACCAACGGTGACCTTACGGGCAAACTGCTCGCCGGTGCGGCCGTCATAAACGGTCGACTGGCCCGACGTATCAAGCCCGGCGCGGGTCAGCGCATCGTTCACGTCCACTTCGCGCGCACCGTCAAAGACGGGGGTTGCGATGGGAACGCCGCGGGTGACGTTTTCCGAAGCCTCAAGCAGTTGCTCGGTGGTCATGGAGCGGAAGGCCGATTCATAGACCTCTTCGCCGTAAGCCAGTTTCAATGAATCATTGAGCGGGGTCATATCGCCCGAACGGCGGTATTCCTTCAAGGATTCATCAATCGCGCCACCAAGGCTGCGTGCCGCCCAGCCCATATGGGTTTCAAGGATCTGCCCCACATTCATGCGCGAAGGCACACCCAGCGGGTTCAGCACAACATCGACAGGCGTGCCATCGGCCAGGAAGGGCATGTCTTCTTCAGGCACAACCTTGGAGATAACACCCTTGTTGCCGTGACGGCCGGCCATTTTATCGCCCGGCTGCAACTTGCGCTTCACCGCCACGAAAACCTTGACCATCTTCATCACGCCCGGTGGCAAATCATCACCACGGCGGACCTTTTCAACCTTGTCTTCAAAGCGCGCATCAAGCTGCTTTTTCTGCAACTCATACTGGCCGTGCAGCGCTTCCATCGACTGTGCGTCAGTGTCATCGCCCAGGGCAAGCTGCCAATACTGGCCGCGCGACAGGGTTGCGAGCAGTTCTTCGGTAATCTCCGAACCGGGCTTCACGCCTTTCGGGCCTTTGACAGCCTTCTTGCCGATCAGCAGGCTGCGCAGGCGCGAATAGATGTTACGCTCCAGAATCGCCAACTCGTCATCGCGGTCACGGGCAAGGCGTTCAACCTCCTCACGCTCGATCTGCAGGGCACGCTCGTCCTTGTCCACGCCGTGGCGGTTGAATACCCGCACCTCAACCACGGTGCCAAAGTCACCCGGTGGCAGGCGCAACGAGGTGTCGCGCACGTCCGAGGCTTTTTCACCGAAGATGGCGCGCAGAAGTTTTTCTTCCGGCGTCATCGGGCTTTCGCCCTTGGGGGTGATCTTGCCAACCAGAATATCGGCAGGCCCGACTTCGGCGCCGATATAGACGATGCCCGCCTCGTCGAGATTGCGCAAAGCTTCTTCACCCACGTTCGGAATGTCGCGGGTAATTTCCTCTGGCCCGAGGCGCGTGTCACGCGCGGAAACTTCGAATTCCTCGATATGGATCGAGGTGAACACATCGTCTTTCACAATGCGCTCGCTGATCAGGATCGAGTCTTCGTAGTTATAGCCATTCCACGGCATGAAGGCGACAAGCACGTTTTTACCCAGCGCCAGTTCACCAAGGTCGGTCGAGGGGCCATCGGCCACAACTTCGCCCTTGTGAACGCTGTCGCCCACCTTCACCAGCGGGCGCTGGTTGATGCAGGTCGACTGGTTCGACCGCTGGAATTTGCGCAAGCGATAGATGTCAACGCCGGGGTCGCCGGGCGCAAGGTCTTCGGTGGCGCGCACAACGATACGCGTCGCATCCACCTGATCGACCACACCGGCGCGGCGCGCGGTGATGGCAGCACCGGAGTCGATGGCCACAACCTCTTCCATGCCGGTGCCCACAAACGGGGCTTCGGCGCGCAGAAGCGGCACGGCCTGGCGCTGCATGTTCGAGCCCATCAATGCGCGGTTGGCGTCGTCATTTTCCAGGAAGGGAATAAGCGAGGCCGCAACCGAAACCAGCTGTTTTGGCGAAACGTCGATCAGATCGACGCTGGACGGCGGGTTCAGCATGTATTCGCCCGATTTGCGGGTCGACACCAGCTCGTTCTGGAACTTGCCGTTCTCATCGAGCTGCGCGTTGGCCTGCGCAACGGTATGGCGCATTTCTTCGGTGGCCGACATATAGATGACCTCATCGGTCACCGTGCTGTCGACAACGCGGCGATAGGGGGTTTCGATGAAGCCGTATTTGTTCACCTTGGCAAAGGTCGCCAGGCTGTTGATCAGCCCGATATTCGGCCCCTCGGGCGTTTCAATCGGGCACATGCGGCCGTAATGGGTGGGGTGAACGTCGCGCACCTCAAAGCCGGCACGTTCCCGCGTAAGCCCGCCCGGCCCAAGGGCTGACAGGCGGCGCTTGTGGGTGACTTCCGACAAGGGGTTGGTCTGGTCCATGAACTGGCTAAGCTGCGACGAGCCAAAGAATTCGCGCACCGCCGCCGAAGCCGGCTTGGCGTTGATCAGGTCTTGCGGCATCACGGCGTCGATCTCGACGCTGCTCATGCGTTCCTTGATCGCGCGTTCCATGCGCAGCAGGCCAACGCGATACTGGTTTTCCATCAACTCGCCAACCGAACGCACACGGCGGTTGCCCAGATGGTCGATATCGTCGATCTCGCCCTTGCCATCGCGCAGATCAACCAGCGCGCGGATCACGGCGATAATATCGTCATTGCGCAGCGTGCGCATGGTGTCGGGTGCATCAAGCGCCAGACGCATGTTCATTTTCACGCGGCCAACGGCCGACAGATCATAACGCTCGCTGTCAAAGAACAGCCCGTCGAACATCTGGCTTGCCGCTTCAATGGTCGGCGGCTCGCCCGGGCGCATGACACGATAAATGTCGAGCAAGGCGGTTTCGCGGTTCAGGTTCTTATCCACCTGCATGGTGTTGCGCATGTAAGCGCCGACATTCACGCCGTCGATATCCAGCACCGGAATATCGGTCACGCCGTTATCGAGCAGGGTTTTCAGCGTGCCGCCGGTCACTTCACCGTCTTTGCCAAGCTCCCATGTCAGCTCGTCACCGGCTTCGACCCAGATCTCGCCGGTTTTTTCGTTGATCATGTCTTTGGCCGCGAAACGGCCGATCAGCGCATCAAACGGCACGAGGATTTCGGCAACATCACCAGCGTCGATGAGTTTTTTCACATCGCGCGGGGTCATCTTCTTGTTGGCTTCGGCCACAACCTTGCCGGTTTTGGCATCGACAATGTCAAAAGCAGGCTTCTGGCCGCGGAACCGTTCCGGGAAGAACTTGGTCGCCCAGCCTTTTTTCTTGATCTGGCGGAAGTTTACCGTGTCGTAATAGGCATTCATAATGCCTTCCTGGTCCAGCCCCAGCGCATAAAGCAGGGTGGTTACAGGCAGTTTGCGGCGGCGGTCGATGCGCGCGAAGACAAGGTCTTTGGCGTCGAATTCAAAGTCGAGCCAGCTGCCGCGATAGGGGATGATGCGGCTGGTGAACAGCAATTTGCCGCTGGAATGGGTCTTGCCGCGGTCGTGGTCGAAAAACACGCCCGGGCTGCGGTGCATCTGGGAAACGATAACACGCTCTGTCCCGTTCACAACGAATGTGCCATTGCCGGTCATCAGGGGCATGTCGCCCATGTAAACGTCTTGTTCCTTGATGTCCTTGACCGATTTGTTGCCCGTATCCTCATCAATTTCAAACACGATCAGGCGCAGGGTCACGCGCAGCGGGGCGCCATAGGTCATGTCGCGCTGCTGGCATTCTTCAACATCGTATTTCGGCGGGTCGAGTTCGTATTTCACGAATTCCAGAATCGCCGTTTCGTTGAAATCCTTGATCGGGAATACCGATTGGAAAACCGCGTTCAGCCCTTCGCCATCGGCATGGGTGGGGGCATCGCCGGAATTCAGGAACAGATCATAGCTGCTCTTTTGAACTTCAATCAGGTTTGGCATTGCCGCAACTTCGCGGATGCTGCCATAAAATTTGCGGATACGCTTGTGGCCGGAATGGGTCTGCGCCATGTGTAGTCTCACCTTTTTCTGCACGCAGGAACCAGCGGCGGGGAACGCGGGTTCTGCCTTGCGAGGACGTCCCCTTCAATGCTTGCGCGGCTTCCCAGTTCCGCGCTTCCGAAGGGCTCGTGCCTGTCAGGATGCCGTGGCGTAAAGGCACGCCACCCTGAGAGACACAAGAAGCCGGACCCGCGATTGCGCGGATCCAGCCGTTTTTTCAAATCCGGCAGGCCGAAACCTGCTGCGGATTACTTCAGCTCAACCTTGGCGCCAGCGGCTTCAAGTTTCGCCTTGATGTCTTCGGCTTCGGCTTTGGAAGCCTGTTCCTTGACAGCTTTGCCACCGGCTTCAACCAGGTCTTTGGCTTCTTTCAGGCCAAGACCGGTGATGGCACGGACTTCCTTGATGACGTTGATTTTCTGCGCGCCGGCTTCAACGAGGATCACGTCGAATTCGGTTTTTTCTTCCGCAGCTTCGGCGGCAACAGCCGGACCAGCGACTGCAACAGCAGCACCGGCGGCAGGCTCGATGCCATATTCGTCTTTCAGGATGTTTTTCAGTTCTACAGCTTCCAGAAGGGTCAGACCCACAATCTGTTCAGCCAGTTTTTTAAGATCAGCCATTTGTTTTCTTCCGTATCAGGTTAAGATGGTTTCCGGTATGTGCCTTTGCACAACGTCGGTCACTTTTGCTAAGATGTTATGCCGCTTCGCGTTCTTCGAGGGTCGAAAGGATCCCCGCAATATTCGAAGCAGGCGCGCCAATTGCACCAGCGATGTTGGAGGCAGGCGAACCAATGCAAGCCGCGATTGAGGCGATAACCTCTTCGCGCGACGGCATGGCTGCAACGGCCTTGACACCGGCAGCGTCCAGAGCGGCAGCACCCATCGAACCACCAAGAACCACCAGTTTGGCGTTGTCCTTGGCATAGTTGTCCACGACTTTCGCCGCGGCAACCGGATCGACCGAATATGCAAATACCGTCTGGCCCTCGAGCAGCGCGGCCATGCTTTCGCAGGGCTGGCCTTCCAGGGCGATTTTGGCGAGCTTGTTTTTGGCAACACGAACCCCGCCGCCTGCTTCACGCATACGGTTACGGAAATCCGTCATCTCGGCAACTGTGATTCCGGCGTAGTGTGCAACCACAACAACACCAGAGTCCGCAAAGATCTGGCCGAGTTCAGCGACCACTTCTTCCTTTTGGGCTCTATCCACAGGTTTGCTCCATATTAGAAAGGGTTGCCCCTTCCAGCTCATTTTGCCGGGTTGCCCCGACGCTTAGGTCCATTACGGAACCAGCCAAAACCACCCGAGGTTCCCCTCGCAAAGTCCTGATCCGTTCCGTCTCAAGCAGGGTATTAAGGCCAGATGGCCACCCACCGTCTCGGACAGAGACGGGCCACCGTGGCAGCCCGCCAAACCACCGGGTCACCCCGGCAGAATTCTTATTCGCCAACCGCGCTGGCAACATCCAGCGCAACACCCGGGCCCATCGTGCTGGATAGCGCGATTTTCTTCATATAAGTGCCCTTGGCGCCCGCGGGCTTGGCTTTGTTCACAGCCGAAACAAAGGCCTTGATGTTTTCAGCAAGCTTGGCTTCGTCGAACGACATTTTGCCAATACCGGCATGAACAACGCCGCCTTTTTCAGCTTTGAACTGCACTTCGCCGGCCTTCGCGGCTTCAACAGCAGCTTTGACATCCATCGTTACCGTGCCAACGCGGGGGTTGGGCATCAGGTTGCGCGGGCCAAGGATTTTACCGAGGCGGCCCACAATCCCCATCATGTCGGGGGTTGCGATGCAGCGGTCAAAATCGATCTTGCCAGCCTGGATGGCTTCCATCAGGTCTTCGGCGCCAACGATATCGGCACCGGCAGCGGTTGCTTCATCGGCTTTTTCGTTGCGGGCGAACACGGCCACGCGAACGGTTTTGCCTGTGCCGTTGGGCAGGGCGCAAACACCACGAACCATCTGGTCGGCATGGCGCGGGTCAACACCCAGGCTCAGCGCGATATCCAGCGTTTCGTCAAACTTGGTTTTGGCATTGGCCTTGATCAGTGCGACGGCCTCGGCAACCGACAGGTTGTTTTTGCCTTCGAATGCGGCGCGAGCAGCCGCGGTGCGTTTTCCAGTTTTTGCCATGATCAGCCCTTCACCTCGATGCCCATCGAGCGCGCCGAACCCGCGATGATCAGCATCGCAGCGTCGATATCATTGGCGCTCAGGTCTTTCATCTTGGCTTCGGCAATCGCGCGCACCTGTGCGGTTGTTACCGAACCGGCGGTTTCCTTGCCGGGCGTCTTGGAGGCCGAAGCCAGACCAGCCGCCTTTTTGATGAGGAACGACGCGGGTGGCGTCTTGATCTCCATCGTGAAGGATTTGTCGGTGTAATAGGTGATGAGCGTCGGGCAAGGCTGGCCGGCTTCCATCTCCTGGGTTTTGGCGTTGAACGCCTTGCAGAATTCCATGATGTTCAGGCCGCGCTGACCCAGCGCCGGACCAACCGGCGGAGAGGGGTTCGCTTTGCCTGCGGGGACTTGCAGCTTAAGCTTGCCCGCTACTTTCTTGGCCATGTCGGCCTCCTTTGTTTCACCGCCCGCCAGAACGCGATCTGGGAGCCATTGTATAGTGGTGCGGTCCGGGCGCGCGTGCCCTCGCCTCCCACAGCGACATCACTCAGGCGACCTTGGCCACCTGTGTGAATTCCAACTCGACCGGGGTGGCCCGGCCAAAGATCGACACCGACACTTTGAGGCGCGAATGCTCGGGATCCACATCCTCGACCATGCCTGCAAAACCCTCGAACGGGCCGTCGGTTACATTCACCTGCTCGCCGATTTCAAAGATGATCAGCGAACGCGGCGCCTCGGCGCCTTCTTCAACCTGGTTCAGAATGCGCGCCACTTCCGAATCACGCATCGGCGAGGGTGTGTTCTGCGCGCCCAAAAATCCGGTCACCCGGTTGATGCTCGAAATCATGTGATAGGCGCGGTCGGTCAGTTCCATACGCACAAGCACATAGCCCGGCATGAAGCGGCGTTCGGTCTGCACCTTTTTGCCGCGGCGCACCTCGATCACCTCTTCGGTGGGCACAAGAACCTGTTCGATTTCGTCTTCCAGCCCGCGCTGAACGGTCAACTCGCGAATTTGCTCGGCGACCTTTTTCTCGAAATTCGACAGAACGCTAACCGAATACCAACGTTTAGCCATGCTGCCTACATCCTCAATTCAATTCGGCCAGGGGCCGTTTATTGTATATTTTTCAGCAGCTTATCGCCACCGACCGCCTAAACAGCACAAAGGGCGCCGCCGAATCGCTAGGCACCCGTTATGTCTGGAAGCGTCGCGTATAGCCCCAGATCGCCCTTTGATCAAGAGGCGAGCGACAAAATCCCCTCAAGCCCGTAACGGATCAGAATGTCGATGAGCGAAAAGAATATGGCCAGCACGGTTGCCATCAGAAAAACCATGACCGTGGTCAGCGTGGTTTCGCGGCGCGTGGGCCAGACGACCTTGGCAATCTCTGCCCGGGTCTGCTGCACAAATTTCATCGGGTTGACCATTGCACGCTCCTTTAGTGCGGCGCGCATCGGGCACGCCAGCGGGGCACACATACTGACAAGTGCTGCGGGTTTCAAGCGCCCAGCGCATCAAGTTCCGATTTCGTGACCACTGGACAAGCGCGGCGCGCGGCGTCACCAATGGGAAAAAAGCAAAGGAAAGCCCATGAAAGCCCTGCATAGTGATGTCGATGCCGACGGTCTGCGCGAATTTTCGGTCGTGTTCACTGACCGTTCGGTGAATCATATGAGCCAGAAATTCCAGGCCGCGATGCGCCAGATCTCGGAAAAGCTGCGCGGCGTCTACAAGGCCGACCATATTGCGCTTGTGCCGGGTGGCGGCACCTTCGCAATGGAAGCTGTCGCGCGGCAGCTCGCCGGTGGCCAGGATGTGCTGACCATTCGCAACGGCTGGTTCTCTTTCCGCTGGAGCCAGATTCTGGATGCCGGTGGCTTTCACAAAAGCCACAGCGTGCTGAAGGCCCGCCAAACCAGCCCCGCAGCCAAGGCCCCGTTTGCACCTGTGCCAATAGACGAAGCGGTTGCCGCGATTGCCGAACAGCGCCCCGGCGTGGTCTTCGCCCCGCATGTGGAAACCTCGTCCGGCATCATCCTGCCCGACGACTATATCGCCGCGCTGGCCATCGCGACCCATGATGTGGGCGGCATTCTGGTGCTGGATTGCATCGCCTCGGGCTGCATCTGGGTGGATATGGCGGCACTGGGCGTCGATGTGCTGATTTCGGCGCCGCAAAAAGGCTGGTCCTCAACCCCCTGCGCGGGGATTGTCATGCTCAATGATCGTGCCGAGTCTCTGGTGCAAAGCCGCGCCTCCTCCAGCTTTGCCGGAGATTTGCGCACATGGCTGAAAATCATGAAAGCCTATGAAGGCGGCGGCCATGCCTATCACGCCACCCTGCCCACCGAAGGGCTGCTGATGCTGCGCGACGCGATCATCGAGGCAGAGGCCGTGGGCTTTGATCGGCTCAAAGCGGCGCAAGCCACGCTTGGCCGCCGTGTGCGCGAGGCCTTGGCGCAACGAGGCATCGCCTCGGTCGCCGCCCAAGGGTTTGAAGCGCCCGGCGTTGTCGTCAGCTATACCGATGCGGCCGATGTGCAGAACGGCAAGCGCTTTGCGGCCAATGGGCTGCAAATTGCTGCCGGTGTGCCGCTGCAATGCGACGAGCCGGCAGGGTTTTCAACCTTCCGCCTTGGCCTGTTCGGGCTGGACAAACTGGCCGATGTCGAAGGCACGGTCGCCACGTTGCAAACCGCGCTCGATGCAGCCGGCCTCAACGGTTGAACCCGCGCAACGGCGCGGCGCGGCGCGGGTGCTGTGTCGCGGTGGGGGCTGCGCTCAACGCGCCGCCTTGCTGGCCTTTGGGATATAGTTGAAATGGCTGAACCGGGCGGGCAGCCCCTGCCCGGTTACATCAAACGCCACCATGCCCACAAAAGCGCCGGTAAAGCTGGCATGTTCACCGCGCCCGCCTTCATCGGAAATCAGGCTTGCATCCAGCGCCGGGCCAATCGCCTGCCAGTCTCCGCCCTGACGCCAGAAAAACTGCTGGCTGGCATGATCAACCTCAACCGCCAGCTCCACCGGCCCCGCGCCCAGCGCAACCGGTGCCGCCAGCGCAAAGCTCAGCGCGCCTTCGGGCCAATCCCCAAGGCATGACATGATGCTCAGCACCCGCCCCTGCCCCGGCTCATGCGTGACCATCAGCGCGTGGAACTTGCTGCGGTTGTAATATGTCGTCAGCCCCGCCGCCTGCTGATAGGCTTCAGGCGCAAATTCAACCCGCGTTTCGGCACGATACTGGAAATGCTCTTGCCGCCGCGCCACCAGCGCCTGTTCAAACCAACTGCCAATGCTCTCGCGGCCAAACAGCGAAAGCGCGCCGTCGCCCAGCGCAAAAATGCGGCTTGGCTCCGGCGTGCGCAGCCATTGGAACGCATCCGGCAGCCGCGACCCGTCAAACACATCGCGGCTTGCGGTTTCTGGCGCGGGCATGGCATCGGTTGGGCTTGGCACTTCAAGGCGCGCCAAGCGGCCCCCGGCTTGCAGATACAGCCAATCATCATCGCCCCAAACGCAGCGCTCTATCCCCGTTTCGCGCCCCATCGGGCAGAATCGGCCCGGCAGGGGGCGGCCCATCAGGAAGGTGTGATAGGTCTCGCCCCAATGGGTTTCAACAATCTGCCCATGCCCCGTGCGCTGGATCGGGTGGTCCGGCGCATCGGCGGCGCACAGCAAATGCCCGTCGGGCTGGGTTTCATAGGGCCCCCAGATGTCGCGTGACCGCGCCATCGTCACCGCATGGTCATAGCCCGTGCCGCCCTCGGCCACGGTCATATAATACCAGCCCTTGCGTTTGAAGATATGCGGCGCCTCGCTCAGCCCGCGCGGCGAGCCTGCATAGACATTGCGTACCGGGCCGAACAGACCGCGCGCCGCGCTCCATTCCTGCAGCAATATCCCGTCGAAGCTGGCATGTTTCGGGTTGCCGCCCGTGCCCTCGCCCCGATGGTTCCACTGCATATTCATGAAGTATTTGCGCCCGTCATCATCGTGAAACAGTGACGGGTCAAAGCCGGATGAGTTCACATAGATCCGGTCGCTCCAGTCGCCATCAATCGTGGTGCAGGTGGTGATGTAGTTATGCGCATCCTTGAACGCGCCATCCAGCCGTTTTACATCGGTATAGACCAGCCAGAACCGGCCATCGGCATGGCTAAGGCACGGCGCCCAGATGCCGCAACTATCGGGGTTGCCGCGCATATCAAGCAGCCCGGCGCGGTTCAGCGGGCGCGCCACAAGCCGCCAGTTCACCAGATCGCGCGAATGATGGATCTGCACCCCCGGATACCATTCAAAGGTCGAGGTGGCGATATAGTAATCCTCACCCACACGGCAGATGGACGGGTCGGCATTGAAGCCCGGCAGAATGGGGTTTCTGATCATCCTGCGTGCCTATTCCGACGACTTTGCCCAAAGGTTGATGTTTTCCTCATCGGCATAGGTGTCGATCAGCGCCAGTTCTTCGGCGGTAAAGTCGAGATTGTTCACCGCACCCGCGCAATCCACCACCTGCGAAGGCCGGCTCGCCCCGATCAGCGCGCTGGTAATGCCACCATCGCGCAGCACCCAGGCAATTGCCATTTGCGCCAGCGTTTGCCCGCGGCTTTCTGCAATTTCATTCAGCTTTCTGATATTGGCAATCGCCCTGTCCGACAGCATTTTCTGGTCGAGCGATTTATCCTGCGCCGCGCGGCTATCCTGCGGCACACCGTTTAAGTATTTTCTGGTCAGCATTCCCTGGGCCAGCGGTGTAAAGGCAATCGAGCCGATGCCAAGCTCGGCAAGGGTCTCCTTCAGCCCGTCGCGCTCTACCCAGCGGTTCAGCATGTTATAGCTTGGCTGGTGAATCAGGCAGGGCGTGCCAAGCTCTTTGAGTATAGCGGCCGCCTTGCGGGTAGTCTCGGAATTATACGATGAGATTCCCGCATAAAGCGCGCGGCCCGAGCGCACGATATAATCAAGCGCACCCATCGTTTCTTCCAGCGGCGTGTCGGGGTCAAACCGGTGGGAATAGAAAATATCGACATAGTCGAGCCCCATGCGTTTGAGCGACTGATCACAAGACGAAACCAGATACTTCCGGCTGCCCCATTCGCCATAGGGGCCATCCCACATTTCATAGCCCGCCTTGGAGGAAATGATCAGCTCGTCCCGGTAAGGTGCAAAATCTTCCTTCAAGATCGAGCCAAAAGCATGTTCGGCCGAACCCGGTGGCGGGCCGTAGTTATTGGCAAGGTCGAAATGCGTGATGCCCAGATCGAACGCCGCATGGCACATGGCTCGCTTGGTGTCATGCGGGGTGTCGCCGCCAAAATTATGCCAAAGCCCAAGCGAGATTGCAGGCAGTTTCAGCCCGGAACGCCCAAGACGGCGATAATGCATGTTTTCATAACGGTTTTCGGCGGGTGTATAGCGCATTCATGGCTCCTGTAACGATACAGCAGTTAACGCGCAACGCGGCGCGGCATTCAAGGGAAAACTTCGAAACAGCGGATTTTGGCGGTGAGCGGGATTCACGCGCCGCAAGCACAAGGCGCTTCGGGCTAAAATCGGGAAGAATTGCGGGCCAAACCATTGGCAGGGGCTGAGGGACTCGAACCCACGACCCTCGGTTTTGGAGACCGATGCTCTACCAACTGAGCTAAACCCCTATGCCGTATGGTAGGCACCGATTAGCGCAACGCTTGCATCTATGCAAGAGGGGCAAGGCCCAGGGCGGCTAAAAGATTCCGTGCATTTTCCGCCCAGCGATCCTCGGGCACGGGTGCAGTTGCCAGCCGGTGCAGCAGGTCGCGGTCCCGCGCCAGCAGCCTGAGCGCCGCTATCGCATCGCCAACCACGGCATCCGGAGCAAGCAGGATTCCGTTTTCGCCATCTTTTACCGCCTCATCCACTGCACCGACCCTGCTGATGACCGGCACAGCCCCTGCGCGCTGCGCCTCCAGCACCGCAAGCGGCAGGCCCTCGGCGCGCGACGGCATAAGAAGTATATCCAGCCGCGCATAGGCCTCGGACAGTTCCGCGGGCGTGCGGGCCAGCGCGCGCCGCGTGATCCAGCCGGGAATATTCACGCCATCCGCCTCGACAACCGCCTCGACAACCGCCTCGCCAACCAGCGAAAATTCAAAGTCGGGACCACGCAGCGCTTGCGCGATTTCGATAAATCGATCCACCCCTTTCTGCCGGTCCAGCCGGCCCATGAACCCAACGCGCAAAGGCAGGCGGCCATCGCGCATGGCGCGGTGCCTGCGTTCATCAGGAAAGCCGGGGCCGTTGGGAAGGGGGAGGAGTTTGCCACGAGAAACGCCCATACCGGCAAGCCAGTTTGCTAGTTGTTCCGAACAGGTGATTATCAGATCATAAGCCGCTTCATTACTGAGCGCTAAGTAGGGTGTGCCGTTTGGGCGCCCAAAATCTGTTTCTTCTACTAAATGTTCCCAAGTCACGGTTTTTATTCCAGAGCGCCGCAAGTCGCCAATTCCTGAATTGACGGGACCACATCCTGCATTGACGACAATATCCATCGCAGTAAGTGGACCAAAGACTCTACCGGCCAACCATTGGCTTGGCGCACGGCCATCGGCCGTGCCCAGATAGCGCGCACCCGACCAATCGCGAAGTTCACTTCGAGTAATCTGATGGATCGCCTCGAACGGTGCGCATAACCAGGTTTCGGCTTGCACCGCTTGATCACCATACAGAAATAGATGTGGAACAGCGCCTAGATCGCGAAGCGAAGCTGCTAGCGCCACTGCACATTTTTCTACTCCGCCAAAGCGCAATATAGGCAGTATGATGCCAATATTTCTGCCTGTCTTAATCTGCCCAGGTAAATGAAACCCGCCAAAGTTCAATGCCTTAACTTCAGCAAACAAGTCGCGAGCGCTAGGAATGCTTGCGGGCTTGCGCCACTGCGCCACGTTCCCGATCATAGCATAATTGTAGCCTGATTCTGAGATCCGCCCAACAAAATCTGTCGCGGCTTCAACCGCTTGTGTGCCAAAATTTTCGGCCTTAGGCGCCTGTACCTCAAGCGGCGAAATCGTTCCGCGTGACATGAGCCGGGTCATGACATCCATGAGATCATGACCCTGTAGAGCAAACTCAATGTGCTGGGCGGGCAATGCCAAGAGTGCTGCGTTGGCGATTCGCTCCCACCCCTTATCGGAATGGCGCATTTCAGGAACGAGTGCGATGCTGTTTGAGGCACGAAATCGAACCGCGCCTATGTGCCCGTCGGCGGCGCTTGCTTCAAGCTCGAGCAGGACCGATTCCAAACGCCTGACCTGCTTCAAATAAGCTATTGCCTCAGATGATCCAAACACCCAGGTCTGCGGGCGGCGGCTCTCAAATGAATTGATTTGGTCAATGAACCATCGCCTTTCCATTTCTTCTGCCGCAAGCAGATTTCCCCTTGGATAATCTCCAATTTCTGCCTGGCTGTTTCGCAACACGAAAGCAAATCTTGACCATTCCTGCGCATATATTTCTGCCAAACGCCCAGAACCAAACAACCACCTGTGCCGCATGCGCAATGACTGGATGTTTGTCTGCCCTTGCGCATGCGCAGCACTCAACATTGAATGTCCACGCTTGCGGTAACGGAAAAACGCCATCGGCACCGCGTAACCACGAAACCCAAGCTTGGCGGCGCATAACCAAAAATCCCAATCTTCAAATCCGTTGCGCAACTCTGGCGCAAATCGGACTCCGGCTTCAAATACACGCCGCCGAACTAGTGATCCGGCATCGCACATGTTTGAAACAGCCATCCGCGAAAGTGACCATGCACCACCATGATGCTGCGGCCCATCAAGACCAAACATGTCGAAATTCGGGTAAAACCAGTCTTGCTCTGGATGCGCATGGCTAAGTGAATCAAGTAACTGCAAGGCATTCGGGTCGAGCCTGTTATCTGCATCCAAAAAGAATATCGCCGATACGTCACCATCACGCAGTGCATATTCAATTCCAGCGTTCCGCGCCGAAGAAAGCCCGTCATTCGCCTGGGTAAGCAAAGTAATTTTCTCGGGCGCGCGTTGTCGCCATGCTTCCAATGCAAGCGCCGTTTCTCGGTCTGGGCAGCCATCGTTTACGATAATCAAGTTCCAATTAATCTCGCCGCGCTGATTAAAAAGTGTCGTAATTGCTTCATCTGCAAACCCGGCCTGTCGCCAAACCGGCAGAACAATTGCGAATTTCGTAACCTCGACGCTCATACTCTGCTGCGAGATAACTTCAACGCCCACAATTTTATGACAGAACCAGGATGGGCATTTTCCAAGCGCAGAACTATATCGACTTTCGGACTACGAGCGTGATCTGCCAAACGGGTTAACTGCGTTGCATTTATGAAACTGCCCTGTGGTAAGCGGTAACTATCCGTTCCAACTTTAATAACGCCCGGCAAAGTAGTTGAGAAGGTCGCGACGGCACCATCGTCGCCAAGAAACTGCAAAAACGCTTCAATGTCACAATCCGTTTCCAACGATACGTTGCGCATAACAACGAGTGCCTTGCCGCTCGGCTCGGGTCGCAACTCAATGCTGCCTTGTTCCTGAATTGTGGTATAACTGCCAATCAGTGCAAGCGGAACCGGTAGGTCGACAGAGGTGAGGTATGATATCTGCGACGCAGCCAAAGCTGCAGAAACTTTGCCGATTTTTGGCAAGCCCACGCCGGGCAAACCGCCCCAGATTTTTAACGCAAGGGGCGCTGCAAGCTCACAGCCATTCTTAAAGGCACGCAAATGATTAAATGGCACAGGTAGCGCAAGCCCTATTTCCGCATCACCCGATACACACCGAAGATCAACAGAACAGTCTTCGTCATCGCCAGATACCCCATGTGGCAAACGCAGCCGTGCCCAACCGCATTTTTCTGTCAATGCGATGTTATCAAACGCTGCAATACATTCGCCATTCCACCGCACCAGTTGCGCGGACAGCTCGCACCTGCCCAGGCCGTCCTTCACCCCAGCATAGATGTCGACCGCCGCCAAGCCACGGCTACTGCATGGTAGGGCTAGCCGAATCGTCTGGCCAACCTGCAGCTGTATGTAACCACTGCCTCGTGGAAATTCCCGCACAAGGCTGAACTTTGGCGCAAGCATTGCGTTCAACCATGACTCGGTTTCAACAAAGTTTCGCTGCACCAGCTCCTGCTGGAAACGAATCTCGGCGAGTGATTTGCGCGCACCTCCTAGTTGTTCAGTAGCTGATTCCAACGCATCAATTGCCCAACGAACAGCAAGCGCCGCAATATCTAATCCGTCTACCAATTTCTCCAACGGTAGCCTTGCCGCTTCTATGTTGGCTCGCGTTGCGGCAGGCAGCTTCGTGATATCGCGTTCATTCAGGATAAACCCAAGTGGTAACGGGGAGACAAGTGTGCCTGCGTTACATCTCAACCAGACATTAAAGTTGCAACACGGAATATAGTCTAGAGTCCCTGCGCTTACAACAATATACCCGCGGTTCATCAATGTACTTGGTTCGCGATCCATGCCTGCCAATTATTCCAAATCAAGGTCCAGTCAAGAATGACGCCCTAATCGATGTGAAGCAAGCGCATTCCTCTAGGCTCAGGACCCATTAAACTGCTTGCTCGATCACGGATTGATAGATTCATTGGCAGCATGCGGAGGTGTTCCGTTGAGCGAATTGTTTTGGCCGAGCGCAACGCAGATGCGTCGGATTGAACCCCGATTTCCGCTGTCTCATGGTGTGCCGCGCATCGATGACCGGCGGGTGGTGAGCGGTATTCCCCTCCACATTCGACAAACACACCTACAAATGGCGCCATCTTGTCGAGAATTTCTTCGGAAAACTCAAGGAAAACAGAGGTATCGCAATGCGATCATGCAAAACGGACCAAAGCTTCAAGGCCTTCATTTCAATCGCCGCAGTCATCATTCAAACTAGTCACCTGAATCTAAAGTTCGCCGCATAGGGTTTGCTGGGTTCTCTGGCAGAACCTCTTGACGGAGGCGAGGATTTCGTCGGCGGGTTTGACCCATTTGTATGGCTTTGTGTTCTCATTGTGGGCGTCGATAAATGCGGCGATATCGGCCTCGAGTTCCGCCGTTGAACGGTGGACGCCGCGTTGCAGTTGCTTGCGCGTCAGTTCGGCGAACCAGCGTTCGACCTGATTGATCCATGACGCAGAGGTCGGCGTGAAGTGGACATGCCAATGCGGCCTGCGCGCCAGCCATGCCTTGATCTTCGGGGTTTTGTGGGTGGCGTAATTATCCATGACGATATGCACGTCCGGACCTGCGGGCATGTGCTGGTCGATCCGCTTCAGAAAGTCCAGAAACTCGGTCGCGCGATGCCGTTTGTAGCATTTTCCGATCACGACGCCGGTGGCGATATCCAGCGCCGCAAAGAGCGAGGTCGTGCCGTGGCGGATATAGGTATGGGTTCTGCGCTCGGCGACACCAGGGGCCATGGGCAGGACGGGTTGTTCGCGGTCAAGAGCCTGGATTTGCGATTTCTCGTCCACACACAATACGATAGCCCGGTTCGGCGGCGACATGTAGAGGCCAACGATATCCTGCACCTTGTCCACAAACAGCGGATCGGTCGACAGCTTGAACGTCTCGCTCCGATGCGGTTGCAAGCCGAACGCATTCCAGATCCGCCGCATTGTCGTGTGAGACAGCCGCGTCTCAGCCGCCATCGAGCGGATCGACCAATGCGTGGCATCCTTGGGCGTGGTGTTCAACGTGCGCTCGATCACTTCGGCCACCTGCTCATCGGCGACCGTGCGCGGGCGGCCCGGGCGGTATTCATCTGTGAGGCCCTCAATCCGATCCCGGACAAAACGCCTGCGCCACTTTCCAACTGTATGTTCATGCACCCCAAGCTGCACCGCCACTGCCTTGCTCGGCAAGCCTTCGGCGCACAGCAAGATCATCCGGCAACGGTCTGACAGCGAACGTGGCGCTTTGTGCCGCCGAACCTGACCCTCAAGAAACCGCCGCTCCTCCTCACTCAGCACTACCGCGTCCGCAACCCGTCCCAACATCTGACCTGACCCCCTGAAACTCCTCCGGTTTGATGTAGAGTCCGCCCAACCAAAGGACGGACAAATGAAAGCACGGTTCACGGACGAGCAGATCATTGCGATGATCAAGGAGTAGGAAGCTGGTGAGAAGACCGCCGATGTATGTCGGCGGCATGGGATCAGCTCGGCGACGTTCTACAAATACAAATCGAAGTATGGCGGCATGGAACCCTCGGATGCCAAGCGACTGCGGGCGCTGGAAGATGAGAACGTGAAGCTGAAGAAGTTGCTGGCGGAACAGATGCTCGACAATGCCATGCTGCGAGACATCAATTCAAAAAAGTGGTGACGCCCGAAGCGAAGCGACAAGCGGTGGTTCACCTGTGCGAAGCGCACGGCGTGAGCCAGCGGCGGGCGTGTGATGTGCTGCAGATTGATCGATCGACGGTTCGATATCAGTCGATCCGTGACGATGATGGCGATCTGCGTGAGGTCATAAAACGGGTTTCTCGTGAACGGCGCCGGTTTGGATATCGGCGCATCCACGTCATGATCGCGCGCGAGGGCCACATCGTGAATCATAAGAAGTTGAGGCGCATTTATGTCGAGGAGAAGTTGCAAGTGCGCCGTAGGGGTGGTCGGAAACGGGCCTTGGGCACAAGAAAGCCAATGGTGCTGCCGGATGGCCCAAACCAACGCTGGAGCCTGGATTTCGTGTCTGATGCGCTGACAGACGGTCGTCGCTTCCGCATCTTGGCGGTCGTTGATGACTTCAGTCGTGAGAACTTGGAGCTGGTGGCTGATACATCGCTGTCAGGTCACCGCGTTGCCCGTGAGTTGGATCAGATCATCGCCGAACGCGGCATGCCTACGACAATCGTGTCAGATAACGGGACCGAGTTCACCAGCATGGCTATCCTCAAATGGGTTCAGAAGACCGGGATCGACTGGCATTACATCGCGCCCGGCAAGCCTCAGCAGAACGGTTTCATCGAAAGCTTCAACGGTAAGTTGCGCGATGAATGCCTCAATGAAACGCTGTTTGGCACCTTGCGCGAGGCCCGAGAAACGCTGGCAACATGGCAGGAGGATTACAACTGGCAGAGGCCCCATTCAGCCTTAGGCAACCTGACGCCAATGGAATTTGCTGAGAAAATGAGCATGGACAAACTGGCAGCCTAGCGCCATCAATTTAACACCACGGACTCCGCGCAAAGCTGGAGGGAACTTGGGGCGCAGGTGGTAATCTCCCCGTTTTTAACGGGGTGCGTCCGTAGAACTTACGCGGCCATTTTCAGTTTCTGGGCGGGTGTGATGCCGCCTATGCCCATGTTCGGGCGGTCATTGTTGTATGTCCATAGCCATTGCGTGGCGTGATCTTGCGCCTCCTCTATGCTTTCGATGATGTATTGATCCAGCCACTCATGCCGGACCGTGCGGTTGTATCGCTCGATGTAGGCATTCTGTTGCGGCTGGCCAGGTCGGATGTGCTGGATGGTAACCCCTTTTTCCTCGGCCCATTCCATCACCTTTCCGCTGATGTATTCCGGGCCGTTGTCGACTCTTATGGTGCCGGGCTTGCCGCGCCATTCGATGATGCGGTTGAGGCTCCGGATGACCCTTTCGGCGGGCAAGGAAAAATCAACCTCGATACCCAATCCCTCGCGGTTGAAGTCGTCCAGCACGTTCAAGAGCCGGAATGCACGACCGTCCCCAAGACGATCGGCCATGAAGTCCATCGACCAAGTCACGTTCGGTGCCTCTGGCACCGCCAGCGCATCGGGTTTGTCCCGTTTCAACCGTTTCCGGGGTTTGATCCGCAAGTTCAGCTCAAGTTCGCAGTAGATCCGGTAAACCCTTTTGTGATTCCATGGATGGCCTTTGACGTTGCGCAAATGCAGGAAGCACAGCCCAAATCCCCAAGTCTTCCGGGCCTCGGTCAACCCAACAAGCAGATCGGCTATCTGCTCGTTCTCATCCTTCAGCTTCGGGCTGTAGCGATAGCAGGTCTCGCTGACCCCGAAGGTGCGGCAGGCCAGCGCAATGCTGACTTTTCGCCGTTCCACCACCGTTTCGGCCATCTCACGGCGTTGAGATGGCCCCGTCACTTTTTTCCAAGGGCTTCCTTCAACAACTCGTTCTGCATGCTGAGTTCGGCGAACATCTTCTTCAGCCTGCGGTTCTCATCTTCCATGGCCTTCATCTGGCTGATCATGGACGCATCCATCCCGCCATACTTCGCCCGCCATTTGTAGAACGACGCGTTGCTCATGCCATGCTCACGGCAAAGCTCTGCCACCGGTACTCCGCCTTCGCCCTGGCGCAGGATCGCGATGATCTGTTCCTCTGTGTATCTGCTTGTCTTCATTCAGAATCTCCTCATGCATCTTGCCGAGAAAATTCTACTTATGCAGCCCCTTACTTTCGGGGGGGATTACCAGGTCACATCGTATCATCTCCTGAAAACCAGTTCAGACAATGATACGAATTACAGTTCCGGGTGACTAGGTGAACGTCAACAGACCCTAGAAGAAATTGGATGGCGCACGTGTTGGATCAGCGAACAGAACATCACGCGCAAGGTCAAGGGATGACCAAAACTCGTATGGCCAATATATTTTGAGTCTACCAGGCGCAAAATATACGCCTAGCCTGCCGCGATCTCTTTTAGGAATGCCTTTGGTTTAAGCTGGTTGGCTTCTAGGAAGTTGACATAGTTACGCGCGCGTTCGCTGCGGAACTCGTCATATTTGTCGGCGTCAAACTGAATGAGCGAACGCAGCGATGAACGCACCAATGGCCGGGTGCAATCCTGAACACGAATATATGGAATGCCGGTCTGCTGGCACATTTCCTCGGTACGCGTGTCGATCGTGATGACAACGCCCATCCGTTCAGCCTGAAGCGCCAACGCAATTCCGTGATAGCGTGGTCCTATGGCCAGATCGTAACGGCGCAGCGAGTCCATCCAAGCCGGAACATCATAAAATGAATAGACATAGTTGAGACAGAATGCCCTGAACTCATCATCGGTATAGTGGGGCACAATATGATTTTTGAGTCTTTGAAAAACCTCGGGTTCAATGGTGTCAAAATCGCCACGCGAAATCTTAACCATGTCGGTCATCGACTGCACAATATATTGCCCTGTGCAAGCCGGATCGAACAATAGCCCGACGAGTTGCTGTTCTATTTCTCGCACTTCGGCCCAGCTTTGATGGCCGGCACAGACAGAAATTTTCCTGACTTGCTGAATCTCATTCCAGCTATGCGCAATTTTTTGCCCCAAATCTACGGCTGGATGTATAAAATGTGATGGGCAACCGCCTGTGCAAGTTCCGTTTACCCCGAGCTTTTTAAGCTGTGATGTGGTATACGGCCCCCGCGTATAAAGATTCGATACTCCGGGGTCAGGACGATGGACATCAAGCTGTCGCACCCATTCAAGTGTGCCGGGGTCAAGCACTACATCTTGTGAAAAATCTTTAGCTTGCGCCCCAATCCCAATGCCAACCACCGGAGTTTTCAACCGAGACAGGTTTTCAGCCAGTCCGCCAAGCTTTGTGTGTGGCCCCAATTGATTGGCACAGGGCAGCACGATAATATCCGAAATCTCGTCGAGATATTCGGACTTCGCGTGCCACGGTGCAAAAGTAATATCAGCATCAATTTGCGATTGGATTGCATATACAAATGCAAGATTACCGTTGTTGTGGCCAACATTCTTATAAAGTAAATCAAATTCATGGTTCGAATACAAACCAGAGTCAAACGTCTGCCAAAGAATCGTTACACGCATCTTAATCTGTCCCTAATATAGTCGAAATTCAAGACTATGCCTTTCGCGCAGGTGTATTGTAAACAATATCGGTCCACAAATCGCAAAACGTCTCCAAGCTCAGCGGCGCGGTCATCTTCTGCCGTGCTTTCGTCAACGCGTCATCATTGCCTGCAAGCTCTAACATTTTATGACCAAGCGATATAGGGTCCCCAACTTCGAACAAATGGCCCCAGCCTTCGACTTTTTCTTTCATGCCGCCAATATTTGAAGCAATCACTGGTGAATTAGCAAGCCGCGCCTCTTGAATGACCACCGGAGAATTCTCCCACCAGACCGAGGGTATTACAATCCAACCGTAACGCGCCATCAGATCAACGGCATCGGCAGCCTGATAACGACCATGAAAGTTAAGTATATTCGGTGGGAGTGTTTCGTCTGGCCAAATTTCCTCGAAGCCTTCCTTTGTAACCCCAAAAACGTCAATGGTTAGATCCTTATTATCCGGTGACGCCGCAATCCACTGTGCTGCGCGCACAAGAATATCCAGACCTTTGGTTGGCGTTGCTTGACCAAAGAACGCAAAGCGCCGACTTAACGTTCCCAGTGGTGTTTCGATAATGTCAACATCTCCGCGCGGCGCAATACCGTTTTCAATGACACAGATGCGTCCTTCCGGCACGCCCCAAGCTTGGAACCGGCGCGCCAAGAACGCGCTTGGTGCAAAAAGCGTGTCAAATTGAGCCATGAGTTCAATCATCCGGCGTTTACGTAGCACAAAGTCTAACGCGTTGCGGTCTGGAAAGCAGCCAGCACAGGCAAGTGGGCTGGATTCATTGCAAAGTTCGCGGCCATTTGTTTTGATCATCTGACCATGATTGGCACAAATAGCCGTGAACTCATGAAGCGTGCAGACCAGGCGCGCTTCTGGTCGCAATGCGCGCAGGCGACGAATGACCCCTGCACCGATATTCCAAAAATGGTGAAAATGATAAACATCTGCCTCGAGCGAAAGAAGTAGCGCCAGAACCGCATCTTCATCTACTGCCCGCGCATGTTCCATAGTGAATGAATCCATGCCCGTTGCGCGCAAACAATAGTCACGCTCGCCAAGCTGCAAAACAATTTGATCAGGTGCAAACACCGCTTCAATCGTTTTAGGGTCGAACGCAACACCGACAAAGAACACATCACATTTAGCCACGCGCAAATGCTGAAACTGACGATAAGCCGCAACTTCACCACCCCCACTTTTGAGCAGCGGATGGGAATGGGAGATGATCGCGACCCTACTCATATTCAACCCCTGCAAACGCGTATGCGATCGCCTCGGAATCCAGACTCAGAAGGTCATAAAAAATCTTTCTACCATGCTCTTCATCGACCTGGCGGCCAGCCATACCGTCAAAGAACTGGGCTGGCGTTGCGAGCGTTACCTGCGCGCGCTTAGCCTTCCACATCGATAGGATAAGCAACCTCATTTGCGCATCAACCGAATTTAGACCCGCAAAATGCCCTGGTTCCGCTGGGAGGTTGGACATGTTGATCATGGCAATCATCGGCATGCGTCGCGCCGCGAGATTCTTCGCCAACTGAGCCATATTTGGCTTTGTGGCAATGGCAAGAATCGGATCATGCACTATTACCGTTGCGCTAACTTTTGCCAATTTAAGCACCTTAATGTCCGGAAACGGTGCAAGCTGAATAATTGATGAGCTTCTAGCAAAAACGACAATCTCGCCTCGAATATTCCATCGATCAATCGGATGGTCCGGCGCATAACAAGACACAATCATGTCAGTGTAGGCCGCCTCGTTCTGATAAGCAGCAATTGCGCGCTTTGTCGCCTTGCTCAGACTGGTATTAATTACAATCAAGTCAAACCCATGTCCAAACTCTTGGTGACAATGCCTTAGGACGTCACGAATGTCACTGTCCTGGCCGTCATGCTCCAACACAAGTGTAACGCGGCTGTCATTTATTGTGCGCGTGAAATCTGTGTTAAGTTCGATAGCTTTAATATTGGGGCGCAATGCTTCGCGTATATCAGCGTTGAATTCAGGTGAAGAAAGCTGCCCTTCAATTTGACGCACCACAACTAGCATTCGCGCGAAAGACACATCTTCAACCTCTCGCGCCAACACAAACTGGCCACGGCGATACCGGGCACTCACAACAAGCGTTTCAATCTGACCATGATCTGGATTCGTATGCACAGTCCCGACATAGCCTTCACTACCGGTCAGGCTGAACCTGTCGCCAAATGTATTTAGATCCGGTCGTAAATGGCAATCCCAATGCATTTTAAGCGGCACAAGCGCGTTTTCACATAGCGCAAAGCCGGCGCGCCGAAGTGGATGATCGGAGGTATTTGCGCGATCGGACGCTGTCCAACCGCACAACAACGCCACATTGCTGGCCTGAGCAGCCACGGCTAGATCCATTCCGCCGGCCATTTTTTGCGTTTCAGCATAATTGCCAATCATGCTTTTAATACGTGGACGCATCACAGAGACCAGTGCCGCGCCTGCAATCGAAATCTCTCCACAGCCGACTTGCAGGCAGAAATCCCAAAACGTTTCATCGACAGATTTGCTCACGAAAAGTCCGAAATTTTCGGCTACGTCGTCAATGGGAAACAGGCTGCCTTCACCCTCTGCCCGAAACTCATATCGTTGCAGGTCGCTCTGCGCCTTAACCTCGAATATCGCAATAAATCCCCGCAAGTCATTCGAACGTAGGTCTCGTCGGGGGTGGTCGGAAACCAAGAGCGGAAAAATGATATGGTCATCGCCCTGTAAATATAGCCCATTCAAACATTCTGTGTCGCACCAACCCACAACGACATGCCGGGTAGGTTCAATCCGAAAGTCGAAATCAAGGTGCAACATGTGGCTCTCATCCAAACAGGTTTACGCGCAACAAGGGCTTATTCGTATGTTAGTGGGGGCCATGCAGCCTCATTTGCACCGCTAGGTCAATAGTTTGCGTACAGGTCGCGCGTGATATGCACAAAACTTACTTCAAACGGTGTAAATCGCGAGTTGATGAACTTTGATTTGCCCGATCGGTTGACGCAAATGGATAATCAGTCGCGCGCGCTTGGCAGCAAATGCATTTTCCGGTGCTTCCATTAAATGCACACAAAGCCCATCGGCGCTGATCGGCCAAAATGCAGATGCGAGGTCTGTTGGCTCACCCGCATTATTAAATATGCGCAAAAAAACATCGGCATAGAGCGCATAATCCGAATGCACTTCAGCCTCTAACACAATCATTCCTTTGCTTTCCAAGATGCGAATGTCCGATTCCAAGGTCAACCAATCACAGCCTTCTACTTCCAGGCTCAACGGCACGGCTTCGCCTCCACCTACGAGCACATCAGCTGTCTGTGTGGTGCAAACGGCTAGTTTTTCAGTGAGTTGGCTGAAACCGGGCTTAAGCTTTGTACGACGGCCGACTGTAAAGTGTTTAGACAGCCCTTCAAGCAGGTCCATTCTGCTCGAGGTTAGTGAGTCGAGGTTTTTTGCTGCGCTCAGGAACAAATTGCGCGCGTTCGAAAGGTAGTTCATTCGCTTTGCCTTCCCAATTCTGTTGGCCTTGCTTGACCTGGGTGGCAAGCTCGAATCATGTTATGGGAGTATGTATGAAACATTAGCCGCTAGGTCTATCTAGTCGGCAAGCAAGGCTAAAAAATATTGCATATTTGCTACATTGGTAACGAGCTCTATCCAGTTGATCGCGGCGGCATTGCGCGGCTCATTCACAACATGGCGCTGCAGGTGTTGAATGAACTGCCAGATGCACATGTGCATATTTTACTGCCAGTTGAATATGCGGACCGGATCGACGGCATTGCAGCCCATTTTCCGAACCGCATTCATTTATGGTGCTGCCCAAATCAAGCCGAAGTCAAAAAACGGCTCGGCGGCGCAGAAGATAGTCAGTTGAATGGAATAGGTCGGCACCCCCAGTTATTTTGTGAAGCGGCGGCATTTTTGTTTGGCGCTTTGGATATTGAAACCGCGATCGGTGCTAAGCTAACCCATATCGAGGTGCCAGATCATCTGGGGTATGGAAACCTCATACTAACGGCACGCGAATGTGGCCTTGCATTTCAGACTGCAGAAATTGCCTGCCGCATCCATTCGTCGTTTTCTGAATTGTTGCGCTTCGAGCCTGACTACTATCCAACTGATAGCTGGCACGCGGCGCGTATTGATATGGAGGCGGAATGTCTAAGGCTTGCCGACCGCATCATCGCACCTCTCGAAGCTATTGCGACGATTGTTGAAGAGAGCGCAGTATTTCCAGCCGGCAAACAGGTTGAAATCAATTTCCCTGCTGTGTTGTCTAAGGCGCCAGATCCAGAACCTTTACCAGAAAACCATGCCCCGGATTTTGTATTTGCGTCTCGGTTTCAACCATTCAAACGCCCCGACCTCTTCATTCGCGGCGCGGTACAGTTCCTTGATAGAAACCCCGATTATTTGGGGAAACTTCGGCTGAT
Organism: Abyssibius alkaniclasticus; assembly: GCF_020447305.1. Taxonomy (NCBI): domain Bacteria; kingdom Pseudomonadati; phylum Pseudomonadota; class Alphaproteobacteria; order Rhodobacterales; family Paracoccaceae; genus Abyssibius; species Abyssibius alkaniclasticus. The sequence goes on along the minus strand of NZ_CP095732.1, from coordinate 1,343,446 downwards.
GGCCTACGCCTTCGAACCAATGTATCTAGCAGGGCTGCGAATGATGGTGCCCCAACGTTACAGTGCAAAAATCCTGTTTGAAACTGACCTTTCTGAACAAGCGCGCCACGCACGTTTGGCAAGCTCGATTGTGGTGCAGCCATCTGCCTATGAATCGCTCTGCCTTCTCGCCTATGAGATTGGTGCAAAACAACGACCGATTTTACTTGCAAAAGACTGTGCAGCCTTCGCAAACGAGCCCCGCTGGAGTCACAAAAATAATTGCCTTCTATTTGACCCATCCCCAGATGGGTTGGCCGACACCATGCAGACCGCGCTAAGGTGGCGACCAACAGCATTAGTATCGAGCAACCCTGACCAGGTTTGGATGCAAAATGGTGAGAGCCCACGCAAATCACCAACTAATGCCTCAGCAGGTGCAGTTCTTGTTGGCCCAGTTTCCGACCCTTCACAAATTCCAAAAATACGCACACTTTCCCACCGTATTCCCGCCAATTGGGCGCTTCATGTATATACGATTGGCGTTGACTTGCAGGATGCGTTTGATAACCCCGAAATCACCTGCCATGTTGCAGATGCCAGTCACCAGCAAAGCAAGTTTGTTGAGCGTATCTTAAGCACGCTCCATGACGATGTTGTTTGCCTAACGACACCCGATGCTCTGCCACACTCAAATCTGCTTGAAGCCGCTTGCCGATTAGATGCAGCGACAGTGCTTTCGGCTTTGACGACTCAGAGCGGAAACCTCAACTGCTTCGCGGGCCGAGCACCAACTCTTGCACTTCAAGACTCACGTCTGGCGCCAAGCTGCCTGTGTTTGCATCGCAATGAGGCGCTGCGACTGCTCGCCAAACTAAACAACGCGCGGCGGATAGTGGCTAATCTTGTAATGGCGCTTCAGAATGACAGGCTCAACCTAGTCATTGCGCCACAGGTTTGGATCGACCAAGAAGCTTCGCCGTTTAAAAATCCCGAAGATATACGTTTGCATGGAACTCAGCTTCGGCACGCGCAGCGACGTATTGATCCTGCCAGGACGCTTGGCATGGTCGATAGGGCCAACGGCACATCGCTACCCCTCCTGAACGAGGCACCAGTCGAACTTACTCTCGCTTCCGATGACACGCCGATTGGCGATAAAATTGATCTGACAATTCCTGCTGGAGTGACAACCATCGCGCTGCAAAGCAATACCCCTCTTTGGGGGCATATGCTGCGTTTTACCGTTGTGCCAGGCGGTGACGTGCCATCCCAACCCATTTCGCTTTCACTTACTTCGCGTGACGGCACCGCTTCAATAGGCGACACACAAATTCTCTCGCTCGCGTTGAACCGCCATCAACTCATTCTGGCTGGCCCGTTTTATGAGACTGCCGAGCTTGAATTCACCTTTGAAAGGTCGGCCGAAGTTGCGCCAGTGAGCTTTTCGCTGCGTCGCATTAAACGACTGTCGCCCGCCTAGGGTAGGCGCCTTGCAATGGCCGCATTGTGCCGATAGCATCCGGCGTCTTTAAAGGATGAAGAACCAGATGGACAAATATATTCTTCGCAAGGCTCCAAATGGATACTTGGTTTTTTCGGTGCGCGAAATGGGTCGTAAACAGCTAGTTGGCCAAGTGGATCAAAAAGGAAAATTTGATTTGAATGATGATTCAACCGCACCGGCAGACCTCGAATTGGCCTTGAAAAATCGCTTGACGCTGGAGGCAGAACTGAGCGCCACCGACACTCAATCACGCTTGCTCGCGCTTGCCGACTTGATCGGTGAAACCTGCCAATTAATTGATGACGATACATTGAGGCTGAGCGACGCATCGGCAGATATGCTAATTAAAGCTGCCTACGATCTACGCAGCGCCGTCGTTTCAGCAAACATCAACCAACAAATTGAAAGCGGCAACTCTGTAGCGCAAACCCCGGAATACCACCTGGATTCTGCCTTGCATTTGGTGCGCCAAAACAAAAATTCCGAAGCGCTCGCTGCGCTAAAGCAGGCTGAAATGGCAGGCTATAGCAATCGTGCCTACCTCAACGAAATCAAAGCAGGAATACATCTTAGCCTGAACGATATTGACGCAGCGTTCGATGCGCTCAGCCTTGCCTGCGCCGCACATGCAAGCCCTGCTCGGCCGGCGCGCGCGCTACTGTCGCGGTTCTTGAAGAAGGGACATAGCGCGTTTTTTGCGGGTTGGCTCACGGCATTTGCCGACGGTATCGAGCAGTCTTGGGTGCATGGCCTGCAGGCGCAGATTGCTCTGCATGAAGGCAACGAGTCCAAAGCGATTGAAGAATACAAAACTGCACTTACGCTTGACCCAACCAACTTGAACTCGGCGCGCGCCTTAGTTGATATGGCGTTTCGCACAAATGATATGGCACTTGCACGCAAAGTCTTTGAAATTGCAGATCAAACCGTGACCGAAGCCGCGCATATGCAAAACGCGCTCGCCCGGTTGCGGATGGATGAAAAAGACTTCGAATCCGCCATGAACGCCACGGCATCGGCAGTGGAACAAGAGCCTGACAATTCAAACTTCTGGTTCGTTCGGGGCGTTTCGCTGCGACGAGGCGATAAGTTGACCGAGGCACTGGCGGCCTTTGAAACCGCTGTGAACCTCAACCCAAACGCGGCGTTTTCTTTTTACAATCTAAGCCTATGCGCGGCCCAATTGGTTATGAAGGACCGCGCGCTAAGCGCAGCAAAGCGCGCTGTCGAACTGGCGCCTGAGAACACCATTTTTGTCACCAATCTTGTCGCCCTTGGCGGTAAGGAGCCAACCGTTTCGCAAGCAGCATCAAAGCCCAGCAAGACAATCAAGACAGTGCCAAAAGCAAAGCCTCAAACGGTGAAGAATGCCAACTGGCCCCGTCTCGGCTAAAAGTTAGCCCGCACCATAGAGTCTCTCCTTAAGCCAATGACAAATTTTACTGGCGTCGAGCTCCATATCGAACAGATGCGCCTGCCGGTCATCAACATCGCGTTTTTCGCCAGCAAACTCACGTTCAGCCACAAGGAACTCGGGTAGCATAATACCCTCGGATTCCCATGTGCCGGGCCGCCTCATTACATCCAACTGCGCAACAGCCGACGAGATATAAACTAGTTCTGGTCCTTTCGTGAACCAACCAACTTTGGGCTGTGTTGTGCCGAGCGGCGTTACATAAGCGTCGGTTTCGCGCGCGATCAAGATTGTTTCTGGCAAGCTGACGCCGGAAAGATTAAGAACGTCACTGGGCTTTGAAACAGCCACGATAATCCGCGCGCACATTCCGTCCAAACGGGTAAAAGCATTCCGCCAAACCGGAGGTACGCTTGGCTGGTTGGCTGACAGCGAAAATGCGTCAAGAACACAGACCACATCATCAAACTCTGCCTGCAAGAAGCGGATCACCTCGATCAGCCCAGTTTCCTGCCCAAGCCAACTTTTGTCGCCTGCTCTCAGGCCAAACCAGACGACACGGCCGCCTCCCTGAACTTTCGCAAGCCGCGTGATCGCCGCCGTGTTGGTCTGCACATGCGAGGCACAAACACGTGCGATGCGATCTTGCAAAGGTTGCGAAATAAAGTAGCCGCCCACGGTCAGCAAGAGTGCGTCAGGATCAAATGGCACCGAGTCTACATTGCCCTCAATACGCTCGGCTCCCAACGGAATATGAGCAACTTCAGGAAAATATCTCGCAAGGCTCCGAAGAACTCCGTTCCAGCAATGTGCATTGCGGCGGCATTCGCCATCGAGCCAAAGCTCAATTGCCGTTCCAAGCCGGTGTAGAAGTTCCAAACATGATGCGCGAAATTTTCCGCCGTGTTGATATTCAGAGTTATCTTGCGGGGGGCAGTATTTTTGTCGTCGCGCTGGCGAACAGTTTGCCGTGATGCGTTGTAAGCTGTCGCATTCGCTGCGAGTCGGGTGATATACCTACTGAGCAGGTTATTCATATGAAAGTCGTCAAGCATATGGCCAAGCCGCGCGCCAAGATCAACGATCAGATTTTCGCCGGGATAATACAACATAAACGGTCGTGACCCAGCACCAGCTGTAACAAAAATGAAGGGTGACGCTGCTGCAAATGTAAAAACATTGCGACCATTGGTATAAAAGCTGTCAACAACCCCTACATCCCGCCCATCACCTTCCAGATCAGGTAGGTCGAACTGGCCGGAATTAATAATTCTGTTTTGAAAACAACATTCTGTCTCGCGCTGTAATACAGTTTTCTTCGCTCGCTCATTAGGGTATTTTGCGCCTTCAAGATAAGCACCCCAATCGCCGTCTATCGCCTGTGCAAGTGAGCTGTGCAACTTGCGCAATGATTTCGTTTCAATCCCGGTAGATTTCATTAGCGCGCGATCTTGCGCCCAAATTCGCGCGATATTGACCCGGGTGACACTATTCATAAGCCTGATGACGAAGATCTTCACCGTATTGTTGTCGGGCGGGACAATCTCGGGAAGCGGAGAGCCTGCGACATACGCATTCCAAAGTGCTTCGCAATCGCCATAGGCGGGCATGCTCATTTCGATTTCAAATTGACGCTCGTAGCGTTTCAGCAAGGTTTCTAGCGGTTCATGCGCACGCAATTCAAAAAAGATTGTAAGAATTATTCTTTCGTGAAATCTCTGAATGCGATCCAACTCGCGTGAAAGATTAGCTTCGGGCGTTACGCACGGTATCTCAGCTTTGGGCGCCTCGAGCGACAAACGGTTGTTTGGATTGTGAATGACCGCTTTTGAAAATGCGTCAAGCCGTCGCGAAATACTGTCATCGTCAGCTGGAATTTCTGAGTAGTAGGTTGCAATTTCATTCCAAGCTGTCCCAAGATCGCTCACACCAATTTCGAGCGCGCGCTCAAGTGCGGCAATGGCCATTTCTGACCTGCCTAAGCCGTGAAGGGCTTTCGCCCGTGCGCGATGGAAGCCCGCGACAAGCGCTAGGCGTTCCTGTTCTGCATCTAAAAGCTCATGCCATTCAAGCGCAGTTTGTGGTTGGATCCAGCCCTCAATACCCGCCCAAATTTCGCCACTCAGGTTTGGCGCCGAGATCAGTCGCCCATAGAGCGCCCAAGTCGCAGTATTTGGATTTGTGTAATCGAGTAGGCTAGTCTTCAAGTATAAGCACTCGGTGAAGCCGAGCTTATACCCATCTTCTAAAACTGCATCAGCCTGTTCTTGGTCATTCTGTCGCAAAAACAGTTTATACATCCTATGATACAGTGCTCCCGTCATTGCGATGCGTTGGCTATGCGTCGTATTAGCAGAAATTGCTAGTTTACAGATCTCAGCGGCGCGCGCATCGCTAAGCGCGTTGATACTCCAATACGCCATCATACGTGTCCAACGCGGATACATTGCAGGAAAATCCGGTAGTTAACCAAGCAAATACTCTACCGCGTCCGCATTACCCTTTATAACCCGAAGATTGTAAGCGACCTCTTCCACCAGCGGCCGCCGCGCAGCCAAGTTCGCATCGCTTGTGATGAACTCAATCGCCTCGGCATGCGCTCCAATTTTGTAAAGTTGCCCTGCTTTTTGAAGCGGAGTCATGCCGGTCATATCCAAATGGGAAATTATTTAGCTTCGTTTCTACTATCCAGTTTGTACACTATCGAAAAACGATGAACACTGCGGCAATTTTATCATTAAGAAGGGGCTGCGCCCAACTTTGGACGCAGCCCCATACTAAGCAATCCCGCCCTTAGGCGTGAATTTTCGATACGACGCCTGCGCCGACGGTGCGGCCGCCTTCGCGGATGGCGAAGCGCAGGTTGTCTTCCATTGCGATCGGGGCGATCAGTTCAACGTCGAACTTCAGGTTGTCGCCCGGCATCACCATTTCCGTGCCTGCCGGAAGAATGACCGTGCCGGTCACATCCGTCGTGCGGAAGTAGAATTGCGGGCGGTAATTCGCAAAGAACGGCGTATGGCGGCCACCCTCTTCCTTGGTCAGGATATAGGCCTGAGCCTCGAATTTGGTGTGCGGCATGACCGATTTCGGCTTGCACAGAACCTGCCCGCGCTCAACGCCCTCGCGGTCAATCCCGCGCAGCAACACGCCGACATTGTCGCCAGCCTCACCACGATCCAGCAGTTTGCGGAACATTTCCACGCCCGTGCAGGTGGTTTTCTTGGTGTCGCGGATGCCGACGATTTCAATCTCGTCGCCAACATTCAGCACGCCACGCTCGATACGGCCGGTGGCAACCGTGCCGCGACCGGAAATCGAGAACACATCCTCGATCGGCATCAGGAAGGGCTGGTCAACCGGGCGCTCGGGCTGCGGAATATAGTCATCAACCGCCTTCATCAGCGCGCGGATCTGGTTCTCGCCAATCTCCGGATCACGGTCTTCAAGCGCGGCAAGGGCCGAGCCTGCGATGATCGGGATATCGTCGCCGGGGAATTCGTAGCTGGACAGCAGCTCGCGGATTTCCATTTCAACCAGCTCAAGCAATTCGGCATCGTCAACCTGGTCAACCTTGTTCAGGAAAACCACCATCGCCGGAACGCCAACCTGCTTGGCCAGAAGAATATGCTCGCGGGTCTGCGGCATCGGGCCATCGGCGGCGTTCACCACCAGAATGGCACCGTCCATCTGCGCCGCGCCGGTGATCATGTTCTTCACATAGTCGGCATGGCCGGGGCAATCCACATGCGCATAGTGGCGCTTCTCGGTCTCATATTCGACATGCGCGGTCGAAATCGTGATCCCGCGCGCCTTCTCTTCCGGGGCCGCGTCAATCTGGTCATAGGCGCGGTAGTCACCAAAATATTTGGTGATCGCCGCCGTCAATGACGTCTTGCCGTGGTCAACGTGACCGATCGTTCCAATGTTGCAATGCGGCTTATTCCGCTCAAACTTTGCCTTCGCCATGACCAAAATCCTTATTCTGCGAATGCCCCCGGGCGGGGGCGGTCAATTGTCGGGGGTCAGATAGTCGTCCTTGGCAGAAAAATCAATGCCCAATTGCAAGCGGGCTTGCCCGTGTCAAGCCGATCTGCCAAGCCTTGCACATGCGGATCATGATCTCATTTGCGGCCCTGCTGCTTTCGGTTACGCTTTTGCAGCTGCATTCGGGCGCAATGGGGCCGCTGGATGCTTTGGCCGGGCTTGGCTATGGCTTCAGCTCAACCCAGGTCGGCCTGCTCGGTTCGGCGCATTTCGTCGGGTTTTTCATGGGCTGCTGGTGGGCGCCACGCCTGTTGGGTGCGGTTGGCCATACGCGCGGTTTTGCGGCCTTTGCCGCACTTGGCACGATCGGCGCATTGGCACATCCGATTTTTGTTGGCCCCTATGCCTGGGCCTTGCTGCGCGTCATGACCGGGCTGGCCGTTGCCGGCTGTTTTACCATTGTCGAGGCCTGGCTGCACGCCAAGGTGACCAACGCCAACCGCGGCCGTGTGCTGGGCGCCTATCGCGTGGTGGATATGGGCGCGTCGTTTGTGGCGCAACTGCTGATCGGTGTCCTCGATCCTCTGTCCTATATTTCCTACAATATCATGGCCATTCTGAGCAGCGCGGCGATCTTGCCGCTCATGCTCACCCGCTCGGTGCCGCCAAGCCTGCCCGAAGCGCCGCGGCTGCGCCCGATCAAGACGATATTGCTGTCGCCGCTTGCGGCTGCCGGTGTTGTTGTGGCGGGCATCACATCGCCGGCCTTTCGCATGGTCGGGCCGGTTTACGGGCAGGAAGTGGGGCTGCGGGCCGATCAGATTGCCCTGTTTCTGGCAACGGCCGTGGCAGGCGGGGCACTCAGCCAGATACCGGCTGGCTGGCTTGCCGACCGTTTCGACCGCCGCCATGTGCTGATCGGCATTTCGCTGGCGGCGGTGGCGGTGTGCCTGGCCACCGCGTTCTTCGGGCAGGTCAGCCCGGGCATTGTCTTCGTTGCCGCCTTTCTGTTCGGCGTCACAACATTTCCGATCTTCTCCATCTCATCGGCCCATGCCAGCGATTTTGCGTCCGTGGAAGACATGGTCGAGGTCGCCTCGTCGCTGATGTTTCTGTATGGCATCGGCGCGATTGCCAGTCCGCTGCTGGCCTCGGTGCTGATCGACAATTACGGGGCCAGCAGCCTGTTTTTGATGATGGCGGTGGCCCATATCTTCCTGTCGCTCTTCGGGCTTTACCGAATGCGCAGCCGCCCGACCCGCAAGCGCAGCGCCTATAGCTATGTGCCGCGCACAAGCTTTGTGCTGGGTCGCCTGTTCAGGCGGCGAAATGGCGACCAATAGGCTGGAATGCCGCCACGCCTTGCGCTAAAGCAGCCCAAACCCTGAAGGATTCACCATGACCCGCACGCTTATCACTTCGGCCCTGCCCTATATCAACGGCATCAAGCATCTGGGCAACCTGGTTGGCAGCCAATTGCCATCCGATGCCTATGCCCGCTACATGCGCGCGCGTGGCCATGAGGTGATGTTCATCTGCGCAACGGATGAACATGGCACCCCCGCCGAGCTGGCCGCCGCCAAGGCGGGCAAACCGGTCGATGAATTCTGTGCCGAAATGTGGCAGGTGCAAAAGGACATTGCCGATGGGTTCCGCCTGTCATTCGACCATTTTGGCCGCTCGTCATCCACCCGCAACCGCCACCTGACCCAGCATTTTGCCGGTCGTCTGGCCGATGCAGGGCTGATCGAGGAGGTCAGCGAAAAGCAGGTCTATTCCCACGCTGATGGCCGTTTCCTGCCGGATCGCTACATCGAAGGCACCTGCCCGAATTGCGGCTTTGAAAATGCGCGGGGCGACCAGTGCGAAAACTGCACCAAGCAGCTTGACCCGACCGACCTGATCAACCCGCGCAGCGCGATTTCGGGCAGCACCGACTTGGAAGTGCGCGAAACAAAGCACCTGTATCTGCGCCAATCCGCCATGCGCGCCAAGCTCACCGAATGGATCGAGACCAAGAAAGACTGGCCGATCCTGACCACCTCCATCGCCAGGAAATGGCTGAATGACGGCGACGGCTTGCAAGACCGTGGCATTACCCGCGATCTGGCCTGGGGTGTGCCGGTGAAGCGCGGCACCCAGGACTGGCCGGGGATGGAGGGCAAGGTCTTTTATGTCTGGTTCGATGCGCCCATCGAATATATCGCCGCCACCGCCGAATGGGCCGATGCGCATGGGCAGGATGATGCCGCTTGGCAGCGCTGGTGGCGCAACGATCTGGGCGCCGATGATGTGCGCTATGTCCAGTTCATGGGCAAGGATAACGTGCCCTTCCACACCCTGTCCTTCCCCGCCACGATCATGGGCTCGGGCGAGCCTTGGAAGCTGGTCGACTATATCAAAAGCTTCAACTGGCTGAATTACGAGGGCGGCAAATTCTCCACCAGCCAGGGGCGCGGTGTGTTCATGGATCAGGCACTCGAGATCATGCCGTCCGATTACTGGCGCTGGTGGCTGCTATCGAACGCACCAGAATCCAGCGATGCCGATTTCACCTGGGAAAGCTTTCAGGCAGGTGTGAACAAGGATCTGGCCGATGTGCTGGGCAATTTCGTCAGCCGTGTGACCAAATTCTGCAACAGCAAATTCGGCCCTGCCGTGCCGGGCGCTGGCAGCTATGGGCCGGCCGAGGCGGCGCTGATTGCCGAGCTTGAAACCCGGCTCACTGCCTATCAGGGCCATATGGATGCCATCGAAATTCGCAAAGCCACGGCCGAGCTGCGCGCCATCTGGGCGGCGGGCAACGAGTATTTGCAGGCCGCCGCCCCCTGGACGCTGTTCAAGACCGACCCGGACGGCGCGGCGGCAATCATCCGACTCGCGCTGAACCTGATCGGCCTATATGGCGCCCTGGCAGCGCCCTTTGTGCCAGATGCGGCGGCGACCATACAGGCCGCGCTCAACACTTCGGGTGCCTGGCCGGCCAATGTAAAATCCGCAGTTTCGGCCCTTCAGCCCGGCCACGAATTTACCGTGCCCGACGTGATGTTCGCCAAGATATCCGATGAGGCGCGTGCAGCCCTTGAAGCCCGGTTTGCAGGCGAAAACGCCTAGGCGCGATGCGCGCCCGCGGCCAGTTCGGCCACAAACTCCAGCACCTTGGCGGTGGGTTCACCATCGCCGATCTTGCTGACAATGGCCGAGCCGACCACCGCGCCATCGGCAACCTCGGCAATCGCCTGCGCGCCCGCGGGGGTTCTGATACCAAAGCCGACGCAAACCGGCAGATCGGTCGCGGCCTTGATGCGCGCCACTTCGGGCGCCACGGCAGAGGCATCGGCCTCGGCCGCCCCGGTAATGCCGTTGATCGACACATAGTATATGAAGCCAGAGGTGTTTTTCAGCACGGCGGGCAGGCGGGCATTGTCGGTTGTGGGTGTGGTCAGGCGAATGAAGTTCAGCCCGGCAGCCTGCGCGGGCAGGCACAGCTCGCTGTCTTCTTCGGGCGGCAGGTCTACCACGATCAGCCCGTCGACGCCCGCTTCAACCGCTGCGGTGACAAAACTTTCCACGCCCATCGCGAAAATCGGGTTGTAATAGCCCATCAGCACGATCGGTGTGGCATCATCGCCCGCACGAAAGGCGCGCACCATGTCAAGCACGCGGTGCAGGGTCATGCCTGCATCGAGCGCGCGCTGGCCGGCAAGCTGAATGGCGGGGCCATCGGCCATCGGGTCGGTGAAGGGCATCCCAAGCTCGATAATATCCGCCCCCGCGGCGGGCAGGCCTTTTACAAGCTCCAGCGAAGCCTCGTAGCCCGGATCGCCCGCCATCACGAAGGTCACAAAGGCCTTGCGGTTCTGGCTTTTCAATTCGGCAAATCTGGCATCAATCCGGGTCATGGGCGGCTCCTGTCTGTTGAAAACGGGTTTGGCCCAATGCAAACGGGAAATCAACTTGCATTTGGCGATTTCCGAACGATTACGCCATGTGCAATCCAGGATCCGACTTCAGGTGCGCTTAATGACCTTTTGTTCTTTGCCGCAGTCCTCGCATATTCCAATTCCGCGATCAAAATCGCTTGTTGTTTCCAAGGCCATCGTTACGCGGTTTGCCTGTTGGTGCCGAATTTCAAGCGAAGCGGCGATACAAGCGTCGCAAATCGCTTCCGGGTAACGCCCTGAAATGTAGCTGTTAACTTTGTATGCAAGATGCATGTCATTTCCTGTTGGCTATTCTTATGGCCCATAGTGCGAGCTGCGCCACAAAGGATCAAGATTCTCCTGCGGTTCCCGAACGGTTTTCCAGACTGATTGCGCGAATCGCCCGGTTTGGGGCAAGCTGGGCCAAAGGAGCCGCCCTATGGCGACCATCCGCTTCACAGCAAACCTCGCCCGCCACCGCCCGGTGCCAGAACTGCTCGCCAGCGGTGAAACCCTGGCCGCAGCCCTGCAAAACGCCCTCAAAGACGACCCGCTGCTCGCCGGCTATGTGCTTGATGAGCAGGGGCGGTTGCGCAAGCATGTAAACATCTTCATCGATGGCGCGTTGCTGGCCGACCGCGTCAAACTGTCAGACCCGCTGCAACCCGACGCCGAAATCTACATCATGCAAGCCCTTTCAGGAGGATGAGATGAGCGACCGTTTACATGTTGGCACCCGCAAAGGGCTGTTTCACTACACGCGCGGCGCAGATGGCTGGCAGCTTGCCGGTCCGCCCGCCTTTCTGGCCGGGCCGGTCACGGCCTTCATGGTCGACCCGCGCGACGGGGCGCAATATGTGGCGCTACAGCATGGGCATTTCGGCTGCAAATTCCACCGCAGTCAGGACAATGGCAAAAGCTGGCAGGAATTTCCCACCCCCGCCTACCCGGCTTCCGATGCGCCCGACGCGCCCGCGCTGGACATGATCTGGGTGCTTAGCCCCGGCGGGGCCGACCAGCCGGGGCTGATCTGGGCCGGCACCCTGCCCGGCGGCTTGTTCAAATCCGCCAACCGTGGTGAAAGCTGGGAACTGGTCGAAAGCCTGTGGGCACGCCCCGAACGCGCCAAATGGTTCGGCGGCGGCTACGACCATCCCGGCATCCATTCCATCATCACCGATGCGCGCGACAGCCAGCACATAACGCTGGGCGTGTCTTGCGGTGGCTGCTGGCACAGTTTTGATTGCGGGCAAAGCTGGGCGCAGGCGGGCCACGGGTTCAACGCCGCCTTCCTGCCCCCCGAACAGGCGAGCGACCCAACCTCGCAAGATCCGCATTTCATTGCCGCCTGCACCAATGCGCCCGACCGTGTGTGGTGCCAGCACCATTGCGGCGTCTATCGCTCCGATGATGGCGGCATGAACTTCACCGAGTTGCACAACGTGCCGCCATCGAACTTCGGCTTTGCCGTCGCCGCCCATCCGCATGAGCCGGATACCGCATGGTTTGCACCGGCGGTGAAAGATGAATGCCGCGTGCCGGTCGATGGTAAATTCGTCATCACCCGCACCCGCGATGGCGGGCAAAGCTTTGAAGTGCTGGACAATGGCCTGCCCAGCGCCCCCAGCTACGACCTTGTCTATCGCCATGCGCTGATCGTCGATGAAACCGGCAACAGGCTGGCCACGGGCTCGACCACCGGCAACCTGTGGCTGAGCGAGAATATGGGCGATAGCTGGCAACAGCTTTCCAGCACCCTGCCGCCCATCGCCACGCTGGCCTTCAGCTAGGCGACAGGCGAAACGCTGCAACGCGGCGCGGGCGCGCCGTTTCAACTTGTGCAATAGCACCGCGCCGCCACCGATGGCGTTCGCGCAATTCCGGCTTTGCCCCTTGACCAAAACCACCCCTCGCCCCTAGATGCGCCCCAGGTTTAGTTGCGCACAAATTGGCAAGGGGAAGTGGAAATGGGTTTCAAGACCGGAATCGTGGGCCTGCCGAATGTTGGCAAATCGACCCTGTTCAACGCGCTGACCCGCACGGCTGCTGCGCAGGCCGCCAACTTCCCCTTTTGCACGATCGAGCCGAATATCGGCGAGGTTTCGGTGCCCGATGCGCGGCTCGACACGCTTGCTGCCATTGCAAAATCCAGGCAGATCATTCCCACACGTATGACCTTTGTCGATATTGCGGGCCTTGTGCGCGGTGCGTCGAAGGGCGAAGGGCTGGGCAACCAGTTCCTGGCCAATATCCGCGAATGCGACGCCATCGCCCATGTGCTGCGCTGCTTTGAAGATGACGATATTACCCATGTCGAAGGCCGGGTTGACCCGGTCGCCGATGCCGAAACCATTGAAACCGAGCTGATGCTCGCCGATCTGGAAAGCATCGAGCGCCGCCTTGCCAATATGCAGCGCAAGCTGCGCGGCGGCGACAAGGAAGCCGCCGAACAGGCCGATTTGCTGGCGCGCGCCAAGACGGCACTGGAAGAAGGCCGCCCGGCGCGCACTGTCCGCATTGGCGCGGATGAAGAAAAATCGTGGCGCATTTTGCAGCTTCTGACAGCCAAGCCGGTGCTGTTTGTCTGCAATGTGGAAGAAGCCGCCGCCGCCAAGGGCAATCGCCAATCGGCCCGTGTGGCGGAAATGGCCGCCGCGCAAGGCGCGGGCTGCGTTGTCATTTCTGCGGCCATCGAGGAAGAAATCAGCCAGCTTGATGCTGACGAGCGCAGCCTGTTCCTTGAAGAACTTGGCCTGCACGAGGCCGGGCTCGACCGGCTTATCCGCGCGGGCCACGACTTGCTTGGCCTGCAAACCTATTTCACCGTTGGCCCGAAAGAGGCGCGCGCCTGGACCATTCCGCAAGGCGCAACCGCCCCACAGGCAGCGGGCGTCATTCACGGTGATTTCGAGCGCGGCTTCATCCGCGCCGAAACCATCGCCTATGACGATTTCATCGCCCATAATGGCGAAACAGGCGCGCGTGAGGCCGGAAAGCTGCGCGCCGAGGGAAAGTCCTACATCGTCAAAGACGGCGATGTGTTGCATTTTCTGTTTAATACCTAGCCGTTAACCATCTCTACATCTGCGTTAACCACAGATTTCAGCCAAGCCTTAACGCCTGCCCTTCACCCTGATCCTCGGGTGAAGGAGCAAGTAAATGCGAGCAAGCGTAACACGTTTGTCCGCGCAGTTGGATTCTGCCGCGCGGCAATTGCTGGGGTGCAACAGCCTTGAAGTTTTAACCATCGGCACGCGCAGTTTTGTGATTGCGGCGGGCGAGGCGGATGGCGGGCTTTCAAGCTACGAGATCATGGCCAATGGCAGCTTGCAGCCCCGCGCCGATGTGCTGCTGAGCGCCACATCGGGCACGCAATCGGTGCGCGGCCTGTCAAGCTATACGGTCGATGGGGTGAGCTTTGTCATTCCCGCCGGGCGCTATGATGACAATACCACCATTTATCGGGTCGAGGGCAATGGCATCCTGACCCCGACGGCAAGCTATAATTTCGCCAATCTTGTCTCCACCTATGGCACCAGCACCGAAGCGGGAACCTTTGTTTATACCGTTACCAGTGCCGGGGGTGGTGTGGGTGTTTCGCGGCTGAACAGCAACGGCACCCTGTCAAATATCAGCTTCATGGCAGATAGCTACGCCTATGCGCTGAATGATGTTTCGGCCATGTTCAGCGCCAGGCTGCATGGCAAAGACTTCATGTTCGCCGCATCGACCTTTGATGCCGGGGTGCAAAGCTTCATACTTGGCGCACAGGGCAATGCAACACCAGCCATGCTGCGCGATGACAGCGAGATCGGGTTTTTCAACCCCTCCGCAATGGTTGCGGTGCAAATCGGGCCACGCGGCTTTCTGGTCATGGGCTCGGCGGGCACTGACGAATTGATCGTCATGCGGGTGTCGCAGGGCGGCAAGATGAAAGTGGTCGATCGGCTGGTCGATACCAATGACACACGGTTTGAACAGGTCAGCACCATGAAACTGTTCCAGTATGAGGGAAAGAGTTTCATACTTGCAGGCGGCAGCGATGACGGGTTTTCGATCTTGCAAATCGACTATCGCGGCCGGCTGCATCTTGTCACCACCGTCGCCGATGATTTTGACACGACGCTCAACAATATCGACGATATCGAGATTGTTGAAATCGGCGGGCGCATCTTCATTTTTGCAGCCAGTGCGGCTGAACATGGCTTTACCCAGTTCGAGCTTACGCTTGATATTGGCGAAACCATCAATGGCGGGCGCGGGCGCCAGACGCTCGTCGGCACGGCGGGCGATGACATCATCAACGGCTTTGGCGGGCGCGACATTCTGGATGGCGGGGCCGGCAATGACATTCTGATCGACGGGCGCGGCCGCGACAGTCTGACCGGTGGCGACGGGGCCGATATTTTCCAGTTCCGCGAAGACGGCCAGCGCGATGTCATCACCGATTTTCAGATCGGCATCGACCGGATCGACCTGTCAGATTTTTCCATGTTCTATTCGATCTATGATATCGGGTTCAAAAGCCTGAAAAACGGCATCATGCTCACCGTCAACAATGACGAGATCCGCGTCATGACCGACGATGGTTCAAGCCTGACAGCAAGCGACTTTTTGGCCGATGACTTTATTTTTCTCTAGCTAGGCGGCTGGCCCCATCCAGGGGTTCAGCACTTTGGCTGGGTCGATCAAATCATCGCGGCCCACATTCTGAATGTCGTTATGGCCCATCAGCGCCATAGTGACATCCAATTCCTTATGCATGAAGGCGAGCATTTTTTCCACGCCGCGCTGGCCTTCTGCGCCGAGGGCATAAAGGTAGGGCCGCCCGATAAAGGCGCCTTTCGCCCCCAGGGCCACGGCTTTCAGCACGCTCTGGCCCGAGCGGATTCCGCCGTCAAACAGCACTTCGATCTTGTCGCCGACCGCATCAACAATTTGCGGCAGCATTTCAATAGAGGATACCGCCCCGTCCAACTGCCGCCCGCCATGATTGGAAACGATAATCGCATCCGCCCCGGTTTCCACGGCCTTCCTGGCGTCTTCGACGTTCAAGATGCCCTTCAGGATCATCTTGCCGCCCCATTTTTTCTTGATCGCCTTGACCTTCTCCCAGTCGAGCGCAAGGTCGAACTGGTCGCTCGTCCATTCCATCAGGCTGTTCATATTGGTCACGCCCTTGGCATGGCCGACGATATTGCCGAATGTGTGCCGTCTGGTGCCCAGCATCCCCATGCCCCAGCGCCATTTGGTGCTGAGGTTGATCAGGTTCTTCACCGTCAGGCGCGGCGGTGCGGTCAGATCGTTCTTCAAATCATTATGGCGCTGCGCCAGAAGCTGAAGGTCGAGCGTGACAATCAGCGCCGAACACTTGGCGGCGCGCGCGCGCTCGATCAGCCGGTCGGAAAATTCCTGATCACGCATCACATAAAGCTGGAACCAGAAGGGTTTGCCGGTTTCGGTGGCCAGATCTTCGATGGAGCAGATCGACATGGTCGACAGGCTGAAAGGCACACCAAACGCGTTGGCAGCCCGTGCGGCCTTGATCTCGCCATCGGCGCATTGCATCCCGCACATGCCCACAGGGGAAAAGGCCAGCGGCATGGAAACCGGCGCGCCCAGCATTGTGCTGGCAAGGCTGCGGGTTTCAAGGTTGACAGCCACCTTCTGGTTCAGGCGGATGCGCGCAAAATCCTGCTCGTTGGCGCGGTAGGTCTGCTCGGTCCATGAACCCGAATCGGCATATTGGTAAAACATGCGCGGCACGCGGCGGCGCGCGAGGTTCTGCAAATCGGCGATATTGGTGATCACGGGCATATAGTTCTCCTTGTCCGGCCCGATAAATTTACCGAAACGGCGATAATGGCAAGCCCTGCAACGCGGTTTTGGCTGGTCATGGGCCAATAAATCGACTATTAGCCACGCTTCCGCGATGCTTACACCCTTGGAGGATCACGCGGAGCTAACTTTTGGAGACGAACATGACCGAGAACACAATCGACGTGATGGTGCGCGAGAACAGCGGCAAGGGGGCCGCCCGGACTGCGCGCCGCGAAGGGCTGGTGCCCGGCGTTATCTATGGCGGTGGCAAAGACCCCGTCAGCATCAACATCCCATTCAATGCGCTGTTTACCCGTTTGAAGGCAGGCAAGTTCCTGTCGACCCTGCTGACGGTAAATATCGACGGCAAGAAGGAAAAAGTCATTTGCCGTGGCGTGCAGCGCCATGTTGTCAAAGACCTGCCGACCCATGTCGACTTTCTGCGCCTGTCGGACAAGTCGCGCATCAACCTGTTCATTCCGGTTGTGTTCGAAAACGAGGAAACCTGCCCCGGCCTGAAAAAGGGCGGCACGCTCACCGTTGTGCGCAACGAGGTGGAACTTAAGGTCACCGCGAACAACATTCCCGACCACCTGACCGTGGACCTGGCAGAAGCGCAAATCGGCGATGTGATCCACATTTCCGATATCGAACTGCCCGCGGGCACCACGCCCGTTATCACCGGGCGCGACTTCGTGATCGCGAATATCGGCTCGCCCTCCAGCCTGCGTTCGGCAGATGCCGAGGAAGAGGCCGAAGCCGCTGAAGACGAGGCCGAGGCCAAAGACGAATAAGACCCGCGCAACCGCGTTGAGCGCGCCGCTGTCTGCCCGACAGCGGCGCGTTTTCTTTTGCCGGATGCCATGCTAGAAGCGGGCCAAAAGGGGGCGCTATGCAGCTTTGGGTCGGGCTTGGAAATCCGGGCGCTAAATATGCCAGAAACCGGCACAATATCGGCTTTATGGCGCTGGACCGTATCGCCGCCGACCACGGCTTTTCGCCCTGGCGCAGCAAGTTCAACGGACAGGTGAGCGACGGGCGGCTGGGTAACGCGCGCATCACCCTGCTCAAGCCCGAAACCTTCATGAACCTGTCGGGCCAGTCGGTTGCGGCGGCACTTGGGTTTTTCAAGCTCGCGCCCGATGCGCTGACGGTGTTTCATGACGAGCTGGACCTTGCCCCCGGCAAGATACGGCTGAAATCGGGCGGTGGCCATGCCGGGCATAACGGCCTGCGCTCGATCCATGCGCATTGCGGCGAGGCTTACGGCCGCGTGCGCATTGGCATTGGCCACCCCGGCAACAAGGCGCAAGTGTCCAACTATGTGCTGGCCGATTTTGCCAAGGCCGAGGCCGAGGGGCTGGATGATATGCTGCGCGGCATGTCCGAAGGTGCCGCAAAGCTCGCCGATGGCGACGGGCCGGGGTTTTTGAACGCGGTTGCGCTGCGGCTGAACCCGCCGCGCGCCGGCACCAAGCCAGAAACGCCACCGATAGCGCCGCTAAAGCCCGCAGCACAGCCCGAAACCAGTGCGCCGCCGGGCAGCAAATTGCGCCAGCTTCTGGAGAAATTCAGCAAATGAGCCTTGCCGATATTCAAGCCGCCTTTCGCGCACAGGCCATTCACTGCAACGATCTCGGCTCGCCTTTTACCGCGCGGCTCTGCACGCTTCTGGCCGACAGGTTGGGCGAAAGCGGCGCCGTTGCCCACCACCTTGCCAACTGGCCCGGCACTGCATCACACCGTGCCGATGCCGTGCCGCTGCGCCTTGCCGGCGGGCTTCATGCGCTGGTGCTGCAAGGGCGCGAGTCTGCCCTGCAGGCCGCCTATCCACCGCATATGGTGGATGACGATACGCTGTGGGCGGCCATTGCGCGCGCGCTTGATCGCCACGCGCCCTTCCTGCTTGATTGGCTCAAATCGCCGCCACAAACCAACGAGGTGCGGCGCGCATCGGCGCTGATTCCGGGCTTTCATCTGCTTGCCAGCCAGCGCGACCTGCCCTTTGTGACCAGCGAAATCGGGGCCTCGGGCGGGTTGAATATGGGCTGGGACCATTTCGCGCTGCATATCGCGGCGCAAGTCTGGGGGCCGGCCGGCAGCCCCGTGCAGCTTACACCCGACTGGACC
This sequence comes from Abyssibius alkaniclasticus, assembly GCF_020447305.1. Lineage (NCBI taxonomy): Bacteria > Pseudomonadati > Pseudomonadota > Alphaproteobacteria > Rhodobacterales > Paracoccaceae > Abyssibius > Abyssibius alkaniclasticus. The sequence continues at coordinate 1,324,686 of NZ_CP095732.1, read as the reverse complement.
GGCCCCACCCCGCCGCGCCAGGATGTGCAGGTGATCGAGCGCGCGGGCTGCGATCTGAACCCGCTCGACGCGAATGATCCTGCCGACAAGCTGCGCCTGCGCGCCTATCTTTGGGCCGACCAGCCCGACAGGCTGACCCGCACCGATGGTGCCATCGAGGTGCAAACCAGCTTTGCCCTGCCCAAAGTGGCGCGGATGGATGCACTGGATTTTCTGCGCGCCCGTCTCAGCGCCGCGCGCCCCGGTGCCTGGCATGTCATCTATCACACGATCATGTGGCAATACCTGCCCGAAGCGGCGCAAAAAGCGGGCGAGGCGTTGATTGCAAGCGCGGGCGCACGCGCGAGTGCCGAAGCCCCGCTGGCATGGCTGCGCATGGAAGCTGACGGGAAAGGCGAAGGGGCGGCTGTTACGCTCACAACCTGGCCAGAGGGTGAGACCCGCCAAATTGCCCGCGCCGATTTTCATGGCCGCTGGCTGCGGTGGCAGGGCTAGATTTCGGCGCAGAAATCCGCGCCGAAGCGTTCAAGCAAATAGGCTGACTGGCGCGCGGCAATCTGTTCAATCCGCTGCAAAACACCCGCGGCAAGGCCCTCGGCAGGCGGAAAACTGTTATGAACCTGTGCCGGGTTCTCATAGCCGCCAAAGGACTCCAGGCCGATATGCGCCTCAACCTCGGCCAAAACGTCGCGCGGCGCCGTTCTGATGCGCCCAAAGGGGATATAGCGCACCTGATCGCCAAAGATATGGTCCCAGATGGGAATATGCGCCGCATAGTTTCCGCGTTCCTGAAACTGCCAGTTTTCCAGAATGCGCATGGGAATGCGGCCGGGATTGCGCGCCATGCTCATCGCCAGGCCCGACGTCATGCGCGATTGCGGGTCGCGCACCAGAATAATCACGCGCAGATTGGGCGACAGGCGTTGAACATGCTGCACACCCCGCAGACCAAGGCACAGATAGGCCGGCGTTATATCGCCCGAAAATTTGCCGCCGCGCTGCGCGAAAAGACGGCGATACCAACCATCGTCGGGCGCATCGCAGCCTTGTGCAATTGCCCGAAAGTCTGCCGCCTCCGCGCCTTTGAGCTTTGCAGCACAGGCAAGTGCCGCTTCGCGATGCTGGTCTACATTTGTGGGGATATCCGTGCCCAGATAGAGCCTGTCAAAATAATGCACCTCTTTGACGAGGGGCATTTTGACCTGCGGGTGCTGGCCAAGATTGGCCCAAAGCCATGTTGTGCCCGCCTTTTGCGCCCCGGCGCATAAAAAGTCACAGGCGTCGGCCTTGGTTCGGGGGCGCTTCTGGGCTGAAAAAATGGTCATAGGTTGCGCAGCCTTTGGGTTTGGCCAAAGGTTAGCACCCTCGGGGCTGGCGGTTCAACCAAGCCCCGATGGATAGGCTCAGTCCTTGCGGAAGAATTTATTCTCGCGCGGCTTGCCATCCCAGCCGGTCTTGCCACGCGGCTTGTCATCGCGGCCCCGGTCATCGCGGGGCTTGTCATCAAACTTGCGCGCGCCGCCGTCCCGGTCGCCACGATAGGGCTTGCCGCCGCCAAAGCCGCCACGCGGGCTGCTTTCTTCGCGCATTTCCCACTTTTTCAGCAGTTTTGCGTCAAACGCGTCACGGCCAATCTGACCCTCGTGGCACCAGACGGTGGAAATTTTCGTGCCTTCAACGGCCTCGACATTCATGCGCGGCGAGCCTGCCGTCAGCACCACAATATCACCTACTGAAAAATCTGACATACCGGCCTCCTGCGCCTGTTGCCGCGCCATTGCGCAAAGCGTTGCAATAGACCTGCACCAGCCCAATGTCTAGGGCCATGTCGTTCAGGCTATTGCGAAATCTCGGCGGCTGCGGCGCGCATTTCGCCCGGTTTGGCATTCATCAAGACCTCGATGAAATACGAGATGAGCTGCGCGCGCCCGTTTACCCCTGCTTTGCGAAACACCGCGTTCAGCTGCGCCTTGATCGTTGCCTCGCTTTTGTCGCGCAGCGCGGCAATTTCGGCGTTTGACATGCCCTTGATGGCAAAAATCGCGACATCGCGCTCGGCGGGGGAAAGCGCCCAGCGTGTCAGGCAATCATCCAGCATCATCTGGAACTCGCCCGAGGCGGCCTGCAACTGGTGCTGAACGCGGCGCATTTGCCGCAACACATGGCGCAGCAAAAGCCCGCCGGTGACAGAGCCGATGACCAGCCCGAGGCTTGCGAAAACCTGTAGCACCTCGCGCCATGCAAACGGCAAGGCCCAACGGCGCAAGCCGAACACCTCGGTCACAAATTCGGTAACAAAAAATATTGCGCAGAGAAGCTGCACAACAAACAACAAAGCCAATAGCCAGATCGTGCGGCGTCGCAGATAAAAAATCGACATCATTCACCCCCTGAAGCAATGTGGCCCGGAACGCGCCGGGCCACGCTGCCATGCACTTAGTTGCCGATCGAGATGGAGACGCCACCCGAAGCCGAGCCACCGGCGCTGCCGCCATTCGAGCCGCCCGAGGCCGCGCCCGATGCGCCAAGGTTGATGTCGACACCCACGCCCAAGCCCTCATTGCCCGATGTTTCTTCATCTGTCGCGGCGGGCTGGTTATTGTCGTTCTGGGCGAAAACAGAGACGACAACGTCGCTCATCACCTCGCCCGTGCTGCTGGAAACAACCACTTCGCGCATATGAATCTGGTTGCGGGCTTCAATCTTGACCCGGCCAAGCCAGGTGCGCGAAACGTTGATGACCTCATAGCCGCTGGCTTCAAGCTGCGCCATGACATCGATATAGGTTTGCGTTTGCGCAACGACGGTTTCACCGGCGCTAAAGCTGGTATTGCCCTGGCTTACAACGCTGGCTGACTGCGCCAGAGCCGTTTGCCCGCTTACCCCAAGTGCCAGGCCGGTAAGTGCGATTGCGAATGCGTTTTGCTTGCGGTTCATGTTCTTGTCCTCGTGTTATGGCCCAAAGGCCGTTTCGATGGCTCAAACAAACATATTCCTGGTCGGTTCACCTATGCGCCGCTGGGTGTAAAACCACCGGTTTCATCCCGCAGTTTGCCGCACTTAAACCCCGGGTTTTATGGTTTCAAGGCCGATTTAAGCCTTAGGTCTTAAAGCCAAGCGCCTTGGCAACGGTGAAAATATCCTTATCGCCGCGCCCGCACATATTCATCACCAGCAAATGGTCGGCCGGCAGGGTTGGCGCAAGCTTGATGACATGGGCCAGCGCGTGGCTCGGCTCCAGCGCGGGGATGATTCCCTCGGTCGCGCAGCACAGCTGAAACGCCTCCAGCGCCTCGTCATCGGTCACGCTGACATATTGCGCGCGGCCCATATCGTGCAGCCAGCTATGTTCGGGCCCAATGCCGGGATAGTCGAGCCCGGCGGAAATGGAATGGCCTTCCAGAATCTGCCCATCGGCATCTTGCAGCAGATAGGTGCGGTTGCCGTGCAGCACGCCGGGGCGCCCGCCGGTGAGGCTGGCGCAATGTTCCATGCGCTCGTCAACCCCGTGGCCACCGGCCTCGACGCCAACAAGATTGACCGATTTATCATCGAGGAATGGGTGGAACAGCCCCATCGCGTTTGAACCACCCCCGATGGCGGCCACCAGCGTATCGGGCAAACGGCCCTCGGCCTCCATCATCTGCTCGCGGGTTTCATTGCCGATGATCGCCTGGAAGTCGCGCACCATTGCGGGGTATGGATGCGGGCCAGCCACCGTGCCGATGCAGTAGAACGTATCGGCGACATTGGTCACCCAATCGCGCAAGGCTTCGTTCATCGCATCCTTGAGCGTGCCGCGCCCGGCGGTAACCGGCACCACCTCGGCACCCAGCAATTTCATGCGAAACACATTGGGTGCCTGCCGCTCGACATCGGTCGCGCCCATGAACACCACGCATTTCAGCCCGTAGCGCGCACATACCGTGGCGGTGGCCACACCGTGCTGGCCTGCACCGGTTTCGGCAATAATGCGGGTTTTGCCCATGCGGCGGGCCAGCAGGATTTGCCCAAGCACATTGTTGATTTTATGGGCTCCGGTATGGTTCAACTCGTCGCGCTTGAGGTAAATCTTTGCACCGCCCAAATGTTCTGTCAGGCGCGGGGCGTGGTAAAGCGGGCTGGGGCGGCCCACATAATGCTTCCACATGAAATCCATCTCGGCCCAGAAACTGTCATCGGTCTTGGCGCGCTCGTATTCGGCCTCGAGCGACAGAATCAGCGGCATCAGCGTTTCAGACACAAACCGCCCGCCAAACTGGCCAAAGCGCCCGTTCTCATCGGGGCCGGTGCGGAATGAATTCAGGATATCAACGGACATGTATGGCCCTTTTGTGGAATGCTACAGTTTGCGTTTAAAGCCTAGGTGGCTGCGGGTAAAGCCAAGCCGTTCATAAAACGCATGGGTCTTGAGGCGCGCGGCGTTCGACATCATCTCCATGAACTGCGCGCCATTGGCGCGGGCGCGCGCCATCGCGTCCTCCATCAGCCTATGCCCAAACCCCCGGCCGCGCAAATGCGCGGCAACGCGCACGCCTTCAACCTGTGCGCGGCGCTGGCCACGGGCGTTCAGCCCGTCAAGGATGATCAGATCATAGCAGGCAACAAGCTGGCCATCTGCTTCGCCGACGATAAGCTGGCAGCGTTCATCCATGCGCGCAAAGGCAGCAAGGTAGTCTTCCAGCGGGGCGGTTTCGCGGGCACCGCCAATATCATCATCGGCCAGAAGCGCCACAACGCCCGGCACATCGGCCAGAACGGCGGGGCGGAACACTGGCGTCATGCCGATGCTGCGTCGATAAAGGCGCGGATGCGCGCCGGGTCTTTCACGCCCGCAGCACTTTCCACGCCCGAGGATACATCAACCTGCCTGGCCCCGGTCAGGCGGATCGCCTCGGCGACATTATCAGCTGTCAGCCCACCGGCCAGCATCCAGGGCACAGGCCAGCGGCGGTTGGCAATCAGCCGCCAGTCAAAGGCCAGCCCGTTACCACCGGGCAAAACCGCGTCTTTCGGGGGTTTGGCATCAACCAAAAGCTGGTCGGCCACCGCGCCATAGCTGGCAAGGCTGGCAAGGTCGCTTTCCTCGGCCACGCCCACGGCTTTCATGATCGGCAGGCCATAGCGGGCGCGCAAAGCGGCAATACGCGCAACGTTTTCCTGCCCGTGAAGCTGGAGCATATCCAGCGGCACGGCGGCGTTGATCGCATCAAGATAAGCGTCATCGGCATTCACTGTCAGCGCCACCTTGGCAACGCCTTCGGGCACCGAAAGCGCCAGCGCCCGTGCGGTTTCAATTTCCACATGGCGGGGTGATTTGGCAAAAAACACAAAGCCGACATAGCGCGCGCCAGCCTCCAGTGCCACGCGCAGCGTGGCCGCATCGCGCAGCCCGCAGATTTTGACGTTCATCTAGTTGAGCAGGGCAAGAACGTCATCCTCGTCCTTGCCGCCCTCGGCCTTCAACCGCTCCACCTCGCCGGCCAGTTGGCTGGCCTCACGGCGCGACTGGCTGGCCGCGCGGCGGAGTTTGTGTTCGCGGAAATATTCAATGAACATGCCCAGAAGCAGGCCCAGCAATAGTGCTGCGAAGACGATCAGAAACAGCGGAACGGTCAGCTTCAGGCTGTCGGCCAGCGGCAGGCCCGCGGGCAACAGCGCCACGTCAACCGCCCCACGATTGGCCAGCGCCAATAGCACAAGCACCAAAAGCACAAGCCCAAGCACGGCCAGGCGGATCATTCGGATCATGTTGTTTCGGCCTTTGTAATCAGGATTCGTTCAGCCGGTCACGCAGCAGCTTGCCCGCCTTGAAGAACGGCACATGCTTTTCTTCCACGGCGACAGATTCGCCGGTGCGCGGGTTTCGGCCCTGGCGCGCATCGCGCTTTTTCACCGAAAATGCGCCGAAACCGCGTAGTTCTACGCGGTTTCCTTCGGCCATTGCATTGATGATCGTGTCAAAGATGGTTGTGACGATACGTTCGACATCGCGCTGATAGAGATGCGGATTTTCATCTGCGATTTTCTGAACCAGTTCTGATTTGATCATTGGTTGCATCCTCTCATCGCCCCGCTGTGCGCGGGCTATACTGCGCCGATTTTCGGCAAAACGCTACTTGGGGTATTTTGACAGGATTTTTGGCGCGATGGAATAGCGGCTTGTTCCATGCGTCGCAATTATGCGCGAATCTGCCGATCGCAACACATCTAACGCCGGGTCATCGCATCTGAATCTGTAGAAACCCATGCGCCAAATCGAATCCGGGCACTGTTACCTAAAGGTTGATTGGTGATTCGTCTCAAGAAACGGGGCCACATCAAATGATGCAGCCCCGGATTACTTGCAAAGCGCGAAGTCAAGCGCAGTGCTTACTCGTCGGTTTTGCCTTTCAGCGCAGCGCCAAGAATGTCGCCCAGCGATGCACCGGAATCCGAGCTGCCGAACTGTTCGACGGCTTCTTTTTCTTCGGCAATTTCGCGTGCCTTGATCGACAGGCCAAGCTTGCGCGATTTCGCGTCGATATTGGTGACACGCGCATCAATCTTGTCGCCAACCGAGAAGCGCTCGGGGCGCTGGTCGCCACGGTCGCGGCTCAGGTCCGAACGGCGGATAAAGGCTTTCATGCCTTCATATTCCACCTCGATCCCGCCGTCTTCAATGGCGGTCACGGTTACGGTGACAACCGCACCACGTTTTACGCCACCGGTTGCATCGGCGAACTTGTCACCTTCAAGGCCCTTGATGGACAGCGAGATACGCTCTTTTTCAACATCGACATCGGACACCACGGCCTTGACCATGTCACCTTTGCGATAATCCTTGATCGCTTCTTCGCCGGAACGGGTCCAGTCCAGATCGGACAGGTGAACCATGCCGTCAATATCGCCTTCAAGGCCAATGAACAGACCGAATTCGGTGATGTTCTTGACTTCGCCTTCAACGATGGTGCCAGCAGGGTTGCCAGCGGCAAAGTTATCCCACGGGTTCCCCTGGGTCTGTTTCAGGCCAAGGCTTACGCGGCGTTTGGCCGTGTCGATTTCCAGAACGACAACTTCAACTTCCTGGCTGGTCGAGACGATCTTGCCGGGGTGAACGTTTTTCTTGGTCCAGGACATTTCGGAGACGTGAACAAGCCCTTCAACACCGGCTTCCAGCTCAACAAATGCGCCGTAATCGGTAATGTTGGTCACGCGGCCCGTATGGCGGCTTTCCAGCGGATAGCGGGCTTCGACATCGTCCCACGGATCGGCGGCAAGCTGTTTCATGCCAAGCGAAATGCGCTGGGTGTCTTTGTTGATCTTGACAACCTGCACCTTGACCGTTTCGCCAATCGCCAGAATTTCCGACGGGTGGTTCACACGGCGCCAGGCCATGTCGGTCACGTGCAGCAGGCCATCAACGCCGCCAAGGTCAACGAATGCACCGTATTCGGTGATGTTCTTGACAACGCCGTCAACCACATCGCCTTCGGCCAGTTTGCCAACGATCTCGGCGCGCTGCTCGGCACGGCTTTCTTCAAGAATGGCACGGCGCGACACGACGATGTTGCCACGGCGACGGTCCATTTTCAAAATCATGAAGGGCTGGGGAAGCTGCATCAGCGGGCCGGCATCGCGCACGGGGCGCACATCGACCTGGCTGCCCGGAAGGAAGGCCACCGCGCCACCCAGATCGACGGTGAAACCACCTTTGACCCGGCCAAAGATAACGCCTTCGCAGCGCTCTTCCTTGTCATAGGCTTTTTCAAGACGGTCCCAGGCTTCTTCACGGCGGGCTTTTTCACGGCTGAGAACAGCCTCGCCACGCGCGTTTTCAACCCGGTCCAGATAGACCTCGACAACATCGCCAACGGCGATTTCGGGGGTCTGGCCTGGGGCGGCAAATTCTTTGATGTCGACACGGCCTTCCATTTTATAGCCGATGTCGATGATGGCCTGACCGGCCTCGATGGCAACCACTGTGCCTTTGACGACTGAGCCCTCGTCGGGGGTTTCAAGTTCGAAGCTTTCGTTCAAAAGGGCTTCGAATTCTTCCATTGCCACGGATGCGGCCATATGTAGGTCCTTTCAAGTGTTTTTACGGGCCGAGCGGTTGTTTCCGCCGGTCTTTGGGGTTTCATGTTGCCAAGCGCCAAAAACACAAAGGGCCGGTGATTGTAATCCGACCCTGCCTGTTTGTTATTTTTGGTCTGTGCCCTGCAACGGGGCGTGGTTACACGCAATCCCTGCGGCAATCAAGCCTGATTCAGGGCCAAAGCGCCCGCAATCGGCCTATTTCAGCCGCTTTTGCACGGTTGCAATCGCGCTTTGGATGGCGGCTGCGATGCTCAGCGTCGACGTGTCGAGCAGTTCGGCATCATCGGCAGGCTGCAACGGGGCGATGGCGCGTTCGGCATCGCGCGCATCGCGCTGGGCCAGATCGCCAGCCACCTGCGCCACGGTCAGCGCGGGGTTGGTGGCTGAAAGCTCTGCAAAGCGGCGTTGGGCGCGCACGGCGTCCGATGCCGTCACAAACAGCTTCACCTCGGCATTGGGGCAAATCACCGTGCCGATGTCGCGGCCATCCAGCACGGCGCCACCCTCACGGCGCGCAAAATCCTGTTGGAATTTCAGCAATGCGCTGCGCACTTCGGGAATGGCGGCAACCTTGCTGGCCGCCTGCCCGGCCCGCGCGCTGCGCAAATCATCGCGCGCAAGGTCGGTTTCGCTGAGCGTTTTGGCCATAGTCACGGCCATATTCTCATCAATCACCCCGCGCGCGGCATCCAGCGTGGCCATGCCAACCGCGCGATACAGCAGCCCGGTATCCAGATGTGAAAAGCCGAAATGCGCCGCAACCGCGCGCGCGATCGTGCCTTTGCCCGCCGCTGCGGGGCCGTCTATGGCAACGGTGAAGGCCATGTCATTCCCTGTAACTTCAGCAAGTCATAACGATGTTTGGCCGTGGTTTACAGGCGCTATCTCGGCAATCGTTAATTCCGCACATTCAGCCATTACCGGCGTGAAAAACCGCGCCCAGGCCTTCCATCAGCGGCACAAAATCGGGGAAGGAGGTGGCAATCGCGCCCAGATCATCAATGGTAATGGGCTTTAGGCTCGCCATGCCAAGGCACAAAAAGGACATGGCAATCCGGTGGTCCAGATGCGTGGCCACCGTCGCCCCGCCCGCCACGCTTCCCGGCCCGCGCCCGTGGATGATGAGATAATCCTCACCCTCTTCCAGGGAAACACCGCAAGCCTCCAGCCCGCGCGCCATCGCGTCAATCCGGTCCGATTCCTTGACCCGCAATTCCTTGATGCCGCGCATCACGGTATTGCCCTCGGCAGTTGCCGCCAGTGCCGCCAGAATGGGGTATTCATCAATCATGCTTGCAGCGCGTTCGGGCGGCACGTCTATGCCTTTCAGCGGGCCAAAGCGCACGCGCAAATCGGCGGCGGGCTCGCCCCCCTCGCTGCGCGCATTCTCAAATGTAATATCGGCCCCCATGTCCACCAATGTGGTGAACAGCCCGGCGCGCGTGGGGTTCAGCCCGATATTCGGCACCAGAACCTGCGAGCCTTCAACCAGCAGCGCCGCACATACCGGAAAGGCGGCGCTGGACGGGTCGCGCGGCACGTCAATCTTCTGCGGCTTAAGCTCCGGCTGGCCCGTCAGCGTAATCATGCGGCCTTCATCGGTAACTTCTGTGACAATTTCCGCGCCAAACCCCGCCAGCATCCTTTCCGAATGGTCGCGCGTCGCTTCCGCCTCGATCAGCACGGTTTGCCCCGGCGCGTTCAGCCCCGCCAGCAGCACGGCCGATTTCACCTGCGCGCTTGGCACCGGCGAGACATAGCGCACCGGCACGGGGTTTTCCGCACCGACAATCGTCATCGGCAAACGGCCCCCGCTGCGGCCAAAAGCCTGCGCGCCAAACAGTGCCAGCGGGTCTGTCACCCGGCCCATCGGGCGTTTGCGCAAGCTGGCATCGCCGGTAAAGGTGGCGGTGATCGGCGTGGTGGCCATCGCCCCCATGATCAGCCGCACGCCGGTGCCGGCATTGCCGCAATCAATCACATCGGCCGGTTCGGCAAAGCCGCCCACACCCACGCCCTCGATGCTCCATTCACCGGGGCCGTGGCGCTCGACTTGCGCGCCAAAGGCTTGCATCGCGCGGCCTGTGCCCAGCACATCTTCGCCCTCCAGCAGCCCGCGCACCTCTGTGCGGCCAATGGTCAACGCGCCCAGAATGAGCGCACGATGGCTGATGCTTTTATCGCCCGGCACTGCGGCCGCGCCTTTCAGCGGGGGCGATTTGCGGGCGGTCAGCGGGCGCGGGGTTCCAGTGCCAGACATCGGTTATCCTTATGTTTCAGGGCCGCAGCGCGCGGGCACGCGCTATCATCCCGGCCATGTTCTCTGGGAAGTAGGTTTCGCTGGTTGTGGCCAGGTCTTCAAGCCCCCACCAGCGATGGTCTTGCATCACACGCCGCTCAAACGCATTCCAGCGGGTCTTGTCAATCCGCTCATGCGGGGCGAAGGCCGCGAAATAGCTTTCATGGGCGCGCAGCAGCTCGCCCGATTCGAGGCGGAAATCCACGGCGCGCGTGGCGATCACATCGCTCAGCGGCAGCTCAAAGCCGGTTTCCTCGCGCAATTCACGCGCGGCGGCGGCCTGCGGGCTTTCACCAGCCGCAATCCCCCCGCCCGGCGTTGCCCAGTGCCGCTGACCTGCCAGAATGCCGCGCTCATGCACGAAATGAAACATCAATGCCCGGTCATCCGGGTCCAGCAGGATAATCCGCGCCGTGGGCCGTTCACGCATGATCGGCCCGGATGAAGGTCATGTAATGCGGTGTGCGCCCGGCACGCAGCGCCTTTTGCTCGTATCGGGTGGAATGCCAGCCCTCCCAGGGCTCCAGCATCACCTCACCGCCGGTAAAATCGGGGCGGGGTGCCATATGGTCCTGCGTATGGCGCACATAATCCTCGATATCCGAGGCAATATGAAACTGCCCGCCGGGTTTCAGCACGCGCGCCAACGGGTCGATATTTTCGGGCTTCACAAAGCGGCGGCCGTGGTGGCGCTTCTTCGGCCAGGGGTCGGGGTAAAGCAGAAACGCCCGCGCAACGCTGGCATCGGGCAAAACATCCATCACGTCGCGCCCGTCGCCCAGATGCAGGCGAATGTTTTCAAGCGCGGCCACGCGCGGCAGCAGCGCCGCCATCCCGTTCAAAAACGGCTCGACACCAATGAAGCCGATATCGGGATTGGCGGCTGCGAGTGCCGCCAGATGCTCGCCACCCCCAAAGCCGATTTCCAGCCAGATGGGCCGGTCATCGCCGAACACCGCGCGCAGATCGATCGGCGCGCGCGTCGGGTTGAAATCCCACGACACGCCGGGCAGCGACAGGCGCGGCAGCGTATGTTCCATATGTTCCGCCTGCCCGGCGCGCAGCGGCTTGCCCTTGCCACGGCCATACAGGTTACGCCAAGGGGCGTTCGGGCGGGCAGCAGGGCGCGTATCACGGGGCTGGTCTGGCGTATCATTCATGGCGCTGCTCTAGTGTCCGGCGCGCAAACGGTCAACCCCGCCCCGGCGGGGTTCTGCGCCGCGCACACCCGCGTGTGCGCGGCCCGGCCCAACCGGCAATGGCGGGGCCTGCCCCGCCTGCGCCGGGCGGGAGCGCCTAGATCGCGGCTTTCAGCGCGGCGGCCAGATCGGTTTTCTCCCAGCTGAATCCGCCGTCGGCCTCGGGCGCGCGGCCAAAATGGCCATAGGCGGCGGTGCGTGCATAAATCGGCCGGTCAAGCTGCAAATGCGTGCGGATGCCGCGCGGCGTCAGGTCCATCGCGCGGGCCACGGCGCGTTCGATCTGCGCCTCATCCACCTGCCCCGTGCCATGCGTATCGGCGTAAATCGACAGCGGCTTGGCCACACCGATGGCATAGCTCAGCTGGATCGTGCAGCGCGTCGCCATGCCCGCCGCCACCACGTTTTTCGCCAGATAGCGCGCCGCATAAGCCGCCGAACGGTCAACCTTGGTCGGGTCTTTGCCGGAAAACGCACCGCCGCCATGCGGGGCGGCACCGCCGTAAGTATCGACAATAATCTTGCGCCCGGTCAGCCCGGCATCGCCATCCGGCCCGCCGATCACGAATTTACCCGTCGGGTTCACCCACCATTCGGTCGCCTCGGTCAGCCAGCCATCCGGCAGCACATCGCGGATGTAAGGCTCGACAATCGCGCGGATATCATCGCTTGTCTGCGCCTCATGCGCGTGCTGGGTCGACAGCACCAGCGATGTCACCTCGACCGGCCTGCCGCCCTCATAACGAAGGCTCAACTGGCTTTTGGCATCCGGCCCCAGAGTCGGCTCGGCCCCCGATTTGCGCGCCTCGGCCAGACGCCGCAAAATCGCGTGCGAATATAGGATCGGGGCGGGCATCAGTTCGGGCGTTTCATCAACCGCAAAGCCAAACATGATGCCCTGATCGCCCGCGCCATCACGGTCGACCCCTTGGGCGATATGCGCCGATTGGGCGTGCAGCAAGTTCTGCACTGTCAGCGTGTTCCAGTGGAACTTGTCCTGCTCATAGCCGATATCGCGCACGCAGTCGCGCACGATCCCGTCAATCCTGCCCATATAGGTTTCCAACCTGTCCCTGCTCGACAGCCCGACCTCGCCGCCGACAACGACATTATTGGTGGTGGCAAAGGTTTCACAAGCCACACGCGCATTCGGCTCTTCGGCCAGAAACGCATCCAGAATGGCATCGGACACACGGTCGCACACCTTATCGGGGTGCCCCTCGGATACGGATTCCGAGGTGAAAATATAGTTCTGACGGGACATAAACGCTCCATTGTTTAACCGCCGCACGCCAGGAAGCCGTTGTGCGCGGATGAATGCCCTGCTTTACCGATAGTTGTGGGGGCGGGTCAATGGGAAAGGCGGCGGGAAAGGCGGCGGGAAAGGCGGCGCGCCGCGCGTCAGGCTTTGGCGCGCGGGCGCCGTATTGCAAAGAATGCCGCAAGCAGGCTTAGCACAAGCGCCACGGGCCAATCGCCGGTGCGGCTGTAAAGCGTGGGCGGCAGCGCGCCGGGCAGGCGCACGTCAAGGGCTGCGACCTCGCCCAAATTGGTGCGGGCGCGGATATGGCCGCGCGCGTCGATCATGGCCGAAACGCCGGTATTGGCGGCGCGCGCCAGCGGCAGGCCCTGCTCGATGGCGCGCAGACGCGCCTGGGCAAGGTGCTGGTAGGGGCCAGAGAATGTGCCGAACCAGGCGTCATTGGTGATTTGCAACAGCCATGCGGGGCGCGGCTGGGTGCTGGCGGCTTGCGGGAAAATCGCCTCATAGCAGATCAGCGGCAGGAAGGGGGGCAGCCCATTTAGCGCGATCGGCCCGGTTTCCGTGCCCTTTTGCATTCCGCCACCGATCACATCGGCCAGGCCGGAAATGCCAAACCGGCTGAAAAAATCATTGAACGGCATGTATTCGCCAAACGGGGCAAGGCGCACCTTGTCATAGGCGGCGGCTATGCCAGCGCCGGAATCGATTGCGAACAATGTGTTGTAAACGCCGCGCGCATCGCGCCGCTGCGCCCCCAGAATGACCGGACTGCCGCGCCCGGCTGCCGCGACTTCCTCGCGCAATTGTGCATCTTCATCGGGCAGATAGGCAACGGCGGCTTCGGGCCATATCGTCAGATCGGGGGCCGCGCCCGCGCTGGTAAGCTGTATCTGGCGCAGATAGAAATCGTAAATACGCTCGGGCAGCCATTTTTCCTGTTGGCTGGCATTGGGCTGCACAAGGCGCAGGGTAACGCCGGGTTCATCCGGTGTTGCGCCCGCGTCGCGCATGATGCCGACCGAGCCCATGATCAGCAGCATCATCAGCCCGGCCAGAAAGCTTGTGCGATAGGCCAGTAGCCCCGCGCCCAGCATGACCATTGCACCCAGCCCCGGCGCACCGATATAGGCGACCCATTGCGCAAGCGGCGTATCGAGCAGGCCTTGCGCCAGCTGCGCCCAGGGAAAGCCGGTAAACACATAGCCGCGCGCCAGTTCAACCGCGCCCCAGATGACGGCCAGCGCCAGCGCATCGCGCGCCGTGCCCCTGGCCACGCGCACGGCAAAGCCAAAGGCCAGCCCCCAGAACAGCGCCATACCGCCCGCCATTCCAACCAGCCCAAAGGGTGCAAGCCAGCCCGTGCGCGCCGCATCTACCAGAAAGGGTTCAACAATCCAGTGCAGGGCGACGGCGAAATAGCCAAGCCCCACGAACCAGCCCAACCCGAAACCGCGCCAGAACCGCCCGCCTTGCGGGGCGAGCAGCGCCACAAGCGCCGGCAGCACCACCAGATTCACCACAGGCAGGTTGAAGGGCTGCAAGGCCAGCGCCAGCAGCGCGCCAAGCACAAGCGCAAGCAGCGCACGCCGCCAGCCGCGCTGATGCAGCAGCGTCTCGATCATTCGGCTGCGGTGCGTGCTGCACCGGAAAGCGTGATCCGGAGGCGTTTGATGCGGCGTGGATCGGCATCGACCACTTCAAATTCATGGCCCGCCTCGTCGCGCACAATCTCGCCGCGCACAGGCACACGGCCAGTCAGTTTGGCAACAATCCCACCCAAAGTGTCGATCTCCTCATCAAGCTCGGCGGGCAGCAGATCGACCCCGGCGGCCTCTTCAAACTCGTCCAGCGGTGCGCGGGCCTGGGCAAGGTAGACGCCGGGGCGTTCCTCGATCCACAATGCGGCCTCTTCCTCGTCATGCTCGTCGATGATGTCACCGACGATTTCCTCAAGAATATCCTCGATTGTCACCAGACCGTCGACACCGCCATATTCATCGATCACCAGCGCCATATGCACACGCTCGCTTTGCATTCGCTGCAACAGCACGGCGACAGGCATGGATGGAGGCGCATAGATCAGCGGACGGATCAGCGCGGCAAGGTCGAACTTGCCCGATTTGCCAAAACCGTGGGTCAGCGCCAGGTCTTTCAGGTGGATCAGGCCAAGCGGCTCGTCCAGCGTATCGGCAAATACCGGCAGGCGGGTAAGTGTGGAGTCGCGGAACACCTCGACAGTTTCGGCCAGCGTCGAGCTATTGGGAATGGCGATGATATCGGCCTTGGGCACGGCAATATCGTCAACCCGCCGCGAATGCAGCTTGCGCAGATTGCCCTGCATTTCGCGGGTCTGGGCCAGCGATTCGGCGGCACCCTCGGTTGGTTCTTCGCTGTCGCCGTTGCGCCCGAACAGGCGCTGAAACAGGCCGGGGCGGTAATCGTCGTCGAAACTGTAAGGCTCCGGGTCGTTGCCTTGTTCTGGTGGACTTGCGTCCGAATGACTGCTCATGACTCCCTAATCCGAAATGCGATGCACTTCCTACATCTGTCCTAATATGGATTTTGAATGCCCATGCTGGCAAGAGCCTTGATTTCAAGCCCCTCCATCAATGTCGCATCCGCATCCTCAATATGGTCGTAGCCCAATAAATGTAACACGGCATGAACGATCAGATGGGCCACATGGGCGGCAAATTCAATGCCCTGATCGCGCGCCTCGGCCTCGCAGGTTTCAAAGGCGATTGCAATATCACCCAGTTCCGGCCCTTCGGGCGCCAGCGGGGTTTCGCCCGCTGTGGCGGCGCCAAGCGCTTCAGCAGGCCATGAAAGCACGTTGGTGGGCACGGGTTTGCTGCGAAAATCGGCGTTGAGCGTGGCGATGCGCGCATCATCGCAAGCCATGACGACAACTTCCCAATCCTCGCCCTGCAGCCCTGCAATCGCCAAAGCTGCGCGGGTGGCACGCTCGGCAATGCTTGGCAAATCGCAAGCTTCCCAGCGGGCATCCTCGATCACGCAATCGGAAATGTCAGGCATTTCGGCGCAGGGCGGCAGCGTCATAGGCCTTGATGATGCGCGCAACCATCGGGTGGCGCACCACGTCATCGGCGGTGAAATGCGTCATCCCCACGCCTTTGACGCCGGCCAAAACCTGCTCGGCCTCGACCAGCCCGCTGGTCACGCCGCGCGGCAGGTCAATCTGGGTCGGGTCGCCGGTTATCGCCATGCGCGAACCCTCGCCAAGCCGGGTGAGGAACATTTTCATCTGCATGGTGGTCGAGTTCTGCGCCTCGTCCAGCACCACAAAGGCATTGGACAATGTGCGCCCGCGCATGAAGGCCAGCGGCGCAATCTCGATCTGCTTTTCCTCCATCATCCGGCCAAGCTGCTTGCCGGGAATGAAATCATTCAGCGCATCGTAAAGCGGCTGCATATAGGGGTCGACTTTTTCCTTCATGTCGCCGGGCAGAAAGCCAAGCCGCTCGCCCGCCTCAACCGCGGGGCGGCTTAGGATGATCCGGTCAACCCGCCCTTCCATGAACATCGACACGGCGGCTGCCACGGCCAGATAGGTTTTGCCCGTGCCCGCCGGGCCAAGGCCGAAAACAAGCTCATGATCGAACAGCGATTTGACATATAGTTTCTGGGTTTGCGTGCGCGGCTCGACAACGCGCTTGCGGGTGCGAATTTCCAGTGGGCCACCGGCGAACATTTCAATCTGCTCGGTGGTCATCGGCGCTTCAAACACCTCGCCCTGCATCCGGATGGCGGCATCCACATCGCCCGGTTCAACCGCGCGCCCGGCACGCAGCCGCGCATATAGCCCCTGCAAAGTCGCCGCTGCCATGCGCCGTGCCGCCGGTTCACCATAAAGCACAACCTCGTTGCCACGATGCACGATCTGCACATCATGGCCTTGCTCGACACGGGTAAGGTTTGAATCCAACTCGCCACACAGGTCGATCAGCAGCCGGTTGTCGGGGAATGTCAGCGCGGTTTCATCCGAAGCTGGCGGCGATTGAATCGACGTGTCATGCTGTGTCAAAGGCGGTTTGGTCCTTTTGCGAAATAAGGTCCAGCCTGCCTCAACATCCTGCGTCTGGCAAGTCGGAGTTTCATGAATATTGTGTTACTCGGCCCGACCGGTCAGCGAATTCTTCTCGCTGGCAACAATACGCACCGGCACTATCTGGCCAATAGATGTTGCGGGCGCTTCAAAATGCACGGCGTGCAGGTAGGGCGATTTGCCAATCACCTGCCCGGCCTTGCGGCCGCTCTTTTCCACCAATACCGGCAAAGTGCGGCCAATCATGCTGGTCTGAAAGGCAAACTGGTCGGCGGTAATCTGCGCTTGCAGGGTGAGCAAACGTTCATGCGCAACATCATCGGGCACCAATTCACGCCCAGCCGCCGGTGTGCCCGGCCGCGCCGAATATTTGAAGCTGAAGGCCGAGCCGTAGCCAACCTCTTTCACCAGCGCCATCGTATCGGCGAAATCTTCATCGGACTCCCCCGGAAAGCCGACAATAAAATCACCCGAAAGCGCCATATCGGGGCGGGCTGCGCGCATCCGCTCGATCACACGCATATAGGTTTCAGCCGTGTGGCGGCGGTTCATGGCTTTCAGAATCCTGTCGCTGCCCGACTGCACCGGCAGGTGCAAATAGGGCATCAGCTTGTCCAATTCGGCATGGGCTGCGTAAAGATCATCGCTCATATCATTGGGGTGGCTGGTGGTGTAGCGAATGCGCTCCAGCCCATCGAGCCTTGCCAACTCGCGCACCAATTGTGCCAGCGACCAGGCTTCGCCATCCGGCCCGGCCCCGTGATAGGCATTCACATTCTGGCCAAGCAAGGTCAGTTCGACCACGCCGCGCTCTACCAGATCACGCGCCTCGGCGATAATGCGCGCAACCGGGCGGCTGACCTCGGCACCGCGCGTATAGGGCACCACGCAAAAGGCGCAAAACTTGTCGCAACCTTCCTGCACGGTCAAAAACGCCGCCGGTGCGCGCCGTGCTTTCGGGCCGCGCGGCAGGCGCGTAAACTTGTCTTCCTCGGGGAACTCGGTATCGACAACCTTGGCGCCATTGCTGGAGCGCGCCACCATATCGGGCAGACGATGATAGGCCTGCGGGCCCACCACCACATCGACCATCGGCTGGCGGCGAATAATCTCGGCGCCCTCGGCCTGTGCCACACAGCCCGCCACGCCAATTTTCACATCGGGGCGCGCGAGCTTGTGTTCTTTCAGGCGGCCAAGCTCGGAATACATCTTCTCGGATGCCTTTTCGCGGATATGGCAGGTGTTCAGCAGAATCATATCGGCATCATCAGCCGACTCCGTCGCCTCATAGCCCGATGCGCCCATCGCCTCGGCCATGCGCTCGCTGTCATAGACATTCATCTGACAGCCCCAGGTTTTAACGAACAGCTTCTTCGGCGCAGACATGAGCTTTCCCAAAACAAAAACGGCGCAGGTTTTCCCGCGCCGCTCCTATACGCGCAAACTGCGCGCGGGGCAATTCCGCATCACTCTTTGGTTTTGCGCGGGCGCCCCTTGCCCTTGCGGCCAAGGCCGATTTTCTTGGCAAGCTGCTGGCGCAGTTCGGCATAGGCGGGCGCAACCATCGGATAATCGGCTTTCAAGCCCCATTTCTCACGATATTGCTCGGGCGTCATATCATAGGCCGACGCCAGGTGACGGCGCAGCATTTTCAGCTTCTTACCATCTTCCAGACAAATGATATAATCGCGCGTGATGGATTTCTTGATCGGCACGGCAGGCACAAGATCTTCTTGCGGCGCGCTCAACTCACCTTCGGCAAGCTGCTTGAACATGGCATAGACGCTGGCGATCATGTCGGGCACATCACCGGCGGCCATTTCATTTTTTGACGCGAAAGACACCACGACATCGGTTGTCATGGCCAGCAGTTCCAACGTGTCAGGAGCGCTTGTTTCTTCTTCCATTGTCACTGTCTCCTACAGTAATACCAATTTAGAGACGGGCACTGTTTTCTTACCACACTTACCAGACTAAGACCAATAATTACACGCATGAACACCTGCTCGCACCGCTATTTTTTAGTTTACTAAAACATCTAATGCAACGCGTAATTGCCTGATAACCCATGAAAATTTGTAGAACAGGCGGTTTTTAGACCAGTTGTCAGACTTCACTCAACCGGAAAGCCTCGTCCGCGCAGCAAGGCTTCAACCCCCGGCATACGCCCGCGAAACGCGATATAGGCGGCCTCGGCCGGGCCTGCACCCCCGGCTGCCAGAATATGCTTGCGCAGGCGTTGCGCGGTGGCGGGGTCGAACACATCACCGGCTTCCTCAAAGGCTTCAAACGCATCGGCATCCATCACCTCCGACCACATATAGGAATAATAGCCGCTGGCATAGCCATCACCGGCAAAGATATGCGCAAAATGCGGCAAGGCGTGGCGCATCCGGATCGCCGCCGGCATGGCCAGCCTGTCCAGCGTGGCGGCCTGGGCCTGCATCGGGTCGGCAGGGGGCGGGCCTAAATGCAGGTCAAGATCGACCATCGCGCTGGCAATAAACTCGACCGTTGCAAAGCCCTGGTCGAAATTTTCAGCCGCCTTGATGCGGGCAATCAGGTCTTCGGGCATGGCGTGGCCGGTTTTGTAATGACGGGCAAATTTGCGCAGAACCTCGGGCGTGGCCAGCCAATGCTCGAACAACTGGCTGGGCAATTCCACAAAATCCAGCGGCACCGAGGTGCCCGAAACGCTGGGATAGGTCACATCCGAGAGCAATTGGTGCAGCGCATGGCCGAATTCATGAAACAGCGTGCGCGCGTCATCAAAGGTCAGCAGCGCGGGGCTGCCCTTGGGCGGTTTGGCCGAATTGCAGACATTCACCACGATCGGGCGCTGCTGACCGTTCAGCGCCTGCTGGGGGCGAAAACGCCAGCACCATGCGCCCGAACGTTTGGAAGGCCGCGCGAAATAGTCACCGATGAACACTCCGATATGCCGCGCGCCCTCGCGCACCTCCCAGGCCCGCGCATCTGGGTGGTAAAGCGGAATTTCAAGCGGTGTGAACTCCAGGCCGAACAGCTTGTTGGCCACATCGAAACCCGCCTCGATCATTGCATCAAGCTGCAAATACGGCTTCACCTCGTTCTCATCGATATCGAAATCGCGCTTTTGCAAGCTGGTGGCGTAGCGCCGCCAGTCCCAGGGGCGCAGATCATCCTGCACACCATCGGCGGCCATCAGCTCTTGCAAGGCGTCGGCATCGCGCAGGGCGGCGCTGCGCGCAGGTTCCCACACGCGGGCCAGCAAGCCGCGCACCGCTTCCGGCGTTCCGGCCATTTCAGCTTCCAGCCGAAGGGCGGAAAACGAGCCATAGCCCAGAAGCTGTGCGCGCTCGGCGCGCAGTTCCAGCATTTCGCGGGCAATGGCGCGATTGTCGGTCGCCCCGCCATTGGCGCCGCGCGCCTCCCAGGCCTCAAAGGCCAGCTTGCGCAAATCACGCCGGTTGGAGAATTGCAAGAACGGCATGATCAATGCGCGTGACAGGGTCAGGCAATGCCCCTTGTGCCCACGCTCGCCCGCCGCTGCGGCCAGGGCCTCAACCAGATCTTCGGGCAGGCCGGCCAGATCATCGGCGGCAAGCGGCATTTCCCAGGCCGCCTCGTCCTTCAGCAGGTTTTGCGTAAACTGCGTGCCAAGGCTGGCCATACGCGCGGCAATTTCCTTGAGCCGCGCAACCTTCTCCGCCGCCAGATGCGCACCCGCCCGGCGGAACATGCGCAGATACTGCTTCAGCACCTCCTCCTGCTCGCCGCTCAGCCCCAGATCGGCGCGCTGCGCATCCAGCACCGACAGACGCGCATAAAGCCGCTTGTCACTTGCAAGTTCGCTGGCAAACCGCGCTTGCTGCGGGGCCAGATCGCGTTCCAGCGCCTGCAATTCGGGGCTGCTATCTGCGCTGGAGATATTGTCGAACACGCCCGAAACCCGGCTGAGCAGCGCATCGGCGCGCTCCAGCGCATCCACCGTATTGGCAAAACCGGGCGCTTCCGGATTTGTGGCAATCGCCTCGATATGCGCCCGCGCTTCGGCAAAGCCTGCCGCAAACGCCTCGGCATAATGTTCGGGCTTGATTTCGGCAAAGGGCGGCATCCCGAAAGGCGCGCTCCAGTCCTGCAACAGCGGGTTCATACGCGGCTCCTATTGGTGGGTGTTCTTGCGCATATGGCGCTCCAGCCGGCGCAGCGCAAGCGACAGGCCGATCGTCATGGCAAGGTAGATGAAGGCGACTATATTATACGCCTCGAAATAGCGGAAACTTCCGGCAGCATAGGTTTTGCCAAGCTGGGTGATGTCGGCCACGCCCAGCACCGACACAAGCGAGCTGTCTTTGACCATTGCCACAAAATCATTGCCCAGGGGCGGCAGCACCGTGCGAATGGCCTGCGGGAACACGATCAGCCGGAAGCGTTGCCAGCCGTTCAGCCCCAAAGCCTCGGCCGCCTCGATTTGCCCCGGGTCGACCGATTGCAGCCCCGCACGAAACACCTCGGCCAGAAAGGCGCCATAGCCTATCATCAGCGCCAGTATTGCGCGCCATTTCATCGACAGATCGCGCGGGCGCATGGCTTCAAACCCCAAGGGCTCGATCAGCGCATTGATGGCCACCACAAAGACCGGCGCGGCCACAAAGGCGATGTAGAACAGCAGCACCAGAATCGGCACGCCGCGCACGACTTCGATGTAGAAGCGCGCGATCTGGCGCAGCACGATGAACCGGCTCAGCGCCGCCACGGCAAGGCCAAGCCCCAGCACCGTGGCCAGCGCAAAGGCCACCAGCGCAACCTCGATGGTCATCGCAATGCCCTGGGAAATGCGCGCATAGACCTGCGCATACAGCTCATCGACCGCCACGCGATAGGCGAGATACAGGCCAATCAGCACCACGGCGACCAGCCAATAGGGAAAATCCTTGGGGGGGTTTTTATTCATGACAAAGCGGCGCGGCAGGCAAACCCACCGCGCCCGGTGGCCTTACTGGCCAATCTCATATTCAAGGAACCACTTGATGTTCAGCGCTTCCAATGTGCCATCGGCGGCCATTGCGGCAATTGCGGCATTCATCGGGCCGACAAGGTCGCTGCCACGTGGAAAGATAAAGCCGAAATCTTCAACGCCCATCGGCGCGCCCACCAGTTTGAACGTGTCGGGGTTGGCGCGCACATAGCCATTGCCCGCCGTGCCATCGGTCAGCACAAGGTCGACATCGCCATTGCGCAAGGCTTCGATGCTCACACCAAAGGTTTCAAACAGCTTGATGCGCGGGTTGGCCTCATCGCCATCCAGCACCTCGTAAACGGCGGTATAGAACGGCGTGGTGCCGGCCTGCGCGCCGACCAGCAGATCGGGGTTGGCGGCAAAGCTTGCGCCATCGCTGAAACGCTCTTCATCGGCGCGCACCAGCATGAACATTTCGCTGCGCATGTAAGGCTCGGAAAAATCGACCATTTCGCGACGGTCATCGCGGATGGTGATGCCGGTCATGCCCATATCGAACTGGCCTTCCGAAACGGCGGGGATCATCGCATCCCAGCTGATGTTCTGGTAGGTCACGGTAATATTCAGCCGCTTGGCAATTTCGGCCATCGCGTCATATTCCCAGCCGATCGCCTCGCCGCTGCTCGGGTCGATGAATTGCAGCGGCGGATAGGCGTTTTCCGTTACCACCACCACTTCGCGGCCCCCTAGGTCGGGCACATCCTGGGCCATCGCGGGCAGGCTGATCGCCGCCATCGCCGCGCCGAGAATCATATGTGAAAGTCGCATAATCCGCACTCCGTTTTGAAAATCCGGCACCAGCTTGCCCCAAGGGCGTGGCTGGGGCAAGTGCATCTCAAAATGCGGCTTTGATTGGCGCGCATGTCGGAAGCAGCCGCCATCTGGTCGGGCGCTCGCAAGTTGCGCGCGCCGTTCTGCATGATAGCTTTACCAAATCATCAGGAATTGGAGCGAGCGATGAAAACCCAGGTCAAAGCATTGGTTGTTGGCGGCGGGGCCGTAGGGGCGGGCATTGCCTATCATCTGGCCAAGGCCGGCTGGGAATGCGTTCTGATCGAGCGTGACGAGCTGACATCCGGTTCCACCTGGCACGCCGCCGGCCTTTTGCCGCTGTTCAACATGGGTTACGCCACCAGCCATATCCACCAGTATTCGGTTGATTTCTACAAAACGCTGGAGGCTGAAACCGGGTTGAATGCAGGCTTTTCGGTGGTGGGCAACCTGCGCATGGCCCAAACGCAAGAGCGTATGGACGAATACATGCTCTATGCCTCTACCGCCGATTCGGTGGGCATCAAGTATGAATTCCTCACGCCGGATGACATCAAGGCCCGCTGGCCGCTGATCCGCACGGATGACCTTAAAGGCGCGCTTTACCACACCGAAGACGGCTATATTAACCCTGCCGATGTCACCCAGGCGATGGCCAAGGGCGCCCGCCAGTTGGGGGCCGAGATTTACCGCAAGCTGCAGGTCGACAGCTATGAATGGACGGGGTCCGAATGGATCGTGCGCGGCACCAAAATGGTGGAGCGCGGCGGCAATCTGGTGGCCGGAGAGGACAGGTTTGAAATCCGCGCCGAACATGTGGTGACAGCCACCGGCAACCACGCCCAGCGCACGGCCAAATTGCTTGGCATCAAGATCCCCGCCATTCCGGTTGAACACCAGTTCATCGTTATGGAGTCCGACCCCGCGCTGGTGGAATGGCGCAAGACCAACCCCGAACACCCCGTCATCCGCGACGCCGATGCGCAATCCTATGTGCGCGAGGAACGCGGCGGCTGGATTTTGGGCGTTTACGAGAAGAACGCCCCCGCCCGGTTTGAATATGGCGTGCCCGACAGTTTCCGCGCCGACCTGTTCCCGCTCGATCTGGAGCGCATTGAGAGCCAGTATATGGCGATGATCCACCGCATCCCCTCATGCGAGAACAGCGGCTTGAAGGATGATTTCAACGGCCCGATCTGCTACACCCCCGATGGCAACCCGCTGGTCGGCCCCGCGCCCGGCCTGCGCAATATGTGGCTGGCCGAGGGCTTTAGCTTTGGCATCACGGCGGCTGGCGGCACCGGCTATTACCTTGCGCAGATGATGGTGAATGGCGAGGCTGAAATCGACATGGCGTCGCTCGACCCCAAGCGTTTTGGCGATTGGATGACGACTGAGTATGCCATGCGCAAGAACGAGGAGTGCTATGACCATGTCTACATCCTCCACCACCCCGATGAGGAACGCCCCGCCGCCCGCCCGCTCCGCACCTCGCCCGCCTATGACCGGCAAGCCGCGCGCGGCGCGCAGTTCGGTCAGGTAAACGGCTGGGAACGCCCGAACTATTACGCCCCCATGGGCTTCAATGATCATGATAGCCGCAGCTTCCGCCGTGGCGGCTGGTGGCAATATGCGGTTGAGGAAGCCAAAGCCATCCGCAACGGCGTCGGGTTGATCGACGCCACGGCGTTTACCAAACATATCGTCAAAGGCCCCGGTGCCACGGCTTTCCTTGATTGGTTCACCACCAACAAGCTACCGAAAGTGGGCCGCATCAACCTCACCTATGCGCTGACACCAACCGGCACGACCCGCACCGAATACACCATCGTGCGGCTTAAGGATGACGAGTATTATCTCGTCTCTGCTGGCGCGTGGACAGCCTATGACGCCGATTATCTGCGCAAATGCGTGGCCGACAAAGAGGCCGCGTTTGGCCGCATCGAGGTGCAGAATGTCACCACACAATGGGGCGTTTTCGCCATTGCGGGGCCGAAATCGCGCGACGTGCTGAAAAAACTCATCCGCGATGCCGACCCAGAAACCGCGCTGTCCAACAAGCGCTTCCCCTGGCTGTCTGCCCGGCAAATCGAGCTTGGCATGTGCCCCGTCAACGCCATCCGTGTGGCCTATACCGGCGAGCTGGGCTGGGAGCTTCACCACCCGATCGAAATGCAGAACTACCTGTTCGACCAGCTTGAGAAGGCCGGGGCGGAATTCGGCATGAAGCTGGTTGGCGCGCGCGCGCAAAACTGGCTGCGCCAAGAAAAATCCTACCGCGCCTTTGGCACCGAGCTTGGCCGCGACGCCACCCCGCTGGAAGCCGACCTGCCCCGCTTTGTCGACCTGTCCAAAGACTTCCAGGGCAAAGCGGCGATGGAGGCCACCGGCATCCGCGCCAAATGCGTCACCCTGCTCATCGACGGCCCCGCCGATTGCGACCCCTGGGGCCGCGAGGCGCTGTTTGATGGAAATACCAAGATCGGCCGCCTCACCTCGGGCGGTTACTCCGTGCATTTCGGCAAATCCATCGGCATGGGCTATGTGCGCCCCGATCTGGCCACGGTCGGCCAGAAGCTGAAGGTCAAGATGCTGAACCAGCTTTGGGATGCCGAAGTGGTCGAAGACAGCCCCTATGACCCGGCGAATGCCACAATCCGGATTGATGGCTAGGCCCTGCCGCGCCCCCTTGGGCTGATCAAAGATCAGCCCGGGGGCTTGGCGGTGGCGGCGCGGCCAGGGCAGCACCAGATTGCCGCTCACGCCCGCGCCGCTTGCCGATGTTGCCCCTGGTTGCAACTCCTTCAGGGTGGCGTTCAGGCCATGCTAGCCGGCGTCACGTGCCACGGTGCAGGGCAGCGCGGGTGCGACATTGCACATTGCGCACCAGTGCCGCGCTGCCACCGCCAAGCCCCATCGCCGATCTTTGATCGGCGGTGCGGCGCGGGAGTATCTGTGCTGCTACAGGCGCGCCAGAGCTTGCGCAAACACATCACCATCCACGTTGCCCCCCGTCACCACCACGGCCACGGCTTCGCCCTCAAGCTGATCGGCCTGAAACAGCGCGGCGGCCAGCGCCACGGCCCCGCCCGGTTCGGCCACGATTTTCAGGCGTTGAAAGGCCAGCGCCACGGCGCGCAGCGCGTCTTCATCCGGCACCGCCAGCCCCGGTCCGCAATGTTCCTGCATGATCGGGAATGTCAGCTTGCCCGGCCCTGGCGTGACGATCGCATCGCAGATCGAGCGCGCCTCCGGTGCATTGCCCTCGATGCGGCCGGACATCAGCGAACGGCGCACATCGTCAAACCCCACAGGTTCGACCGGGCGCACGCGCAACCCCGGCGCGACTTCGGCCAAGGCCAGCGCCACGCCCGAGGTCAGCCCGCCGCCACCACAGCACACCAGAACATCGCCCGATGTCATGCCCGCTTCGGCCAGTTGCGGCCCCAACTCCAGCCCCAGCGTGCCCTGACCGGCAACAACCAAAGGCTCGTCATAGGGGCGGATCAGCGTCAGCCCGCGCGCGGTGGCCAACGACTGGCCAATCGCGTCGCGATCCTCGCCAAACCGGTCATATAACACCACCTCGGCCCCAAGGGCGCGGGTGTTCTCAATCTTCAGCCTGGGTGCGTCAGACGGCATGATAATCACCGCCGCCACCCCGTGCAGCCTTGCGGCCAGCGCCACGCCCTGCGCATGGTTGCCGCTGGAATAGGCGATAACCCCGCCCGCGCGCTGCGCATCGCTCAGCCCCGACAGCGCCGAATAGCCGCCGCGAAACTTGAAGCTGCCGGTATGCTGCAGGCATTCAGCCTTCACCAAAACCCGGCGCCCGGCGATCTCGTCCAGAAACGGAGAGGACAGAACCGGCGTTTGCCGCACATGGTTCGCACTGCGCGCCCGCGCGGCGTGTATCATCTCGATCCTGCTCATACCTGCTCCAACACTGCGTGAATTGCGGCCAGCGCCTGCGGCTCATCCAGAAACGGCACATGGCCACGGTTTGGAACCTCGGCGCTGATCAGCGCCGGGCGGCGGGCCTTCATTCTGGCAACGGTCTCGACGCTCAGCAAATCGGAATTTGCGCCGCGGATGACCGCCAGCGGCGCTGGCAAAAGGTCGAAGAATGGCCAGAGGTCGGGCGCGGGTGTTGCGCTTTGCTCAATCACCGCGTCGCGGATTTTGGGATCATAGGTCAGCCCGATGCCATCATCGCGCACATCAAACCAGCGCCGGGCCAGTGTCTCCCACTTTTCCGCCGAAAGGCCGGGGAAGCCTGCGCCCATCGTGGCGCGCAGCGCGGCTACAAGCTCGGGCAGGCTTTGGGCGCGCGGGGCGATGCCGAGGTAATCCATGATCCGCCCCAGACCATCGGCAGACAGTTCGGGGCCGATATCGTTCAGCACGACGCCAGCCAGCCGCTCGGGCGCGGTTGCAGCCATCACCATCGCCTGCAACCCGCCACGCGAAGTGCCGATGACAACCGCCTTCTCCACCCCCAGAAAGTCGAGAAATGCCAGTGAATCCGCCGATTCCGCGGCTATATTGTAACTTGAAGCATCTTGCGCCCAGTCAGACCCGTGCCGCCCGCGCGGGGTCAGGCGCAGCAGGCGCACGCCGGAAAGCGCGGCGGCAAGTTCGTCGAAATCGCGCAAATCGCGGGTCAGGCCGGGCAGGCACAGCACGGCGGGGCCTTGGCCCTGATCGGTATAATCCAGCCGCAGCCCATCGGCTGTGACAAAGGGCGTCACCGCGCGGCCGCCAGTTCAGGAATGCCGGTCAAATCGCGCATCACATGGTCGGGCGACCAGTCAAACCGGTCAACCGGGTCATTCGCGCGGTTCACCCAGACGGTTTGAAACCCGTAACCCGCCGCGTGCGCCGCATCCCAGCCGTTGGACGAGACAAACAATACCTCGCTGGGCTGGCTGCCGAAATGGCTGCCAACAAGGTCATAAACCCAGCGATGCGGCTTGAAAACGCCCACATCCTCCACGCTCAGCACCACATCAAGCCATTGTGCAATGCCAGCCGATTCAACCGCCGCATCCAGCATGTCGGGCGAACCGTTGGACAGGATGCCCGTGACCATGCCCCGGTCTTTCAACGCGGCCAGCATTGGGGGAACTTCGGGAAAGGCCTTGAGCTTCCAGTAAAGATCGAGCAGGCGCTGGCGCAAAGACTCCGAGGCAAACCCATGCGCTTCAAGCGTGTAGTCGAGCGAATCCTGCGTGACCTGCCAAAAATCCTTATGGGCGTCGGCCACGGCGCGCAGCCATGAATATTGCAACTGCTTGTCGCGCCATGTGCGGGCAATTTCCGGCCATTTGGCGGAAAATTCCTCGTTTCCTGGCTCATCCGCCACTTGCCGCGCGGCGGCCGCAACGTCGAACAGGGTTCCGTAAGCATCAAAAATACAAGTTGTAATCGGCATAAAGCCTCCCCTTTGCGGTGCATTTTGTCACGCAAATCGCATGTGGAAAACCCCTATAAGCCCCTTGCGGGCCCTGCGTGCAAACTCTGGCTTGAGAAACCGGAAAGCTGCCCGGGCCGCGCAAAACAAGTTGGACTCGCCGCACCGGGCGGGCTGGCGCAGCAATGCGCAAATCAGCAACATCCGCCCATGTCACTCATATTGGCTGGCGGCAGATGAGGACAGCCCCCCGCTGGCCAAGCCGGGCCGGGGCAATGTGCCGTCAGGAAAATCATTTTCATTTTTTGGGGTGTCGGGTGTAGTCTGCCCAATATTATTTCAGTTTGGAGCATTTATCATGGCCGTCAGCATTCCTACACATGCACAATGGAAGAAGTTCAAGACAACGCACGGGGTCGGCGCGAACGCTGTCAGCTCTGTAAATGTCGGCAAGTCGCTTGATGCGTTTCACAAGGTCTATGGCCGGGATTTCGCAAAGAACGCCGCCGCCGCCGCCGAATGCTACAAGGCGCTGGCGACCTATCTGGCGAAATTTCCCGACAAGTCGGCAAAGGATGCCAAGAAGTTCAAATCGGAATTCGAGAAGACCTATGTGAACATGGCCTCTGCCGCGAAGGAAGAATTTTCGGCGATGGCGGGTGAGGTGAAGGCCTTTGCCGGGCGCGTGGCGCAATTATTGGCGGCGGCAGGAAAGCTGAAGGCTGGCGGACCGCTGAACGATCTTCAACTGTTCCGCCAAGGGCCGGTGCGCGGGATGCTGGCCGCGGCCACGCAGGTCAAAACCTATGACCCAAAGGATTTCGTGAAGCTCTGGAAGCATATCGACGACACGATCAACAAGCTCGACGCCAAACATTCGCAGGATATTCTGGACAAGGTCGTCAAGCTTTGCCACGTCACCGCCAAGACCTCGATGGACCTTGGCAAGAAAGGCGGTTTGTTCTAGGCGAGGTTTTCCGGCTGCGCCATGCCCATGACATGGTAGCCACCATCGACATAGATCACTTCGCCGGTTGTATGTGCAGACATATCCGAACACAGGAACATGCCCATCGCCCCGCAGCTTTCCAGGCTGGCATTGCTGCGTAGCGGGGCGTTTTCCTCGGTTGCGCGATAAACCTTGCGCGCCCCGCCAATCGCGGCCCCGGCCAGGGTTTTCATCGGGCCGGGGGAGACGGCGTTGACGCGGATACCATCGGGGCCAAGATCATTTGCCAGATAGCGGACCGTGGCTTCAAGCGCCGCCTTGGCCACGCCCATCACATTGTAATTCGGAATAACCCGCTGACTGCCCATATAGGTGAGGGTGACAATGCTGCCGCCCTGCTTCATCAAGGGGGCAGCGCGCCGCGCCACATCGACCAGCGAATAGCAGGAAATATCCATCGAATTGAGGAAATTCGCGCGCGTGGTGTTCAGGAAACGGCCGGTCAGCTCGTCCTTGTCGGAATAGGCGATGGCGTGGATCAGAAAGTCGATGCTGCCCCAGCTTTTGGCCAATGTGCCAAAGGCGCGGTCCAGCGATGCGGAATCCTGCACATCGGCCTCGATCACCATGTTCGAGCCAAGGCTTTGCGCCAAGGGCAGCACGCGCTTGCCAAAACCTTCACCCTGATAGGTGAAGGCAAGCTCCGCCCCTTCGGCCGCAAGCGCCCTTGAAATTCCCCAGGCGATAGAACGGTCATTGGCGACACCCATCACCAGCCCACGTTTGCCGCGCATCAATTCAGCCATGATCATTACCCATGAAATTTAGAGAGCGCGAGCGTCGCGTTCGTGCCGCCGAATCCGAAGGAGTTCGAAAGTAGTGTATCGTGATCCACATTGTCGCGCCGCGCCATCACAATTTCCGAAGGCTTGAGGGCCGGATCGAGAGTCTGGATATTGGCGCTGGCGGCAATGAAATTATGCTGCATCATCAGCAGGCAATAAATGGTTTCCTGCACGCCGGTTGCCCCAAGGCTGTGGCCCGTCAGTGATTTGGTTGAAGATACGGGCGGGGTGGCACCATCGCCAAACACCCGGCGGATGGCGTCGATCTCCGTGATATCGCCAGCCGGGGTGGAGGTGCCGTGGCTGTTGATATAGGAAACCTTGCGGTCCCCAATCGTGCCAAGCGCGAGCTTCATAGATCGCTCGCCCCCCTCGCCCGAAGGCGCGACCATGTCATAACCATCAGAAGTGGCCCCATAGCCCGTGACTTCGGCGTAAATTTTTGCACCGCGCGCCTGTGCGTGCGAAAGCTCTTCCAGCACGACAACCCCGCCACCACCGGCAATGACAAAACCGTCACGGTCGGCATCATAGGCGCGGCTGGCCAGTTCCGGCGTGTCGTTGTATTTGGAGGACATTGCGCCCATCGCATCGAACAGGCAGGACAGGGTCCAATCCAGCTCCTCGCCCCCGCCGGCAAAGACAACATCCTGCTTGCCAAGCTGGATTTGCTCGACCCCGTTGCCAATGCAATGCGCCGAGGTGGAGCAGGCCGAGGTGATGGAATAGTTCACACCCTTGATCTTGAAAGGCGTCGCCAGACAGGCCGAGTTGGTCGAGGACATGCCGCGCGTAACCATGAACGGCCCCATGCGTTTGGGCGCGCCGTTTTTCAGCACAATCTGGTGGGCGTTGAACAGGTTCTTGGTGCTTGGCCCGCCAGAGCCCATGACAAGCCCGGTGCGTTCGTTGGAGACATCGCTGTCTTCCAGCCCGGCATCGGCAATCGCCTGTTCCATAGCGATGAAATTATAGGCCGCGCCATCGCCCATGAAGCGCAGGTTGCGCTTGTCGATATGGGCGCTCACATCGATATTCGGCATACCATGCACGCGCGAGCGAAAGCCGTTTTCAGCGTAACTTTCAGCAAAGCTGATGCCCGAACGACCGGTTTGCAATGAATCAAGCACTTCGGTCGCCGAAACGCCGATTGACGAGACGATTCCCAGCCCTGTGATGACAACGCGACGCATAGCGGATTTCCTTTGCTTTGGTCAGATCAGTCTTGCGACAGGCCAACTTTCATGTCGAGCGCGGTATAAACATGCACATCATCGGCATACATACGCCCATCGGCGCGCCCAATTTTCAATTTACGGTCGATCACCCGCACCATATCCACCTCGTAACGCACGAGCCTAGTTTCGGGGGTGACCATGCCGGTGAATTTCACCTCGCCCACACCCAGCGCCATGCCGCGCCCCTTCATGCCGCGCCAGCCAAGGTTGAAGCCGGTAATCTGCCAAAGCGCATCAAGCCCCAGACAGCCGGGCATGATCGGGTTGCCGACAAAATGGCAGGGGAAGAACCACAGGTCGGGCTTGATATCGAACTCGGCAACAACATGGCCCTGACCGTGCGGGCCGCCATCGGCGGAAATTTCGGTGATGCGGTCCATCATCAGCATGGGCGGCATGGGCAATTGCGCATTGCCGGGGCCGAACATTTCGCCGCGCGCGCATTCTAGCAGCCCGTCATAGTCTATGCTGGTGGGGCGGTGTTGCATCAAGCCCTGCTCCTTAGTTCTTTGCGCCAGTGTTGGCTCTTTCCCTATCACCCGCAAGGGTTGGCGTGCAAGCGTGCCTGCCTGCACAATATCGCCGCATATCGGCGGCTGATAGGCTTTTCGCTGGAACTATATGGGGTTTTTGCGCTAATTAAACAGTAAGGCGGGAAATATTATGCCACATGAGCAAAAAAACCAGCTGCGCCCGCATGAGCGGGCCGCCGATTGGCTAACCGATGCCGGGCTGCGCCCAACCCGGCAACGGCTGGCCTTGGCCACGCTGCTGGTGGGCGACGGGCGCGACCGCCATGTCACCGCCGAAAGCCTGCACGAGGCGGCGGCTTCGGGCGATCAATCGGTCTCGCTGGCCACGGTTTACAACACGCTGCGCGCCTTTTGCGGCGCTGGCCTGCTGCATGAAATTACCGTCGACGGGAACCGCACCTATTTTGACACCCGCACCGACCATCATCCGCATTACTATTGGGAAGATGACGGGCGGCTGTCGGATGCGCCAAATTCGGCCATACAAATTGAAGGCCTGCCAACCCCGCCGGAAAACACAGAAATTTCGCGCGTGGATGTGGTGATTCGTCTGCGCCGACGTTAGCGGGCGCAGACGATCCGATACCTTGAAATGGTTGATGGGGCCAAAGCGCAGCCTTGTGGCCGGGTTTATGGTTCTGTCGGCTCTGTATATTGGCCCTGTGGCAGGTCGGGATAAATCGCATTCGGGTAAATGCAGCCGGACAGGGCGGCTGTTATGACGAACAAACAAATGACGCGCATCGTTAAACTCCTACAAAGATGATGCCCTCTTTTAGCAAAAAAGAAGGCATCATGCATTCATAAAAGTTTAGTATAATTAATTTCGATGCATCCGGTTGGTAATAAGATCGTCAACCACGCCCGGGTCTGCAAGCGTAGATGTATCCCCAAGGCTGCCATACTCGTTTTCGGCGATCTTGCGCAGAATCCGCCGCATGATTTTGCCTGACCGAGTCTTTGGCAGGCCCGGCGCCCATTGGATGAGGTCGGGGCTGGCGATGGGGCCGATTTCCTTGCGCACCCATAGCACCAGCTCGCGCTTCAGCTCGTCGCTGGGCTCAACGCCGTTCATCAGGGTGATATAGGCATAAATCCCCTGCCCCTTGATGGCATGAGGATAGCCGACAACCGCAGCCTCGGCCACTTTTGCGTGCGCGACCAGCGCGCTTTCCACCTCGGCCGTGCCCATCCGGTGGCCCGAGACGTTGATCACGTCATCAACCCGCCCGGTGATCCAGTAATAGCCATCGGCATCGCGCCGACAGCCATCGCCGGTGAAATAATAGCCTTTGTAATCGGCGAAATAGGCCGAAACGAAGCGGTCATGGTCGCCAAATACCGTGCGCATCTGGCCGGGCCAACTGTCTTTAACGCAAAGCACGCCCTCGGCCTCGGTCGCAGTTTGCTCTTCGCCTGTTGTGGCATCAAGAATAACCGGCTGCACGCCGAAGAACGGTTTGGTGGCAGAGCCGGGTTTGGCGGCAATCGCGCCGGGCAGCGGGGTGATCATGTGGCCGCCGGTTTCGGTTTGCCACCATGTATCGACGATGGGCAGCTTTCCCTTGCCGACCACCTCGTTATACCAGTTCCAGGCTTCGGGGTTGATCGGCTCGCCCACCGTGCCCAGCAGTTTCAGGCTGGACAGATCGCAGCCCGACACAAAGCTGTCGCCCTGCCCCATCAGCGCGCGAATGGCGGTGGGGGCGGTGTAGAACTGGTTCACCTTGTGCTTTTCGCACACCTGCCAGAAGCGCGAGGCATCGGGCCAGGTTGGCACGCCTTCGAACATCAGCGTGGTCGCGCCATTGGCCAGCGGGCCATAAACGATATAGCTATGGCCGGTCACCCAGCCGACATCGGCGGTGCACCAGTAGATATCGCCATCATGATAGTCGAACGTGTATTCATGGGTCATCGCGGCATAAAGCAGATAGCCGCCCGAGGAATGGACCACGCCCTTGGGCTTGCCGGTAGAACCGGAGGTATACAGCACGAAAAGCGGGTCTTCGGCATTCATCACTTCGGGCGCGCAATTGCCACTGGCCGCCGCCATTTCGGCGAGCAGGTCGATATCGCGCCCCGCAACCCATGTGGTTTGCCCGCCGGTATGTTTGACAACCAAACAGCGCACGGAATCGCTGCAATGCAGAAGGGCGGCATCGGCATTGGATTTCAGCGGCGTTTTGCGCCCGCCGCGCGGGGCTTCATCGGCGGTGATCAGCACCTTGGCGCCGCTATCGTTGATGCGGTTGCCAAGCGCGTCGGGCGAGAAGCCCGCAAACACCACGGAATGCACGGCACCGATGCGCGCGCAGGCCAGCATGGCATAGGCGGCGGCAGGGATCATCGGCAGGTAAATGACAACGCGGTCGCCCTTGCCCACACCCTGGGCGCGCAGCACATTGGCCAAGCGGCTGACCTGGTCGTGCAATTCGGCATAGGTGATGTGCTTGGCGGGGGTGGCGGGGTCGTCCGCCTCCCAGATGATTGCGGTCTGGTTGCCGCGCGTGGCCAGATGCCGGTCAATGCAATTGGCGGCGACGTTCAATTCGCCATCTTCAAACCATTTGATCGACACATTTTCATAGGCGAATGAGGTGTTCTTGATGGTTTTGGGCGCTTTCACCCAATCCAGCCGCGCCGCCGCCTTGCCCCAGAACGCATCGGGGTCGGCTATTGATTCTGCATACATTTTTTCATAGGTCGCCGCATCAATATGCGCATTCTCCGCAAAATCGGTTGCGGGGGGGAAGCTTGCGTTTGTCATTGTATCCTCATCCGTTTGGGCCGGGCGCCGCGCCCTTGCTGGCGCAAAGCGGGCTAGATGGCCAAATATTCCTGGCGGAGCGCCTCATTGTCCAGCACCTCTTGGGCCGTGCCGTCAAACACCACCTGTCCGGTATCCAGAATGACCGCCCTATCGGCCAGTTTCAACGCTGCAATGGCGTTTTGCTCGACGATAATCGTGGTGATGCCGAGTGATTTGATCTGCGCCAAAGTGCGCTCGATTTCCTGCACGATGACCGGCGCAAGCCCTTCATAAGGCTCATCCAGCAAGAGCAGCTTCACATCGCGGGCCAGTGCGCGGCCAATGGCCAGCATCTGCTGCTCGCCGCCCGACAGGGTTACACCCTCTTGCTTGCGCCGCTCGCCAAGGCGGGGGAACAGCTCGTAAATCCGCTCGGCCGACCAGCCTTTAGGCGGGGCGATTTGCGCCAGCTTGATGTTTTCTTCCACCGTCAGGCCGGGAATGATCCGCCGGTCTTCCGGCACCAGCCCCACGCCGAACTGGCTGGCCTGAAACGATTTCATATCGTGCAGCGGCTTATGGTCGAGCCAGATCTCGCCGCGTTTCAGCGCCGGGTCATCCATGCGGGCAATGGCGCGCAGGGTCGAGGTTTTGCCCGCCCCGTTGCGCCCGAGCAGCGCCAGAATCTCACCTTCATGAATGTTGAAGCTCACGCCCTGCACGATATAGCTTTCGCCGTAATAGGCATGGATGTCGTGGCACTGGAAATAGGCCGGCTCGACCCGCCCAAGGTTTTCAGAGGCCGCGTTGGAATAGTCTGTATCGGTCAGGGTCATACCTGTGCCTCCCCTAGATAGGCTTCTCGCACTTTCGGATGGCCTTTGATATTTTCCGGCGTGTCCTCGACAATGATCGCACCCTGTGCCAGCACCGAAATGCGGCTGGCCAGCGAAAACACGACATGCATGTCATGTTCGATGATCACTTTGGTGATTTTGCGCTTTTCGCTGATCTCGCGCAAAAGCGCGATCGTGTTGTTGGTATCGGCCCGCGCCATGCCGGCGGTCGGCTCGTCAAGCAGCAAGAGCTTGGGTTCCTGCACAAGGCACATGGCCATTTCCAGGCGCCGCTTGTCGCCGCGCGACATTGAAGCCGCGATCATGTTGCGCTTGTCCGACATGCCGACATCGGCCAGAATTTCTTCGGCCTTGGCGCGAATATCGGCATCCTTGGCGACCGATTTCAGCGGGTTCAGCGTGAACGCCCCGTCACGATGCGCAAAGCACGGGATCAGCACGTTTTCCCATACGCTGAGGCTGGAAAAGATTTCCGGCGTCTGGAACACCCGGCTGACGCCGAGCTGGTTGATCTGGTGGGGTTTCTTGCCCAGCACCGACTGGCCGTTGAACAGCACCGTGCCGGTATCGGGTTTCAGCTTGCCGATCAGGCAATTGAGGAAGGTGGATTTGCCCGCCCCGTTCGGCCCGATAATCGCATGGATAGAGCCTTCCTGCACATCGAGGTT
Source organism: Abyssibius alkaniclasticus (assembly GCF_020447305.1). NCBI lineage: Bacteria > Pseudomonadati > Pseudomonadota > Alphaproteobacteria > Rhodobacterales > Paracoccaceae > Abyssibius > Abyssibius alkaniclasticus. The sequence goes on along the minus strand of NZ_CP095732.1, from coordinate 1,288,751 downwards.
GACGTTTGAAAGCGCCTGCAGGCCACCAAAGCGTTTGTTGACGTTCTGAACTTCTAAAATGCCCATCTTCCGCTCCTATTCAGCCGGTGTGGTGGCGGTTTCAGGGCGTTTGCCGACCAATCCCTTGAGCCAGCCGCCCAGCCTTTGCGCTCCTTCAACCAGCCCGCCGGGCAGAAAGATAACCACCAGCATGAACAGCAACCCCAGGGTCAGGCTCCAGCCTTCGCCAAAGAAGGGCGAAAAGACCCAGCTCAATGTGCTGTTCAGCCATTCGGGGAAGATGCTGAACCAGCCATGCAGCACGTTTTCATTGATGGTCGAAAAGATGTTTTCGAAATATTTGATCGCACCCGCGCCCAAGACCGGCCCGATCAGCGTGCCTGCACCGCCCAGAATGGTCATCAAGACCACCTCGCCCGATGCTGTCCATTGCATACGCTCGGCACCGGCCAGCGGTTCCATGCTGGCCAGAAGCGCCCCCGCCAGCCCGGCATACATGCCCGAGATCACAAAGGCCGCAAGCGTATAGGGGCGCGGGTTGATGCCGGTATAGTTCAGCCGTGTGCGGTTGGTCTTGACGGCGCGCAGCATCAGCCCGAAGGGCGAGCGGAAGATGCGCATCGACAGATAGAACCCGCCGATCAGGAAGGCCGCGCAGACATAGAAACCATAGTTGAACTGAATCTGGTAACCCAGCAGCGTCGGGTTCCAGAAGACGGCGTTCATATCCAGCCCGAACAGGTTGGTCAGCGGCAGTTGGTTGGCGTTTTCAACCCTGTCCAGCACGCGCGGATCGCTCAGCGCCAGTTGCAGACCGGTTTCGCCATTGGTCAGCGGGGTCAGCACGGAATAGGCCATGTTATAGCTCATCTGCGCAAAGGCCAGCGTGAGGATCGAAAAGTAGATCCCCGAACGCCGCAAGCTGATATAGCCGATCAGCAGCGCAAACAGCCCGGAAATGACCATCGCCAGCAAGATCGCCGGGATGATGTTCATGGTCAGCAGCTTGAACATCCAGACCGCCGCATAAGAGCCGACGCCCAGAAAGGCCGCATGGCCAAAGGACAGATAGCCGGTAAGGCCGAACAGAATGTTGAAGCCAACGGCAAACAGCCCGTAAATGGCGAAACGCTGCAAAAGCGCGGGGTAGCCTGCGCCAAAGGGCGCAAGGATGATCGGGCCAAGCAGAACCATGATGATGACAATGGTCAACAAAAGCCGGTCATTGGTGCGGGTCGTGTTGAACATGCTATTCCTCCATCACGCCTTTGCGGCCCATAAGGCCACGCGGCCTTGTCAGCAGGATGATCACTGCAACAAGGTAGATTACAATCTGGTCGATACTGGGCAGGCCGATGGATTCAAAGGCGTCCTTGACCTCGACCATCGAGGCGAAGCTTTCAAGAACGCCAAGCAGGAAGCCCGCAGCCACGGCGCCGGGCAGGCTGCCCATGCCGCCAACCACGACCACCACGAAACTCAGCACCAGAAAATCCATGCCCATATGGTAATTGGGGCTGTTGATAGGCGTATACATGACCCCTGCAACCCCGGCGACCGCAGCCGCCACCCCGAACATGATGGTGAAGCGCCGGTCGATATTGATGCCAAGCAGGCCCACGGTTTCACGGTCGGCCATGCCGGCACGCACAACCATGCCAAAGGTGGTGAATTGCAGGAAGGCAAAGACCGCGCCGATGACGATGGCCGCAAAGAAGAAATAGATCAGCCGCCAATAGGGGTAGATCACGGCATTCGGGTCAAACCCCAACATCACACCGATATCGAGCGAGCCTTTGAAGGCCGCAGGGCTGGGTGTGGGAATGGGATTGGCGCCGAAGTAGAATTTGATGACCTCTTGCAGCACGATCGCCAGGCCAAAGGTTACAAGAATCTGGTCGGCATGGGGGCGTTTGTAAAAATGCTTGATCAGCCCGCGTTCCATGATGATGCCGATCAGGATCATTACCGGAATGGCAACGATGATGGCCAGCGGCACGGTGTAATCGATCATCCAACTGCCGAATTCACCAAACCACATTTCTAGATAGGGTGTTTCCACCTTCAGCGGGTTGCCCAGAAAATCGGTGCGCTCCGGATCAAGCGTGACGCTTGCGATATTCAGGATATTGTTGAAGGTCACAGCGCAGAACGCGCCGAGCATGAACAAGGCGCCATGCGCAAAATTGACCACGCCCAAAGTGCCGAAAATCAGCGTAAGCCCCAGCGCGATCAGCGCATAGGCCGAACCTTTGTCCAGACCGTTCAGTAATTGTAGGAAGATGGCGTCCATCGTGTTCCCCGCCCGATGTTACGTTATGCCCGCTTGTGCGGAAAAGCCGGCCGCATCACACAGGATGCGACCGGGAGTGATTCCCGAGGGGGAAACCTATGCGCCCGGGTTACATTCGCCCAAAGCGCCACCGGCGAAGAACTCGTTCTCGGGGTCATATTCGACCTGTGCGCGCGGGGTGATTTCAACCACCTCAAGCACATCATATTCCGAGGTTGGCGCTTCGGTGCCTTTCACAACCAGCACATCCTTGAAGCACTGGTGGTCGGCGGCACGGTATTCGGTCGGGCCATTGCCAAGGCCATCAAAGCTGAAGCCTTCAAGCGCATCCACAATCCCGCAAGGATTGAAGGTGCCGGCGCGTTCAGCCGCATCCGCATATAGCAGCGTCTGGGCATAGGCGGTTTGTGCGGCCTGGCTTGGCGGGAAGCCATATTCCTCACCAAAGGATTTGGTGAAGGCCTGGGTGCCCGGATCGGGCAATTGCCAGTGCCAGTTGCTTGAGCCAAGAATGCCGCGCACGTTTTCACCCGCGCCTTTGGCCATAAGCTCGGAATAGAGCGGCACAACAATCTCGAAGTTCTTGCCGTTGACCTGCTTGTCGCGCAGACCGAACTGCACGGCATTGGTGAGCGAGTTCACCATGTTTCCGCCGTAATGGTTCAGCACGAGAACATCGGCACCCGAGTTCAGAACCGGCGCGATATACGAGCTGAAATCGGTTGCGGTCAGCGGGGTCAGCACGTTGTTGACGGTTTCCCAGCCTTCAGCCTCGGTAAAGGCCTGCATCGATGCCTGCTGTGTCCAGCCCCAGGTATAGTCGGCGGTCAGATGATAGGCGCGACGGTCGCTGCCATAGGTTTTGGCCAGAACCGGCGCAAGTGCCGCACCCGACATATAGGCGTTGAAGAAATGGCGGAAGCCATTGGCCTTCTTGTCCTTGCCGGTCGTGTCGTTGGAATGCGTCAGACAGGCCATGAAGATAACCCCGGCCTCCTGGCAGAGCGCCTGCACGGCAACAGCCACACCCGATGACGAGCCGCCGGTGATCATGATGGCGCCATCGCGCTGGATCATCGACTGGGCCGAAGCGCGCGCGGCGTCGGATTTTGTCTGCGTATCGCCGGTGACATAGGCGACCCGCTTGCCAAGCACACCCTGACCTGTCAGCGCGCTGCCGCTGAAGGTGTTCATCATGCCGCCATCGCCTTCACCGTTCAGGTGTTTGACAGCAAGCTGATAGGCGCGAAGCTCGTCGGCACCTTCGTCGGCATAGGGGCCGGACTGGGGCACGTTAAAGCCAAAGATGACATCGCTGCCGGTAGGTTCGTTTGTATAGGCCGACGCAGCGCCGGTAAAAATTGTGGGCAAAGCAAGCCCCGCGCCTGCAACGGCGCCCGAGCGGATGAGTCCGCGACGGCTGAGGGTTAGTTTTGACATGAATTTCCTCCCATTCCTGTCCTTGCCGGTTATCCGGCGGGGCGCATTGCGCCATAGGTATAATGCCGGGAGGTTTGTGAAGTTCACAATAAATTATTGCTTTCCTTGCATTATTTTGTAAACTTATTTCTATATTGCAGCGCACAATAGTAAATTTATTTACAAGCGTGTCGTTTTTCCGTTGCAAAGCAAGAGGATCGCGCATGGTCGGATACCTGGTTGGAACACGCATTCGTGAAGCCCGGCGCAAAATGGGGCTCACGCAACGTCAACTTGCGGCCGCGGCCGGGCTGTCGGCCTCCTATCTCAACCTGATCGAGCATAACAAACGCAGAATCGCGGGGTTGCGCCTTCAGGCTTTGGCGCGCGCGCTCCACTTGCCGGCTTCGGCATTGAACGAGGGGCCGGATTCGGCACAATTGGCCGAATTGCGCGCCGTGGCCACCGCGCAGGGCGGCATCGATCCGGGCCTGATCGAGGCGTTCATCGCGCAATTTCCCGACTGGGCGCACAGCGTGGCCGCCCTGTCGCGCCAGAACCATGACTTGCGCGAGGCCATTACCGTGCTGAGCGATCGTTTGGGGCATGATCCGTTTTTGGCCGAAACGCTGCATAATATCCTGTCGAACATCACGGCAATCCGCTCGACCGCGGGCATTCTAAGCACGGTTGATGACATTGCCCCCGACCAGCAGCGCCGCTTTGTGCGCAGCATTCACGATGAAAGCCGCCGCCTTTCAGATGCGGCCACGGCGCTGAGCGCCTATCTTGACCGCGCAAGCGAAGGTGCCGCCGCTGCGGCCACGCCGGAAGAGGCGGTGGACAGTTTCCTGCAACGGCACGGCTATCGCTTTCCGGCGCTCGATGCCGGAGGCAGTGTGGCGGCGCTTCTGGCCGACGCCCCCGAACTGGACAGCCCGGCCGCACGCTCTATGGCGCATGACCTGCTGGCGCGTTATGCGGGCGATGCCGCCGCCCTGCCGCTTGCGGAATTTGCCGCCACCGCCGCGCGCCTGGCCTATAACCCCCATGCGCTGGGCCAGCATTTCGGCGGCAGCCAGATCCGCATCTATCGCAGGCTTGCGGCCTTGCGGCGCGAGGATATTGCCGCGCCGCGCTTCGGGCTATTGGTGGTCAATGCCGCAGGCCAGCCCATCTGGCGCCAGCCGCTCGAAAGTTTCGCCCTGCCCCGCCACGGTGCCGCCTGTGCGCTTTGGCCCATCTTTCAGGCCTTCAGCCACCCCGAGCGCAGCGCCATTTCGGCCCTGTCGCTAAGCGATGGCACGGTGATTACCGCATTGTCGTTGGCCGAGCAGACCGCGCCGGCCCCGGTGGGCCAAACCCCCAACTATCAGGCGGCCATGCTGCTGATCCCCGATGACAGCCTGAAGGTGATTTCGGCGTGGCTGCCGCAACCCCAAGGCATTTCGGCGGTTGGCACGGCCTGTGCGATTTGCCCGCGCAAAGGCTGCGACGCGCGCAGCCGCGCCGCCTATCTTACCGATATCCCCCAGGTGGTTGGCTGACAAATCGCTTGGCATTTGACCTTTTGGCCTTTTATCCTGCCCCAAGCGCCGCATGGGCGTCGGGGGGTAATCTGTGCGCAAATCTGTCCTGATTGTTGAGGACGAACCGAATATCGTCGAATCACTGACCTTTTTGCTGGAACGCGCAGGCTTCGCCGTGCAAAGCGAATCTGACGGCAACCGCGCATTGGCCCGCATTGCAGACTCTGCCCCCGATCTGGTGATCCTCGATGTGATGCTGCCCAATCGCAGCGGCTTTGACATTTTGCGCGATCTGCGCCTGAAAGGGCAAATCGCACCGAAAGTGATGATGCTCACCGCCAAGGGCCAGTCGCGTGACCAGCAAATGGCCGAAGATATTGGCGTGGATGTTTTCATGACCAAACCCTTTGCCAATGCCGAACTGGTGGCGCGCGCGCGGCTGCTGGTCGGGCTATGAAACCCAAGCCCGACCTGGCCCAGCGTGCGCTGGAACGGCGGCGCAGGCAGGATTTTGCCGCGCTTTTGCCCATTCTTGGCGGGTTTTTACTGCTTTCGCCCATTATCTGGATTTTTGCGCAGGCCGGCACCATTCTGGGCCTGCCGGCGGCATTCGTCTATGTATTCGGTGTTTGGCTGGGGCTGATCTGGCTGGC